>NZ_CP012200.1:326870-653740 GCF_001484685.1 Thermococcus sp. 2319x1 | reverse complement strand
ATCGCCCCCACCTTCATTAATTGGGTGGGTCCTCGCGCGGGGGCATTATAAGTTAGGTCGTTCCTTTATAAATCCTTATCCATTAATGAGCCCACTAACTGTACAAGTTCGTTCAAATCTTTCACGTAATAGTCTGCCCCCTCCATTTTCCCAAACCTCATCACTTGAACGGCCCTAACGCCAGCCCTATGGGCTGCCAAGATATCTGATTCAGAGTCCCCCACGACCAAAGCTTCACCTGGAAGAACTCCGAGGGCATCGAGGGCTTTTTTGATTAGATAGGGATTCGGCTTGGCGCCATCCAAATACCTGTAGTCTTTACCAAGAATGACATCAAAATATTCCCTCAAGTTATAAAGCTCCAGCACGAATTCCGTGCAATCTTGGGAAGCGTTGCTAACGGCTGCCAGTTTTAAGCCCATTTGCTTGAAATTCTCCAAAGCATCCACATCGGGGAAGGCTTTTATTAATCCCTTTTCTGCGGCCCATTTTCTGTACTTGAGCTTTGCCCTGTCTATGGCTTTCCAGAATTCCACGTGATTAACTCCAAGCTTTTCGACCCAGCTCCTTGGGAGTTCTCCTTTAACCATTTTTTTGTACGTTTCGTGGTCAACGCTTATCCCAAGTTTTTCTATCTCTTTCTTCCCCCATTTTTCAAACCATTCCCCATCGTTGTAGTGTTCATAATAAACAAGCGTCTCATCGACGTCAAATATTAATACCCTTAACATCCCTATCCCCCGGATGCATCTCAGATAGGCTAGACTTCATCATCCTTCAGTCGGTTGATCCCTCATCATCGATTGAAAGAATATAAGAAGTGGTGGATAAAAAGTTTTGGAAAAGACGGCTCAACATCCCAGGATTTTTCTAAGGGCGCCCAAACCTATCCTACTCCCACTGATAACCAAAACGATATTTCTGCCTCTAAAACGCTCTAACTCTTTTAAATAGGCTGCAACTGGAAGTGCCGCTGTTCCTTCAATTAGCATGTGGTCTCTCTCCGGCATTAAAACAGTCACTATCAGGGGTTCTCCTTTTCTTGACTGCAAGGGCGACTAATTTTTCTATGAGAATGCCAACGCTTATCGTGGTATAATTCCGATGAAGGGTCGACTCCTTAGCCTCTTCACTGAATGTGGCTACCCATCCAAGGCGTAGAGCCGTTAGAGAGAGGCTTTGAGAAAGAGCTCGTTGCTATTGACCTGTCGGAGATATCCACTATCGACGGCACCTGATCTTTTGGATCAATATAAAGCCCCTGTAGAATTCCTTTCAGCTTTTCTCGTCCAAGAGGGCTCCGGTTGATTACTATGAGCTTTGTATTTTTATCTACCAGTTCGTTCAGCTCGTCAAGATAAAAGGGAAGAACATCAGAAGAGATCCTCGAGCTTTACGTCAATCTTATCCGGTATAAATGGCAGAACGTGTCTTGTTGTCTTTGGAGAGTATACCTCTCCTCTCTTCACAAGCTCCATGACCTCTTCCTTGCTTGGGGCTTTTCTGATGAAGACATAGTCAATTTCGCCCTTGTCCATGTCTTCCCTCGCGTCTTCTTTGAGACCATAGTAAATGAGCTCTATCTCTCCCTCAACACTCATCTCATCAAGCACTTTGCTGACCTTCTTCTGTTCATCAAGACCACCTGGAATGGCAAAGCTCTTTTCTCCAATGAGGGCAAAGGCTATTTCTCCCTTTTCTGCCTTTTCTTCAGCCTCTTCGTCTTCAACTATTTCCAAACCCTCTGCTTTTAATCTTTCCAGAACCTTGTTGAGGTCTCCCTTAAACGCTGGATACCAAGTGTAAACTTTAACATCGTCGCTGAAATAGTCGAGAATTACAGAAGGAGCCCTCTTTGCCCCGAGCTTTTCTAAACCTGCCCACCTGTGGTGACCATCAACGATAAGGTACATATCTTCACCGGGAACTTTTGCCAAAAGCATTGGTTTCCAGAAAATACCCGAACCTGTTACGCTTTCAATAAATGCTTCGAGCTCTTTTTGGACGAGCTGCTCGTGGGGTTTCATCTTTTCCAGCTCAATAAAAACATATTCAACTTTCTTTACTGGTATATCGTATTTGGGAACTTTTTCGACACCCATTTTATCATACCTCCCAATGGTTACACTACTGTAAAACAATTCATAGAATAAAAAGCTTTTTCCTTTAGCTGCCCATCTGAAAGGAGCAACTCATGTTGCTTTGCGAAAACTTTAAATACTCCCTCGGTCAAACCCCCACTGTAACATTTGTTTCTATTCTCAAGCAAAATGACTATCCTAAAGGGGTGTTGGCTTTGGACAAAATTAAAGGGACAACAACAGTAGGCATTGTTTGTAATGATGGGGTGGTATTAGCTGCGGACATGAGGGCTTCACTGGGCAACATGATCCTATCCAAGGGAGTTAGCAAGATATTCCAAATAGACGACCATTTAGCTCTAGCAGGAGCTGGAAGTGTAGGAGACATACTGAGCCTTGTAAGGCTTTTGAGGGCAGAAGCAAAGCTTTACAGAGCGAGAGTTGGCAGAGAGATGAGCACAAAGGCATTGGCAACGCTGACTTCTAACATCTTAAATGGAAGACGGTACTTCCCCTACTTCGGCTGGTTTTTAGTAGGAGGTTACGACGAGAAGCCGGGTCTTTATTCGATTGATATGGCTGGAGGAATTACTGAAGATAAATATGTTTCTGCAGGTTCTGGTATGGAGTTTGCTTACTCTGTTTTGGATAACGAATACGATGAAAAGATGAATGTTAAAAAAGGCGTTAAATTGGCCATAAAGGCTATAAACACCGCAATAAAAAGGGACGTCTTTACTGGAGATGGTATAATGGTTGTTGTTATTACAAAAGAAGGTTATAGCGAGCTTTCTAAAGAAGAAGTCGAGAAGATCATTAAGAAGCTTTGATTCTAGGGGTGATTGGTGTGATAAAAAGAGAAACAAACGTTGATGAAGTTCTAAAGGAAATCAGGGAGATTATTAACCAGATGGTGCCTAAGGAGGCAAAGATAACAGAAGTTGAATTTGAGGGACCGGAGCTGGTTATCTACGTAAAAAACCCTGAAGTCGTAATGCAGGATGGAGATCTTATAAAAAACCTTGCAAAGGTTCTCAAAAAGAGGATTAGTGTGAGGCCGGATCCGGATGTTCTTCTTCCTCCTGAAAAGGCCGAGGAGTTAATTAAGCAGATAGTTCCGCCAGAGGCGGAAATAACGAATATAAGTTTCGATCCTTCTGTTGGTGAGGTAATAATTGAGGCTAAAAAGCCCGGACTTGTGATTGGAAAGAACGGGGAGACGCTTAGAGAGATAACCCAAAAAGTTTACTGGGCGCCAAAAGTCGTTAGAACACCTCCTTTGCAGTCCCAGACCATATACTCTATTAGGGGGATTTTGCAGTCTGAGAGTAAAGATAGGAGAAAATTCCTGAGACAGGTTGGGAGAAACATCTACAGAAAGCCAGAACTTAAGAGTGACTGGATAAGGATAACGGGACTTGGAGGATTCAGGGAAGTTGGAAGAAGTGCCCTCTTGCTCCAAACAAATGAGAGTTTTGTGCTGGTTGACTTTGGTGTAAACGTTGCGGCGTTGAATGACCCCAAGAAGGGATTTCCGCACTTTGATGCTCCAGAATTTACTTACGTTCTTAAAGAAGGCCTCTTGGATGCAATAATAGTTACCCACGCACACCTTGACCACTCTGGACTGTTGCCTTACCTCTTCAGGTACAACTTATTTGATGGCCCTATTTATGCAACTCCGCCTACAAGAGATTTAATGGTTCTTCTTCAAAAGGACTTCATTGAAATACAGCAGAGCAACGGTATTGATCCCCTTTACAGAATGAGAGACATAAAAGAGGTCGTTAAGCACACAATAACCCTTGATTATGGAGAAGTCAGGGACATCTCGCCAGATTTGAGACTTACCCTGCACAATGCGGGCCACATTCTGGGCTCTTCAATAGTCCACCTTCACGTTGGAAACGGTCTCCACAACATAGCCGTGACTGGGGACTTCAAGTTCATTCCCACAAAGCTCTTTGAGCCAGCAAATGCAAAATTCCCAAGACTTGAGACTCTAATAATGGAATCAACTTATGGAGGAAGCAAAGATTACCAGATGCCGAGAGAAGAAGCTGAGAAGCGGCTTATTGAGGTCATCCTTCAGACGATCAAGCGCAAAGGAAAGGTTCTTATCCCTGCAATGGCCGTTGGAAGGGCTCAGGAGATAATGATAGCCCTTGAAGATTACGTGAGGGTAGGAGGCTTGGACGTTCCAATATACTTGGATGGCATGATATGGGAGGCGACGGCAATCCATACAGCATATCCTGAATATTTAAGCAAGGGCCTCAGGAATCAGATATTCCACGAAGGCTATAATCCGTTCTTAAATGAGATATTCAAACCAGTGGCAAATGCAAACGAAAGGAAGGACATAATAGAGAGTGAAGAACCCGCAATAATCGTGGCCTCCTCCGGTATGCTGGTTGGTGGGCCTAGTGTGGAGTACTTTAAGCATCTTGCTCCAGATCCTAGAAACTCGCTGATATTCGTAAGCTACCAGGCAGAAGGGACTTTGGGAAGACAGGTTCAAAGAGGTCTAAGGGAGATACCAACAGTCGGTGAAGGTGGAAAGACGGAAGTTATCCAAGTAAACATGGAAATTCACACGATAGACGGATTTTCAGGTCACGCCGATAGAAGGGAGTTAATGAGCTATGTGGCAAGGGTAAAGCCGAGACCAGAAAGGGTAATAACAGTTCACGGAGAGCCTCAGAAGTGCCTTGATCTTGCCTCAAGTATCCACAAGAAGTTTGGTATTTCTACAAGGGCTCCCAACAATCTTGACGCCATCAGGCTCAAGTGATTTTTAATTTTTTGGTGGGTGATGATGATAAAGTGCCCCAACTGTGGAAGGGAGTATAAACAGATAATACCCCCAAAATGTTCATGTGGTGCTTTCCTTGAGGTGTCATATGATTATTCTAAAGTGGATGTCAAAAGATGGAAAAACAGAGAGAGGGGAGTATGGAGGTACAAAGAGCTACTTCCCGGTGTGCCTAAAATAATTTCCCTAAAAGAAGGCGGAACACCTTTAGTTAAAGCAAAACTCGGTGAAGAGCTTGGAATAGATGTTTTTATTAAAGACGAGACGAGGAATCCAACAGGCTCATTTAGGGATCGGCTTGCTACGGTAGGAGTTTCATATGGTCTGCCATATGCCGGCAATGGATTCATAGTTGCCAGCGATGGCAATGCAGCAGCTTCCTTAGCAGCTTACGCCGCTAGGGCCAATAAAGAGGCCTTTGTTGTCGTGCCAAAGAAGGTTGATAAAGGGAAACTCATTCAGATGATAGCTTTTGGGGCTAAGATAATTCGCTATGGAGAGAGCGTGGATGAGTGTATAGAATATGCTAGAGAACTCTCCCGGTTAAACGGTCTCTATGACATAACCCCCGAAAACAATGTAATCGGGCTTGAAGGACAGAAAACCCTCGCTTTTGAGCTATGGGAAGAGATAAACCCAACCCATGTAATCGTACCAACGGGAAGTGGAAGCAACATCTATAGCATCTACAAGGGTTTTAGGGAACTTTTAGAAATTGGCGCTATTGAAGAGCTCCCCAAACTAATTGCAGTGCAAACTGAAAACTGCTCTCCAATAGCGGCTGAGATATTGGGGATAGAAAGCAGAAGGGAGTTTACCAAAGCCCTCGGGTTATATGTCAAAGACCCAATAAACAAGGAACTTGCAATAAAAGCTGTCAGAGAAAGCAATGGAACGGCCGTGGTTGTAAGGGAAGATGAGCTTGATTTTGGGGAAAGGGCTCTTGCTAAGGAGGGTGTCTTTGCTGAGTATTCTTCGGCCGTTGTTATTCCGGCTTTGGTAAAGCTCCACGAAAGTGGATATTTTGAAAAAGGGGACAAAGTAGCTTTGATAGTTACGGGTTCGGGATTAAAGAGCTACCATGTAGAGGAGAGGGAGCGTTTTTCAATTGGCGGGACAAAGCTGGAAATTTTAAAGCTCCTAAGAGAGAAGCCCATGTATGGCTATGAAATCTGGGAGAACCTCGAAAAGCCAATGAAGTATCAAGCAGTTTATCAGCACATAAAAGAACTTGAGGCTCTTGGATTAATAGGAGAGGCGTACAAGAGGGGAAGAAGGGTTTACTACAAGCTCACTGAAAAAGGGGAGCGACTGCTCGAGAACTTTGAGGAGTAATGGAAAGTATTTTAAATGAATCCTTAAACTAAGTTTTAGGTGATAGAGGGTGAATGCTGAAAACAAGATGTCGCTCATATTTTACGCAATTGGAACAATAGCAGGGATAGTGAGTGGAATCCTCTCAACTCAGGCTCAAATGGGTTACATCGCGGGTTTGCTGATTTATCTGCTCTCACCAAAGGTGGTCATCGCTCTTGTTAAGGATCTTCCAGATGAGCTAAAAGATGAGAGAATTCTGCTTAGAAAGGGCTTTTGGGGATTCTTTCTGTTCTGGCTGTACTTCACGATTTTTAGCTATAACCTCATCCTGCAGCCTGAACCGAAATTTTACTCAAATCAGTCTCTCCTCTACAACATAACGAAGGGATGAAGGATGGAAGAAATGAAAAGAATGGTTGCTAAGGAGGCCCTGAAATTCATTGACGATGATATGATAATCGGGTTAGGCACGGGCTCTACAACGGCTTATTTTATTCAAATGCTTGGAAAGATGCTTATGACTGGGGAACTTGAAGATGTTTATGGCATTCCCACCTCTCATCAGTCCCGCCTCTTGGCCCTTGAGAACGGCGTCCCCGTTGTGGCTCTTGATGAAGTTGATGCAATTGACATCGCAATTGACGGTGCAGACGAAGTTGATCCCCATCTCAATCTCATCAAGGGAAGGGGTGCAGCATTAACTATGGAAAAGATCATTGAGTACAGGGCTGGAACGTTTATAGTGCTCGTTGATGAGAGCAAGCTCGTGGAATACCTTGGCCAGAAAATGCCAGTCCCCATAGAAGTCATCCCTGCAGCATGGAGGGCTATAAAAGAAGAGCTTGAAGTCTTCAATGCAAAGGCTGAGCTTAGGATGGGCGTTAAAAAAGACGGGCCTGTGATAACTGACAACGGGAACTTTATCCTCGATGCAAAATTCGAAAGGATAGAAGATCCTCTTGACATGGAGATTGAGCTGAACAACATCCCGGGAGTTGTCGAAAACGGCATCTTTGCTGATATAGCGGATATCGTTCTTGTTGGCACTAAGGATGGCGTTAAAAGAATGGAAAGATGATGCTTTTTTATCCCAAACTTCTAAACTTATAACTTATCACTTGTAAGTTATAACTTATAACTCATAACAAAACAGGAAGCAACAGAGCTTATAATAAAACTTTGAGACCATAAGGTTTTTAAAACCGAATTGGTGTATAGAGAAAATGTACAGAAAGCGGGGGTTGCCGAGCCTGGTCAAAGGCGGTGGACTCAAGATCCACTCCCGTAGGGGTTCCGGGGTTCAAATCCCCGCCCCCGCACCAAATCTCTTGTGACAACAAAATCTAAAAGCCGAGATTACCACTTTTCTATGGTGAGGCCAATGATACTTTACGAACCTATAATGATAGCAATGCCCCTCGCGGAAAAAATTAAAGATCAGATATTACAAGAAAAGAAAATGCCAGAGGGCGAGGATTTTCGAAGAATATTGACATCTCTTGGTCTCGAGGAGGTTTGTTTGGGAAGGGGACTTGCCCTCTTCCGCTCTAAGTACGTTTTCGCCCTTTTGATTCCATCTGCAAAGTATATAACCGTTGATATATTCTCCTCCTCCGGAGATTTAAGCGACGCTCTAGAGCTCATGGTGTATCAAGACAAAACACTCGATGCCTATATAGTTGATATAATGCCGGCTAATGAGCTCGAATTTGAAGGAAACATTGGCATAGAGCCGGTCATAATAGATGCGGAAACTTTTGAACTAAAAAGTGCCCCAGTTTTGGGACATTTTGAAAAGGAAAAGGAGAACATCTTTCTTGTAATAAGTGAGAAAACCTATGAGGCATGGAAAGAAAGTGGCAAACTTGGGGTGTGCCCTATATGTGGAGCCGATGGACTTGTGTGGCAAGGGGGAATTGCCCACTGTAGCTCCTGCGGTTTTGGAGTAAAGGTGGTGAAAAAATGAGCAGAATTGTTAAGGAGATGCTTGTTAAGTACTCCAGACTGGCTCACGAAAGAGGGCTAACCGCGGCATTTGGAGGAAATTTGAGTGTTCTTTTCAACGGAAAAATCTTCATAAAGGCAACTGGGTCTGTTATGGGTGAACTTACGCAAGAGCAAATAGCCATAATTGACCTTGATGGGAACGTCCTAAGCTTAGTAAAGCCTTCTTCGGAATGGAAACTTCATGTTGAAGGCTACAAGCGGAGAGGGGATATAAGAGCTATAGTCCATCTCCATCCCCCTTATTCGATAGTTGCATCCACGTTGCTTAGTGAAGAACTCCCCATAATAACACCCGAGGCTGAGATATACCTGAAAAAGATTCCCATAGCTGAGTTCAAACCAGCCGGAAGCTGGGAATTGGCTAAAGAGACTGCAAAGTATATAGAACATTACGATGCAGTTATTTTACAGAATCATGGAATAGTGACCGTCGGAAAAAGCTTAAGGGAAGCTTATTACAAAGCGGAATTGGTAGAAGAAAGTGCAAAGCTATGGTATCTAAAAGAAAAAGGCAAGCAAATCATTTAACCTGCTCCAAAGCGCCCAATACTTCCCAGATTATAGTTCTTGTGTGCATTGGCATGTTTGGATCCTCGCTAATCTCCTCAAGAATAGCAATAGCATCCGCGGCTCTCACGGTTGGATCCTTGCTTGTATCCATTAGGACTTCAATTGCCTGTTCAGCAGCCTTCCTAATATTTCTTGGGACGATTGTATCTTGAACAACCTGCTCTTTCAGAACTTGGATAATCTGTTGGATCATTTCCTCGCTCATTTCCATCACCTCCAATTTAAGTAAGAATTCGTAACTAAAAATTTTCCACCATATATTGCACATTGGTTATTAAAACCTTTCGGTTATTTTGCTGATACTGTCAGGATAACCGTGGCATCACCTCCCGAAGCCACTCAGTAAAATCACCGGATGACCTTAAAACCAGAATGAAACCTAACAAAATTATACCAGAAGGCAAACAGAAAAACAAACTTCTGAGCTTTCCACTCTTTACCCCTGAAATTATTCCAGAAAAGCTTCGTACCCCTTTCAACGTCCCAAACCAGCGCTCAACACAATTCCTCGGCCCGAAAGTCACAGCAGATAACCCAACCCCAAACTCTTAAACGCTGGCTTGTACCCTAGCATTATCAACCAGAAAGACAGGCTGCCCCTCACATGACTTTAAAACAACCAGAATGAAATCCCTGGCGACCTATCAGTTTCTAAGGGTTGCAATCCAGATTGCTAAAACCCCTTGCCCTCAACGTCAATTGCAGCCCAGAGGAATCTTTTCCTCCCGTTGATTTTTATTATTGTTTCCTCAACTGCAATGAAGTTTCTCTGTTTTTTGACTGCGAGGAGTTTTGGCTGGTAGATTGCTTCCGCTATTTTTTGAACTGCTTCGGCTCTTGTGTGACTAATTCCAAGGATTCTGGGTCTGTCTGTAGCTTAAGCCTTGCAATAATTCTACCGTCCTGACTTTCTTTTCTGGTGGGATTTTGTTGAGGTGAAGGGGTTTTAAGGGAGTAAATGGTGAATAATGGTTTCAGCTTGCATATTTCCTCCCTTTCTTCTTCTGTGGTGGTGTCTGGGATTTAAACCCGACACTCCAATGCTTATCCTGACAGTATCCCTCTAAATGTATTCCAAAATCATTTTAGTTCTCCTGTTAAAGCGGAAGACCGCCAAAGAACCTACCAGAAAATAATTGGCTATGGCATGAAAGGCAAGTTGCAATATAGTTTAAAAACTATCGAGATAAACGTCCTCAGGTGAGACTAATGAAAGAAGAAATGAGCAGCGTTGACATCAAATACATAGTTGAAGAGCTTAAGTCTCTTAAAGGTGCGAGAATTGACAAGATTTATCATGACGGGAGTGAGATTAGGATTAAGCTCCATAAAGCAGGAGAAGGGAGAAAAGAGCTAATAATTGAGGCTGGCAAAAGAATTCACTTGACAAGCTACATAAAAGAAGCTCCAAAGATGCCCTCATCTTTCACGATGCTTCTCCGCAAACACCTAAGTGGAGGCTTTTTTGATAATATTGAGCAGCATGACTTTGACAGGATTGTGAAGATTAAGGTTGGGAACTATACTCTCATAGCTGAGCTCTTTAGAAGAGGAAACATAGTTTTGGTTGATGAAAACAACATTATCATTGGCGCTTTAAGTTATGAAGAATTTAAAGACAGAGCAATAAAACCAAAGCATGAGTATAAACTTCCCCCAGCTAGGGAAAGTCCCATAGAAGTGAGCTGGGAGAGATTCGTTGAATTAATTAAAGGAGAAGACGTTGAGATTGTAAGGGCATTGGCAAGAAAAATGAACATGGGAGGTCTCTACGCAGAAGAAATTCTTCTGAGAGCTGAAATTGACAAGAAAAAGAAAGCAAATGAGCTGAGCGAAGAAGAACTTAAGCTGATTTTTGAAAAGATGAGAGAGGTATTTAACGCTCCAAAGAAGCCAAACATAGTATATAAAGACTCCACACCCATAGATGTCCTTCCAATCGAGCTCAAGTGGTATGAAGGCTATGAAAAAAAATTCTTCGAGACTTTCAGCGAGGCTTTAGATGAGTATTTTGGAAAGATCCTCATTGAGAGTGCAAAAATTGAGAGAACCAAAAAGCTTCAGGAAAAAAAGAGAGGGTTGGAGGTTACTCTTAGAAAGCAAGAAGAAATGATAAAAGGTTTTGAGAGGCAAATGCAGGAAAATCAGGAGATTGGTGACTTAATCTATGCAAACTTCACCTTTGTGGAAAATCTCCTCAAGGAGCTTTCAAAGGCAGTTGAAAAGCTTGGGTGGGAGGAATTCAAGAAAAGAATAGAAGAAGGTAGAAAATCGAGCAATAAAGTAGCTCAGATGATAAAAGATGTAGATCCAAAAGAGAAGGCCGTAACGATCGAACTTGAAAGTAAAAAGGTAAAGCTCTACCTCAACAGGAGCGTAGGAGAAAATGCCGAGATTTATTATGAGGAAGCTAAAAAAGCCAAGCACAAGCTGGAAGGAGCAAGAAAAGCTTACGAAGACACACTGAAAAAAATTCAAGAAATTGAAAAGCTGATTGAGGAAGAGAGAGAAAAGGAACTTAAAGTCAAAAAGCTTGAAAAAAGAAAGAAGAAGTGGTTTGAAAAGTTTAGATGGTTCATAAGCAGCGAAGGATTTCTCATTATAGGGGGGAAGGATGCAACGACCAATGAGATGGTAGTTAAAAAGCATATGAACGAAAATGACTTGTATTGTCACGCTGATGTTCACGGAGCGCCTCACGTTGTACTCAAAGACGGACAGAAAGCGAGTGAAAAGACCATATTTGAGGCATGTCAGTTTGCCGTTTCAATGTCAAAAGCATGGAGTGAAGGCGTTTACTCAGCAGATGCCTACTGGGCGTATCCAAATCAAGTTACAAAGAAAGCTCCAAGCGGAGAGTATCTTGGCAAAGGTGCGTTCATGGTTTATGGAAAGAGAAACTGGTATCACGGAATTCCTCTAAAGCTCGCCATCGGAATAGTGGAGTATGAAGGAGAGAAGCTCCCAATGTGTGGGCCTGTTGATGCAGTTAGGGCTCATACGGATAGGTACATCATTATCCGCCCGGGAAGAACAAAAAAGAGCGAACTTGCCAAAAAAATAGCTAAAATTTTCGAGAAGTGGGGATACAAAGTGGATCTTGATGAGTTAATGCAAATCCTGCCACCCGGAAACGGTGAGATTGTGGAGGTGGTCGAATGATAAACCTCTATGCAATAGCCCAGAGAGAACTTGCAAAGGATTTGCTCTTTGAGGTTGACGATGAAGTGGTGACGTTATCTGTAAGAGGGGTTATGATAGCAAAAACAGACTCAAGGAGCTATAATTTTTCTTTTGTTGAGATTGCAGACAATGAGTTTGTGCTGGCAGTCCAGATGAGGGGATACGTGATTTATCTCGGCTTAGAAAGCGATGAAGTAATTGACGAGGATGCTTATCCAGAGCTTGTGAGGGCGTTGATAAACCATCTTTTGCCAGCCCTTCACACACTTATTAGAGAAGCCGAGAAGAGCTATAATGGAAAAGCGGATCTGCTTTTAGATGACAATATGAGCCCGGAGATGAAAGAATTCTTTTATGAGTTACTTCTCAAACACAAGAGGGGACTGCCAACACACGAGCAGGTCGATGTTGCGTAGCAAAGGTTTTTAAAGAATCTGCATGTAGGGAGGAACCATGAAAGGAACCGAGTATTATTCGTATGTAGTTGGGGAGCTTCCGGAAGGGTGCAAGCTCTGCGTTCAGGGAGCAAAGTTGGTGCTCTTTACAACCGGAGTTTGTCCCAGAGATTGCTTCTACTGCCCCCTAAGTCCCTGGAGGAGAGGGGATGTAAGCTATGCAAATGAAAGACCGATAAAGAGTCTTGACGACATAATAGAAGAGGCCAAAATCCAAGAGGCCTTGGGTGCAGGAGTTACTGGAGGAGATCCCCTCTCGAGGATAGACAGAACTGTGGAATATATAAAAGCCCTAAAAGAAAACTTTGGAGAGAAGTTCCACATCCACCTCTACACCACTGGAGCATTGGCCACAAGAGAGAACCTTGAAAAGCTCTACTCAGCGGGTTTGGATGAAATACGCTTCCACCCGGATCTTTTTAATCCCAACTCAAGGATTTTCCAGAAAGAGCTTGAGAACATAAAGAATGCTTTTGATTTTGATTGGGATGTAGGCGGAGAAGTGCCGAGTGTTCCGGGGCAGGAAGAAAGGATTAAGTGGTTCGCCGAGTTTTTAGACGCCCGTGAAGCGAGGTTTCTCAACATAAATGAACTTGAATTCAGTGAGACCAATTTAGATGCCCTCCTCTCAAGAGGACTTAGAACTGTTAGCAACGAAAGTTCAGCTATAGCGGGAAGCCTTGAACTGGGCTTGAAAATCCTCGAATGGGGAGAAGAGAACACCTCCCTGAACTACCACCTATGCACAGCCAAGCTTAAGGACGCTGTTCAGCTGAGAAACAGGCTTAAAAGAATGGCAAAAAACGTCGCCAAACCCTATATGGAAATCACGGAAGAGGGAACCTTAAGGTTCGGGATTGCGGAGTACGATGACCTAATAGAGCTCTACAATTTGCTTGTAAATGAAGCGGAGGTTCCAGAGGAGTGGCTCTACATAAATACAAAGAAAGGACGGATTGAAATGCCCATAGAGGTTGCAGAAGAGCTTGCCGATGCAATAGAAGGGGACGTAAAGTTCTACATAGTCGAGGAGTATCCAACGTGGGATCGAATAGAGGTCGAGAGGATTCCGCTTCCATAAGTCTTTCCCCAATTTTGCCTAAAAAAGAGAAGAAAAGAAGTCAAACGGAGATTGCAACGGCCACTTGGGTCGCGTTGGCAATCGGCTGGAAGGCCGTCATGAATCTAAGGAAAGCGTGGCTGAAGGCCCAGTCAGGGTCGCTGGTTCCCCTGTGAAGGGGTGAGACTTCTCCGATTGGGCCTGGGTGGTCTCTATCAATGCTCCAGAAGGCCAGTGAGCGTATTCTGTGCTGTATCGCCCAGTCGACGAGCTTTTCGGCATCTTGGAGCGAGAAAATGCTCTTGTCGTCGTTGGTTCCTATCATCGGGGGTCAGGCCTATCATGCCCCATATCTCGTCGTCGCTTTTGTTTGGATAGATCCTCTTGAGCTGTTTGAAAACGTGTTCGGCCACGCTTATGGCGTTGTCCGCGTTTGCTGGCATCCAGTAGCAGTCCATCGTCATCGGGTTGACCCTGTCGATGATAACCCCCTTCTTTGCCATGGTCTCTATTATTCCGTATCCGCCCGCGAGACCTATTCCTGGGTCGCTGGGCAGTGTGAAGCTAAATCTAACGTTCGGTCTTTCTCTCTGTACGATAAGGAGGGCATCCGCCAGTTTGTCGGCGTCCACACCAGCCTCGATGTCAAAATCAAGGTAGGTGGCGTTGTATGTGTCTATGACCTGAATGTACCACTGCGCGAGCTGTTCTGGGGTCTTTGCCTGCTGGCAGAGGTAGGGGCCAACTGCGCCTCCGAAGGCTATAATAACGTCCCCTCCAGCTTCTCTGAGCTCCTTCACTTCCTCAACGAAGGCGTCAAGGGGAATGCTTCCAGCCCAGGCCGGCCCGTTGTAGACTGAACTGTATAAGACAAAGGCGAGAGTGAAGTACGGTGTCCCCGTGAGGTTGTAGTACTCAACGAGCGGCTTGTGGATACTGAGCAGGAGAAAGTGCCCACTTGGGTTAAGGACAGCAGAAGCAGGACCATTAAAACTATCGAAGGCCCACTCTTTTGCATCCACTACACCCCACTGGGATCTTTTTGGAGTTTTGCATTATTTAATTATTTACATGTGCTCAAATATTTATAAATATTTCCAAAATTACATTTTATGTAGCTGCGGTATTCAATGTCAATACTGTCACCTAAAGCCGAAAAATATCCGTTAAAAGTGTACAGACGGGGTTCCAAAAAATTATAAAATAGAGCAATTCTATAATATAGGGGTGCATGATATGGGGTTTGAACTGTTTGAGAGGTTTGACAATGCACTTTCGGCACTCATGGACGAGCTTGACTTCAAAATAAACGAGCCTTTCAAGAACGTGGAGAAGATTATCTGCATAGAGCCGCATCCAGACGACTGTGCTATCGGGCTCGGGGGCACCATTAAAAAGCTAACGGACTCAGGGGTTGAGGTTGTCTATCTACTTCTCACGGACGGCTCGATGGGAACGACCGACGATGGGATATCACGCCATGAGCTTGTCCTAAAGAGACTTGAAGAAGAAAAAAAGAGCGCTGAAATCCTTGGGGTTAAGAAGATACACACCCTAGACCTTGGCGACACCGAACTTCCCTACACGAGGGAGGTCAGAAAGGAGATAGTCACTGTGATAAGAAAGGAGAAACCTGATATGGTTTTGATGCCCGATCCGTGGCTCCCCTACGAGAGTCACCCCGATCACAGGCATGCGGGATTCCTCGGAATAGAGGCGGTCGGCTTTTCGGGTCTCCCAAACTTCAACAGAACCGACCTCATTGCTGGACTTGAGCCCCATAACGTCTCCGCAGTTGGCTTCTACTACACCCACAAACCAAACTACTTCATTGATATAACCGATGTCATGGAAACAAAGCTGAGGGCTGTGAGGGCCCATAGAAGCCAGTTTCCTGACGACATCTGGAAGCTTTGGGAGCCGTATCTCAGGACAATAGCTCTCTATTATGGAAAAATGAGTGGTTACAAGTACGCTGAAGGTATAAGGTTCATTCCTAGCCTTTTCCTGCATATATGTCCTTTTGCCGAACTTATTTAGGCCTTTAATTCTTCCTCTACCATCCTTTCTACTTCTTTCAGGAAGTAGTCAAGCTCCATCATGTCAAGTCCAAACTCGGTTAGGGGCTTATATCTATCCTGGTCAGCGGTTACCAGGAGCATTCTGTGCTTTATTGCGAAGGCTCCCGTGAGCACGTCATCGACTTCAAGTCTCAGCCCCTTTTTGAGGAGTTTGGCCTCTATCTTTGCACCGTGTAGAACTATCTCCTCGGTTAGGGGGAGGATGGTGTAGATTTCTTTGAGGACTTTGAATTCGTTCTCTATTTTTCTGTTTATGTATGCCTTAGATACCAGATACTTGTAAATCGAGATTATCGGGACGAAAACGTTGAATTTTGCTAGGGTCACCTCAAGTAGCCTCCTCCTGCTTGCAGTGTGCATTTTTATCAGTGATGTTGCGTCAAATAGGATGCTATCAGGGAGGGTCATTGTTTACCCCTCTCCTTAATGACTCTAAGTAGCATCTCCGCTTCGTCATCATCGACGATTATGTCTTCGATCTTCTTGTCAAGCTCCACTAGGTGCCAAGTTTCAATGAGCTTCTGAAGCACCTCATCGTAGGATCTTGCGTCGAGCTTGTCCTTCAGGAGCTTTATCTTTTTCCAGGTGTTCTCATCAACTGCTATCGTTTTCAAGGTAATCCCTCCCGCACAATTTTCTTGTAGGTTTCTATGCTCTTGGGTCTTGGTATCCTCTGCTTGCTTATCGGGTCAACCTCATAGAGGCCGAACTTTATTTTAAAACCCATCGCCCATTCGTAGTTATCCGTGAGTGCCCAGTGGAAATATCCCCTCACGTCGGCGCCGGCTTGAATTGCTTCAAACATCTTTGTCACGTGTTCCCTTATATATCTCGGTCTTAAAAGGTCCCTGGAATCGGCTATTCCATTTTCCGTTATGTAAACGGGTTTTCCATACTCGTTTCCGATCATTATTGAATCGTACATCCCCTGAGGGAAGCACTCCCAGCCAAAGTCGCTCGTTGGGTTGTTGTCCTTGGAGACGCTGTTGGGCTCTGAAGAGTAGCCGTAGCCTTCCGTTCCTACGAAGTTTATTATCGGAAGCTCATCGTATTTTGGCTCTGTGTACCTTATCACTTCCCTGGTGTAGTAGTTATCGCCTATCCAGTCGTTTCTCTCCAAGTGATTGATTTTGGCGTAGTCTCCGTCGAAATTAAGATCAACCTTTCCTTCGTTTACTCCATCCAGGAATATCCTATTGTGGAAGAGGTCGTAGTTCTCGGTGGCCTTCATGTCCTTAGGGTCGTTTGGGTCGCGGGGATATGCTGGGATTATGTTGAGGATTATCCCAACGGGTTTGTCCGAAAATGCTTTTATAGCATCATAGGCCCTTGCGTGTCCAACGAGTTGATTTATGATAACTGCTTTGGCAGCTTTGGGGTTTAGTATTCCGGGGGGCCACCCAACGTAGGGTGCCAGATAGCCGAGCTCCACAGTCACCATTGGCTCATCAAAGGTCGCCCAGAAGTCGACCAAGTCTCCGAGCTTCCAGGCGGCAAATGCTGCAAACTTGGCAAACTCAAGTATGGCTCTTTCATCGGCCCACCCCTTGGCCCGGGCTTTCTCGAAGTTCTGTCTGACTTCTATAGGGTCATGGAGCCATATCGGCTGGGTCTGGTGGTTCAGGGTTACGAAAGTGGAGAACCCCAGCTTTTTGAGGTTCCCTAAGACTTTTCTGTAGTGCTTCACTTCTCTAAGGTTTGAGAGCCCTTCGAGCTCTTTGAGGGTTTCTTTGGTTATCTTTATCCTCTTTATAAGTCCGTAGGAGTCCCTCTCAAAATCAACTTCGACTCCAAAAGTCGGGCAGGGGAAGATTCTGCTCCACTCAACCGTTATCTGATAGGCGTTGAGCCCCATATCCTTCGCAAGCTGGTGGTCAATCTCATAGAGTCCGTAGTTGTTTATGCCATCCTCCGGAAGATGGCCGCTCACGAGATCGTTTTTTATGTTGAAAGGGTCGCGGACCCAGTGCCACCAGTCACTCCTCGTATCTATGAACCTCCTGAGAGGATCGCCCATCTCGAACTGAAACGCTGACTGTACAACACCCCATGCAAACTCCGCCATGCTTTCACCTATATAAATTATAACTCTAACCTTTTTTATAATTTTCGTAACCTTGGCATTTTGCTGTTTGGCGTTTTTGCCTCCTCAGGAACATCGCTCACTGGATAGCCCAATGTGGTATTTAGGGCATTTTTGCAGTTATCGGCTCAGGTCTATATAATAAAAAGGTTTATATAGATTGGGCTTAAACTATAAAAATGATCAACATTATAAGTGGTGGTGCCTATGAAGAAAGCCGTAGCCATGGGCCTTATGGCCATTTTACTGGCCAGCCTCTTCGGGGCTGGATACGGTTTGGCGGCAGAAAGTCTGCCAAGGAATGAGACCCTCTACACTGCCAACAGCGCCCCTCCAACGAACGCCAACCCGTTCACGGGAGGCTCAGTGCTTGGAATAGATGGTCTTGTTTTTGAGCCTCTGTGCATGTTCAACTTCATGACCGGTGAGCTCAAACCGTGGCTTGCAGAAAGTGCCAAGTGGGTTGACGACGACACCTTTGAAGTCAAGCTCAGATCGGGCCTCAAGTGGCAGGACGGCAAGCCCCTGACCGCCGAAGACGTCAAGTTCTCCTATGAGTACTACGAAAAGATTGGCCTCAGGAACTGGGGCAACCTCGGACTCAAGGAGATAAAGGTCGTTGATGACAGGACGGTTCAGTTTATCTTCGAGGGGACCCCCAACTATCAGCTCTGGCAGCTTCAGATGTTCTTCGGCTGGGGACAGGGTGCACTCATAGTTCCGAAGCACGTTTTTGAGAAGATCAACCCCGAGGACATACCAAAGATGACCTTCACCGGCGATGAGATGAAGTACCTCGTCGGTTCTGGAGCCTACAAGCTCAAGGAGATAGTGGGACAGGAAAAGGCCATCCTTGAGAGGAATGAGGACTGGTGGGGAGCAAAGATCTTCGGAAAGCCCGGACCAAAGTACATCGTCCAGCTCTACGTCACCGACAACAACCAGGCCGCCAACATGTTCATCAAGGGCGACCTCGACGTCGGTACCTATTATATCGACATAGTTTCGGCCAAGCAGAAGAACCCCAAGCTCGCGAGCTGGCTCGACAGGTACCCCTACTTCCCGCCCGTTGCCCCCGTTCTGCTCTACTTCAACACCAAGCACGCCCCGCTCGACAATCCGAAAGTCAGAAGGGCAATAGCGATGGCAATCAACCCTTACCAGATCGTCAACCAGGGTCCGATAAGCGACCTTCCAAAGCAGGTTCCATTCGGTCCGGGTCTCCTAAACAAGTGGAGCAACAAGGTTGGTATTGACGGCCTCATCAGCTAGTACGGCTGGAAGTACGGTGATGTTGCCGGGGCAATAAAGCTCCTCGACGAGGCTGGTATCAAGGATACCGACGGCGACGGCATCAGGGAGTACAACGGCAAGTCGCTCAAGCTCAAATTCGTCACATGTGCCGGCTGTAACGACTGGCTCCAAGCCGGTGAGATCATAGCGAACCAGCTCAAGGCCGTTGGAATTGAGGTCGAGATAGAGAAGGGTGACTGGACCAACTTCTTTATGAAGAGTCTTCAGAATGGTGACTTCGACCTTGCCCTCCACTGGTCCGGAACCTTCCAGCCGAGCGCTTATGCTGTCTTCAACATGCTCATTTCAAAGGACGGTGGAGCCAACTACGGCAAGTACGAGAACCCACAGGTTGACCAGATTTTAGAGGAGTTTGGAAAGACGGTCGACGAGAACAAAGAGGTCCAGTACATAAAGCAGCTCTGCCAGATTTGGCTCCAAGACGTTCCAGCGGCTCCGGTTTACATGGCAACGCTCTTCTATGAGGCCAACACTGAGTACTGGACTAACTGGCCGAACGAGAAGAACCCATATGGTGTTCCAATCTTCTGGACTAACTACGGCACCTGGGGTACAGCCCCTGCCCTCCTTGGTGTCAAGCCCGCTAAAGTCCCTGTCTCCGAGACAACCACAACATCAGCCCCAGCTACAACCAGTTCAAGTGAATCTCCGACATCATCAACGAGCAGTGGGGGTGGAGGAATCTGCGGGCCTGGTGTGGTGGTTCTCCTCGCGGCGGTTCCCCTCCTGAAGTTCCTCGCGGAGTCCCTGAAGTGGAGGTATTTTATCCTCTCGAACTCGTCCTCAACCAGAGCCCCCTTGGATTCAAGAACTTCCATCCTGTCCTCTGGAAGGCCCAGCTTGAGGAACAGGTTCCTGAAGTACGAGCTTACCATGCTCCCACCGGTTTGAATAGGGAGGCACCGTTAATAACCATTATGAATATACGCCAGAAGTCAAAGGAAGAAAAGAATGCAGTCAGAGCTTCATGGTGGAGAGAACCTTCGTGGTAACGTCGTTGCCTTCCTTATCGTAGATCCTGTAGTAGGCACTGTAGGGGAGCTTCATCTTGGCCCTGTGCATTGCACCGAGGGCGAACTTGAGGTGCTGGCCGTTCACCCAGACGGTGAGTATCTTCTGGTCCTTCCTAACCCTGGCGGCAAGTCCAATCGGTTTTCCAAAGGGCCTGCGCATACCGTTTCCGTAACGGTCAGCCTTCCTTCCGGTTGCCATCGGGTTCTCACGGAGAACCTGGAACGGATAAACCCTGATCTTGAAGTTGTAGTTGCTCCTTCCAACGTTCTTCTGGAGGTACCTGTTCACCTGGATACGGATGGCCTCAAGGGCGTTCTGCCTTATCATCCAACCTTTAAGCTTAACGGTTAAACGGTAGACGACCATAGCACCCGGCTGTTCGAGAACATCTCCCCGCATCCATTTTCACAACGAAAATGTCTTCCCTCATGCAGCAACTCCTCCATAACATCACCCTGAAGATTTACTACCCCCAGAAAAGATTTCCTCATATAGTTTCTTGACCGTTTTGTGCCTCTTCCATAACGCATCATAGAGCTCTTCACTGGTTGGTCTAAGTCCCTCCTTTATAAAGAGCTCATCGAGTATTGGCCCGTGTTTTGTCAGGTACTCGTAGCTTAACTTCAAAGCGTCCTCTACAAACTCTTTCAGGGGAATTAAAATCGTGCCCTTATACCTCCCCTCAAACTCAGGACAACCATTGCTCAACTTGAGATAATTATTGTAGTAATGGAGGTTTACGGTATTGTTCGCGAGTTCGAAGGTGTAATCTCCCATGTATACGCCTAAGCTTGACCAGAATAATCTTGTCTTTTCTCCCACGGGAAAACCATGCTTCTTAGCGTGCCTCCTAATGTCTCCAACCCTATATCCACCCTGCTCCTCCGTATCAAACAGGAAAAACTCACAACAATCAAGCAAATCCTGAAAGGTAACATATGGGTCTAAATCAATTGGGGAGAGGGTTTTTCTCTCCCCCTCAATCATGCACGTGCCGGCAATTAACTCTCCATCAACGAGGATAATGCCAAAAAAAGGAAAAGCATAATCAACAGGCCGGTTAGTAAAAACCCTCACAGTAAAATGCCTTCCCTCAAGCAGCAACTCCTCCATAACATCATCCCCCAAACCTCTTGTAAATCACTACCTCGGGACCATTTGGATACATTGTTATTAAGCCACATGTCCTTCCCTCGCAGGCAAAGACATACGTTACCGAGTCTATTCCGGGTTTGTAGATGCCAACGTCTGAGAGATCAACATCTAGAACAACTCTGCCACTCGTGAATTGTCCCCTGTATTTATCGAGCTTTAAAGCCCTCTGAAGGACGTCACTTGCAAATTCCGCAACCTCCCCTTCGTCCTTAAAGACCTTGGGCATTTGGAGGGTTTTGCCGTTAATGGTAACCCTCTGACCTATAGGCCAGAAGGATGTCATGGGTTTAACTTCTGCCTCATAACCCCAGATATGCCTGAGGAATGAATGTATTAATCCCATCCTCTCGTTACCTCTGGGGATAGTTATCATGGAATCACTGACGTCACCAACTTTGTAAGCACTCCCCCAGAGAGGAGTCCAAACGGTGCTGAATTTCCTTGAAAAATGCCTGTCAGCTTTTTCGATGCCCTCTCTTAAGGCTTTTAGAGTTACGCCGTGTTTCACTGTATTTTCTATGGCATCACTTGTAATCCCTCTCCCGAGCAGGTTGTCCAAAGCGTCTGCAGCATCATCACCATATTTGGCGATGTCATCAAAAATATGGGTGAATTTTGTTAGAACATTATCCGCGTTGTCAATAATTTTAGCATTCTTGAGAACCCTGTAAATCTTACTAGTTACCCCGATTTTGGTAGCGCCCTTCTTTACGAGCTTTATGCCCTCGTCCCCAGGAAGCGCAAGGCCCACCACAAAGAACGTCCCCTGGACTTTACATTCCATTGAGTCTATGCCGTAGTTCTTGCAGGTCTTGTAGGTGTCGTATGCATCCCAAAGTGTCAACCCAGCAACTATCAGAAGGGCCAGTCCAGGGAATAGCTGGGGGGTTATTACACCTTTTTCACCCGTTGGTGTGTATGGATGCCGCGAATCCGGTGTGAGCTTGACCCAGGAACTCATGAACACCCCGTTCCCTGCAATAATGCGGAGCTTCACATAGAGGGGTTCCCTCACTTGGACTACAACGGCAACTTTCTTGCCCCAGGGTTTTAAGCGGCCAAGATTGACACTCTCCGCAATATTATGGCCGTCTTTGCTCATGAGGACAGTCCCCATACCAGATAAGCAGTTAGTTGGCACATCCCAAGTTACTATGGCAATGTTGTCCTTCTGATCAACCCCAACCAAGCGGATTGGGTATGCACCGGACTCTGGCCCAAAAACCGGGAATCCTGCCCAGGGGTAAGAGAGAGCCGCCACTCCCGGCAGGGCTAGGACAAGTACAACAAGTATTGCTGCCCAAACATGCTTCCAAAATTTCATGGTTATCTCCTAATGCAGTTATTTCGTAATATGGGTGGTAGATACAAATATAAATATTTCTAACTCCAAAAGTTAAAAACCGATGGTGATGTCACCTAATGGCAGACGCCTTAAGGAGTAGAATCACTGAGACCGGCGTAAACGCCAGGAGCGCCCCGTTCAAGGTAACCCCAACGTGGATTTCCCCTATTGAATACGCAAGGCCAAAGAAAACCCCTCCAAGGAAAGTCGAGAGGTTCTGAACGCCGTTAACCCCGCCTATGGCCAGGGAAGAGCGGTGGTAGCTGGCGAGTACCTTTCTGGATATGGGCCTGAAACTCTGGAAGGCGAAGAGAGCTAGAAATATCCCGAGGAAAACGGTGAACGATGTTTTAACGGCCGCGAGGAGCGGCGAAATCCCGGCAAGTACGGCCGTCAGCTTTACCATCCCAACCTCGCTGACCTTATCCGCAAACCAAGAGGAGAAGTAGCTGAGTAAAGATGCGAAGAAGTCAACCCACCCCAGTAGGGTCGCGGTAGTTGCCTTTTCCAGCCCAAGGGCCTCGGAGACGTAGACGTACGTTATCTCTCCCGAGGTAAACGCCACTATGACTGCCATCAAGGAAGCTATCACGAGGACTTTTCTTGGGTCAAGGGAAGGCCCCTGAGAGCTCTTTTTCTCCCTTTTCGGTACTATCCAGTCAGAGAGGAGGATGTAGGCGATTATCATTATCAGTCCGGTCAGCACAAAGAAGACAGAAGATATCCACATCTGGCCAGAAAGTCCAAAATCTATCGTGTAGGCGTAAATATAATTGCCGAGGAGGGAAGCGATGCTGCCGAAGAAGAAGTAAACGGCCGTAACTCTCGCACGTATCTCCCGTGGAGTCGCCACGGCAACGACGAACTGGGCCATGGGCCAGCTGAGGCCGTTGAGAAAGCCGTTGAGGAGCTTTATTCCAGCGACCTGAATCCAGTTTGAGGTGAGAGGGTAGAGGTGAACGGCCAGCGCATTCCCCATCATGGCAATTCCGCCGATGTGGAGGAGGGACTTCCTCTTCTCAAGGAGGAGGCCACCGAACACCGAGGAAAAAGCTCTGGCCAAAACGAAGGACATGGAAACTATGGAAACCGCCAGCATGCTCGCGCTGAGCGTGTCCCTCGTGTAGAAGGCTATGGCGGGTGTGGCAAGGCGAAAGGCGAGGGTTCCTGTGAATGCTGAGACCACGAGCAGGGCAATGCCTACGAGTCTTCTCCGCTCCATGAGCAGACAATCAAGAAACGGATATAAAAACTTCACGAAAGCAGCGTTATTTAACGGTGCTTTCCTTTGCCCCCGATTTCTTTTTCTTTATCTCCTCCCTCGCCAGCTCGCCGACTTCCTCAAAGAACTTCTCAAGACCCACGCAGTCGAGGCCGTACTTTTTGAGGGGCTTGAACCTCTCCGGTTCCGTGGAAACCAGGAGGGCCTCGACCATTATTGCGGAAACACCCGTTAATAGGTCCTCGAGAGACATGAAAACTCCCTCTTTTATGAGGGAGGCCTCTATATTCACGAGTTTTATCAAAAGCTCCCTATCAGGATATGTGGTCCGGTAGATCTCCTCAAACCTGGAGAGATCCTCCTCAACGTTGCGGCCCAGGTAGGCCTTCCCGAGAAAATAGGCATGTAGAGAGGGGAAAGGCACGAAGACTTCGAACTCGGCCAGTATGAACTCCAGGATGTCCCTGTTTCGTCTCCTGTTTATCTCGATGAGGGCTTGCGGATCAAAGACCACCCTCTTGGGAAGTCTTCTCATGGCTACCTCCTCTTGATATCGCTCTCTCCCTGTCCTTTATAAGGTTAATCATGAGCTCGGCCTCATCGTCGTCCAGGACGACCTTTTCCGTCTTGAGGTCAAACTCCACGAGGTGCCATGCCTCGATGAGCTTCCTGAGTACCTCGTCGTAAGACCGTGCATCCAGCTTGGCCTTGAGCTTCTTTATAGCCTCCCAGGTGTCCTCATCAACGGCTATGGTTTTCATTTCTCCCCACCTTTAAGGAACTCCTCTTTGAGGTCTTGAGGAACCCCGTTGGACTGAACTATCCTCCGATATATCTCAACGCTCCTCTCCCTCGGAATCCTCTCCTTGGAGATAAGGTCGACCTTGTAGAGGCCAAACCTCATGCTGAAGCCGAGGGCCCACTCGTAGTTGTCGGTAAGCGCCCAGTACATGTAGCCTTTTACGGGGTATCCATTCTCAATGGCTTCCTCTATCTTTGAGACGTGGCTGACTATGTAGTAGGGCCTCAGTGTGTCCGCTGAATCCGCAACGCCGTTCTCGGTGACGTAAACCGGGACGCCATACTTGGTGGCCTCGACTATCGAGTCGTAGATGCCCTGGGGATAGACCTCCCAGCCTATGTCGCTGACGGGCATGCCATCGGCGGAGGTTGTGCCAGGTCTGCAGGAGTAGCCGTAGTTGGGAACGCCCTTGAACGATATTAGGGGTATACTCGGGAACTTGGGCTCCGAATACCTGACGACCTCGCGGGTGTAGTAGTTTAGGCCTATCCAATCATTGCCCTTTAAGTGCCTAACTTTTACAAAGTTTTCGCCGTCGAAGTCGATGTTGAGCTTCCCCTTATGGATGGCATCAAAGAACAGTCCGCTGTGGAAGTAGTTGTCGTTTTCGGCGGCTTTAACATCCTTGGGATCGTTGGAGTCCTTTGGATATGCAACGCCGATGTTGTTGTAAATTATGCCAACGTCCGCTGGGGACTTACTGTCATTATCGGCCTTCTTGGTGTCGAACCTCTTTATCATCTTATAGGCCAAAGCGTGGGCGTTTATCATGTTGAGGATCGCCAGCTTCGCCGCCTCCGGGTTCATAACACCGGGAGGAAATCCTGAGTAGGGGGCGAGGTAGCCGAGCTCAACGACGACCATCGGTTCGTTGAAGGTGCTCCAGGTGTCCACGAGGTCTCCGAGCGCATGAGCAATGTAAGCGGCATACTTAGCAAACTCAACAACCGCCCTCTGGGAGACCCAGCCGATCCTGTCGTTGGTAAGGGCCTTCTCCCTTGCCACTATGGGGTCGTGGAGCCAGATTGGAAGCGTGAAGTGGTTGAGGTTCACAAAAACCTTGAAGCCGAGCTCCCTTAAGTGCTGAATGACGCGCCTGTAATGCAGGACTTCCTCCTTGTTGGCCAGTCTGTCGAGCTCCGCAAGGGTGGACTTGTCTATCTTAACGTCCTTTATTAGCCCGTAAGTGTCGAACTCAACCTCGGTATCGACCGTCCACGTCGGCCAGGGAAAGATTCTGCTCCACTCTATTCCAATCCTGTAGGTGTTGAGGCCGAGGCCTCTGGCGAGCTTGTGGTCATTCTCAAAAAGTTCGTAGTTGTTGATGCCGTCCTCTGGAAGGTCTCCACTCACAAGCTCCTTTTTTATGTTAAAAGGGTCACGAACCCACTTCCACCAGTCGGTGTTCGGGTCAATGTGCCTCCTGAGCTTGTCGCCCATTTCGAACTGAAAGCTCGACTGCCCAACGCCCCACAGGAATTCTTCCGGTAGCATCGTAATCAACCTCCAGCTTCATTACATTGCTGTTGAATAGTTTGGGGATTCGATTTTATAAATGTTTGGGCCAGTTTTATAAATCCTGATCCAAGTTATTATAAACTCGAGGAAAACTTATAAATGATTAGCGCATATTACACTACAGGCCCCCCATTATGAACAGGGGGGTCGGGGTGGTGTCTATGAAGAAACTGTTGGGTGCTATAATAGCCCTGGTGGTGTTTGCAAACGTCTTGAGCTCCGGATACGTCCGTGCCGAGGAACTACCGAGGGACGAAACCCTGTACGTGGGTGGTGGCCTTTGGAGCCAGCCAAACAACTTCAACCCGCTGACCCCGTGGGCCGCAGTTACCGGAACTATAGGACTTCTCTACGAGACGATGTTTATTTACGACCCGCTGAACGACAAGCTTGAGCCCTGGCTTGCCGAATCCGGCCAGTGGGTAAGCGACAACACCTACGAAGTGAAGCTCAGGGAGGGCCTTAAGTGGCAGGACGGAAAGCCGCTGACCGCTGATGACGTGAAGTTCACCTTTGACATTGCCAAGGAAAACGGCGGCGTTGGGTGGGCCCCGATATGGGACTGGCTCAGCGAAGTAAAGGTCGTGGACGACAGAACAGTTCAGTTCGTCTTCAGCCAGCCCCACTACGAGGAGTGGACCTACTGGCTGTACAACGTTCCGATAGTTCCAAAGCACATATGGGAGAGCATTGAAGATCCGATTTCCTACGCCAACACCGAAAACCCAGTGGGTTCGGGTATGTACAAGCTTTACAAGACCGACGAGATGAGGGCTATCTGGATTAGGAACGACGACTGGTGGGGAACCAAGGTATTTGGTAAGCCCGCTCCGAAGTACATCGTTTACGTCATAGTCTACAGCAACAACGTTGCTCTCTCGATGCTTGTTAAGGGCGATCTTGACTGGAGCAACTTCTTCATCCCGGGTGTCCCAGATGTCAAGAGCACTTACAACATAGTGACTTGGTACGATGACAAGCCCTATCACCTTCCAGCCAACACCGCGTTCCTCTTCCTGAACACTCAGAAGGAACCCCTCAACAACCCGGACTTTAGAAGGGCACTTGCCTATGCGATAAACCCCGAGGAAATTGCCGCGAGGGCTCAGCAGAATCAGGTTCTGCCTGCTGACCCAACTGGACTCCTACCTGTTCCGGTGTTTGAAAAGATAAAGGCAAAGGACCTTGAGGAGAAGTACGGCTGGAAGTACGATCCCGAGAAGGCTATTCAGATACTCGATAGCCTCGGCTTCAAGGATGTGAACGGCGACGGCTACAGGGAGTTCCCGGACGGTAGTCCAATGAAGTTCGAGATAATAGTCCCATACGGATGGACCGACTGGATGGAGATGATCAGGATCATCAGCGAGCAGCTTGCAGCAGTCGGAATACGCGCGGAGCCCAAGTTCCCGGATTACAGCAAGTACTGGGAGGACCTGACCAAGGGCACTTTTGACATGGCGATCAACAACTTCGGAAGCCAGGTTTACGCCACGCCCTGGCAGTGGTTCAACTGGGTTCTCTACCCGGACGTTACCTCCGTTGGGGAGCCATCCTACTCAGGGAACTGGGGCAGGTACAAGAACGACAGGGTAACCGAGCTCCTTGAGCTAATAAACACCGAGAAGGACGAGAACAAGAAACTCCAGTACTACAGGGAGCTCCAGGAAATAATGCTCAAGGAAGTGCCAGCTATCCCGATAGTTTACAACGGTGCCTGGTTCGAGGCCAGCCCTGCCCACTGGACAAACTGGCCTACCGAGAAGAACCCGTACGCTTATCCGATAAGCTGGAACAACTACTGGCAGATGGGCGGCTTAAAGGTCCTCCTTGGCATAAAGCCCGTTAAGAGCAGCACAACCTCCCAGACAACAACTACTTCATCCAGCGAAGGTGGAGGCATCTGCGGTCCGGCAGTGCTCGTGGGACTTGCAGTCGTCCCGCTTCTCCTCAGAAAGAGGAAGAGGTGACTTTTTGGCATTCCGACATTTTTATTTTTTCTTGGGGCGCATAAAATAATACCACTGGGCTCAAACTGACGGAGGGGAGAGATGTGAGCGGAATAAAGAGGTACCTCACCAGAAAGATTTTGATTTACATACTCACGTTTTTCTTCGCGGTCACCATAGACTGGGCCATCCCGAGGTTCATGCCGGGGGATCCGGTGGCAGTGCTTTTGTCGAGGTTTGCAACCCTGCCGAACGTTGCCGAACACCTTCACTCCTACTTCATTCAGGCCTTCGGTCTGGATAAACCCCTTTGGGAGCAGTACATTTCGTTCTGGAACGCCCTTCTACACGGCGATTTGGGTATAAGCATTTACTACTACCCAAAACCCGTTGCTGAAATCATAAAGAGTGCCCTTCCCTATGATATTGCACTTCTCGTGCCTTCAATTGTCCTCAGCTGGATAGTCGGAAACTGGCTGGGGGCCCTGGCCGGTAAGAACAGGAAGATGGACTCCTACCTAATGCCGGTCTTCTACTTCCTGACAGCTTCACCCTACTTCTGGTTTGCTATAGTCTTAGCTTACCTTCTGGGTGTTAAGCTGGATTTATTCCCGGTTTCAGGGGCGTACAGCTACGGGATAATACCCTCACTGAGCTGGGCGTTTATCAAGGACTTCCTGCACCACTGGACGCTCCCGTTCCTGAGCCTCTTCCTCGTCCAGCTTGGAGGCTGGGCGATAGGAATGAGGAACATGATAATCTATGAGATAGAGGCGGACTACGCGCACTACCTTGAGGCCCTGGGTTCCTCGGAGAGGCTTATACTCAAGCACGCCTTCAGAAACGCAATGCTCCCACAGGTCACTGGACTTGCACTCCAGCTCGGTCTCATCGTTGCAGGTGCACTGACCACGGAGGTCGTATTCTCTTATCCGGGAATTGGTTACGTACTGATGCAGGGCATACTCAACCAGGATTACTTCCTCATACAGGGCTGCTTCCTGATGATAATCCTGAACGTCCTCGTTGCCAACTTCGTGATAGACCTCCTGTACGTTGTCATAGATCCGAGGGTCAAGTACTCCTACACGGGGGGAGAGTGAATGAAGGGGAACACTCTGCGGATCGCACTAAAAAACAACAAGTTCAAGATAGGGGTTGTCATAGTGGGCTTCTTCATTATTTTTGCTCTGATAGGCCCCATGTTCTCTAAATTTGACCCACTCGGCTATTACGTTATTAAAATCGGGGATAGGTCGGTAACCAAAGCTTCAATCGCCAACCTTCCGCCCGGGGAGATGGGGGAGATATTCACCCCTCAAGGGGTCGTTAGGGTCAAGCACTACCTTGGGACTGACAGCTTTGGAAGGGACCTTTACAGCCAGCTCGTCCACGGTCTGAGGAGCTCACTGTTCGTGGGTCTCGTCGGAGGCAACCTTGCCACGCTAATTGGCCTTGTCATCGGCTTCGTGGCAGGCTACAAGGGCGGCTGGGTGGACGAGATACTCATGATGTTGACCAACATACTGCTCGTCATCCCGACCCTAGCCCTGCTTATCATCATAGCAGCTTACGTGACCTACAGGGGCATCCTGATAGAGGGCATAATCATCGGCCTGACAGCCTGGCCTTGGACCGCAAGAGCCGTGAGAGCACAGACCCTCTCACTGAAGAACAGGGAGTTCGTGGCGCTGGCCAAGATAGCGGGTATGAGGGACCTGGCCATAATCTTCGGGGAGATAATGCCCAACATGGTCTCCTACGTCTTCATGGTCTTCATCCTCCAGTTCGGTGGTGCAATACTGGCAGCTGTTGGCCTCGACTTCATAGGTCTCGGTCCCACGAGGGGAATATCCCTCGGAATCATCCTTCAGAATGCAGTGCTGTGGAACGCAATACAGCTTGGCTATTGGTGGTGGGCAATACCGCCTGGACTCGTCATAGCCCTCCTGATAACAGGTCTCTACTTCATAAACACGGGACTTGACGAGGTTTTCAATCCGAGGCTTAGGAGGGGTGGTGAATGAAGAGAATTCTCGATGTGAGAAACCTTAAAATCTACTACAAGACTCCTGTGGGTTATGTTAAGGCTGTTGATGGTGTGTCCTTTGACGTTAGGGAGGGTGAGGTTTTCGGGATAGCGGGGGAGAGTGGGTGTGGTAAATCCACTCTCGTTCACTCCTTCATACTTCGCAAGCCTCCGATGACTCACATGGGTGGAGACGCAATATTCAAGGGAAAGGATCTCATGAAGCTCAGCAAAGAGGAAGAGCGCAAGATAAAGTACAATGAGCTTTCAATAGTTCCCCAGTATGCTATGAACGCCCTAAACCCTACCAAAAAAATCAAGGATATTGTTTGGGATTTGGCGAGGGAGCATGGGGAAACGAACGGGGGGGAGGTTGAGAAACTCCTCAGGGAGAGGCTTAGGATGGTTAAACTCAGTGAGAAAGTCGCTGACATGTACCCGGTGGAGCTAAGTGGTGGGATGAGGCAGAGGGCAACGATGGTTGTTTCAACGCTATTGAACCCGGACTTGCTCATTGCTGACGAGATTACTTCAGCGCTTGACGTTACAACGCAAAGGGTTGTTCTCGAGCTCCTCCATTACTTCATGAAGGAAGAAATCGTTAAGTCCATAATCTTCGTGACTCATGATCTGGCTCTCCTTGACAAGATAGCGGATAGGGTTATGGTTCTCTACGCGGGTAAGGTGGTTGAGATTGGTCCGACTGAGGAGGTCATTAATTCTCCAGCGCACCCGTACACTTCAATGCTCATCGAAGCCCTTCCAAAGATTGGTGTGCACTACAAGCAGACTAAGCTGAAGGGTATTCCCGGCTATCCTATAAGCCTTCTCAACCCGCCTGAAGGCTGTAGGTTTTACCCGCGGTGTCCTTACGCGATGGAGCACTGTCCGAGGGTTGAGCCGAAGGTGGTCAGTGTGGAGGATGATCATTTGGTTGCTTGTCATCTTTACGGGGGTGATGAGGAATGAGTGAGCCTTTGGTTAGGGTTGAGCACTTGACTAAGGTTTTCACTTCGGGTTTCATTGGGGGTTTTCAGGTTAGGGCTGTGGATGATGTTAGTTTCAACATTGGGGAGGGTGAAATTATTTCCCTGGTTGGGGAGAGTGGTAGTGGAAAAACGACCATCGGAAAGCTCATCTTGAGGCTTTTAACTCCAACGTCGGGTAGGATTCTCTTCAGGGGGGAGGATATCAGTGAGTTTAGCGGGAGTAGGCTGAGGAAGTATTACTACAAGCAGGTTCAGGCGGTCTTTCAGGATCCTTTCGCGAGTTTTAACCCGTTGTATCCTGTGGATAGGACGTTCGACTTGGTTTTCAGTAATTTTTTCCCCAATATGAATGGGGAGGAGCGGGAGGATTTGATGGTTAAGTCTTTGGAGAGTGTTGGTCTTAATCCCGATGAGGTTCTTGGTAAGTATCCTCACCAGCTCAGTGGGGGGCAGTTGCAGCGTGTTTTAATAGCTAGGGCTTTACTCATCGAGCCCTCACTCCTAGTGGCGGATGAGGCGGTTTCGATGCTTGATGCAAGCACGAGGATTGATGTTTTGAATCTTTTGGGTGAGGTGAGGGATAGGCTTGGGACTTCAGTGCTTTTCGTTACGCATGATCTTGCCTTGGGGTACTACATCAGTGATACGACGTTGATCATGTACAGGGGGCGCTTGGTGGAGTTTGGTGATACTGAGAGGGTTTTCAAGAATCCTTTGCACCCGTACACTAAAATGCTTTTGGAGAGTGTGCCTGACTTGAATGTTAAGTGGGAGTTCAGGGGTGAGGTTCGGCCTGAGGAAGAGGAAGGTGTTTACGAGATAGTTGGGTGTAATTACACTCCGCGCTGCCCGCTGGCCACTGAGAAGTGCTGGAGGGTTAGGCCTGAAGTAGTTGAATTCGAGAAAAACCACTGGGTCGCATGCTATAACGTTGGAGGGTGAGGGGATGCACAAGACGATCAAGGAAATCAGAAGGATTCCGAAAGGAATTCTTGAGGCTCAGAAGGCTTTTGAAAGGTTTGCTAATCTATACGAATTCAAGATACCCGGTGAAGTTCTCTTTACGGGTTGTGGTTCCTCTTACTTTCTGTCGCAGTTGCTGGCCATGATAACCACACACCTGGGGGGCAGGGGAATTGCCCTCCCTTGCTCCGAACTTCTTTATTCCCGCGAATACTATCCTTTGGGAACCCCTCAGCTCCTCGTTTCAATCTCGCGTTCTGGGGAGACTACCGAGGCGATAATGGCCATTGAGGCACTAAACATCCCCAAGCTTGCCCTCACAGCCTACGAGAGCACGCTCTCAAGAATGGCAGACTATGCTCTGATCGTTCCTACTCATGAGGAGAGCATTGTGATGACTCACTCCTTCCCGGCTTTCTACTTTGCCTACCTCCAGCTCCTTCTGAAATCGTGGGGTAGGGAGACTTATAACGCCCTTGAAATCTCACAGCTCACGGAAGAGGTACTCAAAGCAGAGCCATACATCAGGAATCTCGTGGATTCCTTTGACTTCAGGAACGTCATATTCCTCGGTTCGGGGATCCTCTACCCAGTAGCCCTCGAAGCAATGCTGAAGATGAAGGAAATGGCGCTCTTCTGGAGCGAGGCATATCATACCTTCGAGGTCAGGCACGGCTTCAAGTCGATAGCAGATGATGGAACACTCGTTGTTTTGCTTACCAATAGGCCCTTTGATTGGCACGAGAAGCTCACAAAGGAGTTCCAGAATCAGGGTGCGAAGGTCTTCACGGTTGCTCCCGAAAACACGGGAGCTGACTATTTCCTGAAGACTCAAGAGCTGGAGGGGGCTATTGCACCAATCGTCTACCTCCCGGTTATCCAGCTCTTGGCCTACTACAAAGCGGTTCAAATGGGCCTCAATCCCGATAATCCGCGCTTCCTGAGCAAGGTTGTAAAGTGGTGATGGGAATGGGAAAGGTTGAGTTTAGCGGCAAGAGATACATCATCGATGGAGAGCCCGTTACGATAGCGGGGGGAACGCTTCAGTTCTTCAGGGTTCCGGCAAACACATGGAGGGAGAGGCTCTTAAAGATGAAAGAAGCTGGCCTCAACACGGTTGACACCTACGTCGCCTGGAACTGGCACGAACCTGAGAGGGGGAGCTTTGATTTCACGGGTGAAACTCACCCACAGAGGGATTTGGTCGGCTTTCTTGAACTTGCCCAGAATCTTGGCTTCTACGTCATCATAAGGCCCGGCCCCTACATTTGCGGCGAGTGGCGGAACGGCGGCATTCCAGACTGGCTGATAGACGCTCATCCGGAGATTCTGGCCAAAGGGTCGAACGGGCCGCTTCCTAGGGACATCTACTATCCGCCCATCACCTACCTCCATCCCACTTACCTGGAAGCCGTGGAGGAGTGGTACAACGCCGTCTTTCCCGTGATCAGGAAGTACCTCTACACGAACGGGGGGCCGATAATAAGCGTCTCAATCGACGACGAGCCCTCATACTGGGAAACAATCTTCCAGCCCTTTTTAACTGACTACAACGAGGTAATAACGAGGCCCGGAGGACTGTGGGAGAGGTGGCTTGAGGAAAACTACACAATTGAAGACCTCAGGAGGCGCTACAAGGGCGACTTCATGGACTACTCCGAGATAAAGGTGCCGACGAGCTTCTCCGAGCCCTTGCCAAAGCTCCTCGATTGGCACCACTTCAAGCTCTGGATGGTCAACGAGTACGTCCGCTGGATTTACGAGAGGATGGAGAGGGAGTTCGACGTTCCCATAAGCATCCTCGATCCCTACCTCCTCCAGATGGCCTGGAGGCACTTCTTCAACTACATAAGGGAACACAATATGAAGATTCACGTCTGGACCGAGTTCTGGTACTCATTCTACCGCTCTTTCGACTTTAAGGAGGATAAGCTCGGCCACATCTACTACAAGACGGGAATCTACCGCTACCACGTCAGGAAAGCCGGAACACCGCCGCTAAGCATCGAGACCCAGAGCTCGCTCGCCCACACCATCGACCCGACGGAGGCCGAGCTCCTGTACTCCATACTGCCCCCGCTGGGCATACCGAACATCAACTACTACCTCTTCGTCGGTGGGGAGAATCCGAAGGGCTATGAATCTCACAACGGGATCACTTGGGACGTTTACTCGCCAGTTGGTCTTGATGGGTCTGAGAGACCTCACTTCGGAGTCATAAAGGCCCTTTCCGAGACAATGACCTCCGCAGAGGGACTCGCCGATGCCGAGTTGAAGCCCAAAGTTGCGGTCGGCCTATACGAGCCCTATGAACCCCTCAACCTCTGGGGCTACGAAAGCCTTGAGGAAAGCACCGACTTAAACGAGTACCTCCTTGGGGAGAGGGGTCTTTTCACGCTCTTGGCCATGAGCAACACACCCTTTGATGCCGTTGATCTTGAGGATGCCACGGTTGACGAACTCTTGAGTTACAAGCAGCTCTGGGTCTACAGCCTCGATTTCATGTCCAGGGAAGTTCAGGACAAGCTCGTCGAGTTCGTTGCGAGAGGTGGGAACCTCGTTATACTCCCGATGCTCCCGCGCTACGATGAGGACATGGAGCCCTACAGCTCTCTTGCAGACTTCCTCGGCGTTGAAGTTGAGAGGGCGAATGCCAGGAGGAATCCGCGCCTCATTCAGTTTCTAAGCGTATCGGCAGATGGCATAGACAGGATGCTCGTCAGGAACACCGTTCGCGAAGTAAAAGGCGGAGAACCCATAGCTTTCATGGGTGAAAAACCCGTCGGAGCGTTCGTCAGAAAGGGCAGAGGAAGTGCCGTCGTTCTAGGCTTCAGACTCCAGTACTACACGAGCCACCACGACCTCCACAGAAAGTTCGTCTGGAAGCTCAAGGAGCTCCAAGGGGTAAGGGAGGACTTCGAGGTCACAAACCCCGACATGATACTCCTTCCGATGGAGGGGAGCGATTACGCCTACCTAGCCGTTACCAATCCGAGGGGCCACGAGATAAAGGGTAAGATAAATTACCGCGGCCTTGAGATTCCAGTCCTGCTCGATGGCATTGAAATGAGGAAGAGGGGCACCCTCTACCTTCCCTTTGGTGTCAGAAAGGAAGGTGTTGAGATAGTATACGCCACTGCAACACTGGTGAAGTGGGAGGGAGGGATTCTTACATTCAGGAACCACCTCTCCGGCGTCAGCGAAGTGGCCATAAGGGGCAGGAGCAGGGTGAAGGTGAAGGGTGGTAGGATAATTGACGAGGAGAATGGAGAAATCCTAAGGATGGCTGTGGAGCACTCTGGAGAGTACTTCGAGGTAGAACTCCTCTGAGCTTTTCATGTTTCTTCCTCCAAGTCCAGGAATCTCCCCAGTGATACGAGGCCGATTTCATTTAGGTTCAGTTTTATGCCATCCCCTCACATCGATGGACGTGGCCCTGGATTCTATCAGACTTTTGAGCTCTTTTTCTCTTCATTCTACTTCCTCCGGGAGAGCCATTACGACTTCATCTATATCATCCATTGAAAATATGCAGGCAAAAAGCCGCAGAAAACCTTTCTGTCTATTCCGAATCCTCGTCCAGTGCAACCCAGATTTCCGAATCCCTGCTTTTTTGGCAGGAAGTTAGCAAGCGCGCGTAGTACTCAAAGGGTTTATCGAGTTCCTTTCCTCTTGCCAATAGGGGTAGATTCCTCTGCGTTGTAGGGGGCTTAACCAACTTCGACGCCTTCAAAGTAGAGGTTATCTATGGGCATTCCAAGATCTTGGTATTCAAACGTTCGCGGTTTCCAGAGCTTTTCATGCATCTGGTCACATAGAAATCTGGTTAGTTCCAGTACAACGTCGTTCATTACCTCGGCGAGAAAGCCCAGCCAGAAAAGGACGACAACGTGAGTGCCCCTCCGCATCAAGCTTTTGGGGTCACCTCAAAAATACGGCGGTTTTTGTACAGGATGAAGAGTGCTAACGTAACGATGGCCAGCTTGAATATCTCGATGTCGAGTTTTAGAGTAAATTTCACCATGCTCTTACAACACTGATTATAATGCATTTCCTAAAAAATTTTCTCTTCGCCTCAGAGTTAACTAGTGGAGAGGAGTTCACAAGGTTATATATTTCGTGCACGCATGCACTTATAGGTGGTGTCCTTGGGAAAGAAGAGCTTTTCGGGACTCCTGAGGGAGCTGATCGGCAAGAAAGAAGGGAAACCTGGATGTGCTCATGATAGCCTTTGGAACAATGAATGAGGATGAGGTCAAAGAGTTTGAGAAGGAAATGAAGGAGGTCGAGGAATGGTTCAACTCCCAGACACCAGCGTCGTGATTGAACTTTTCAAAGGGAACACGAAGGTTTCCACTCAACTTCCTCCCGAGAGGGAGTATGCTCTCCCCTCTATAGTACTCTTTGAGCTCCTCTGCTGCTGGCTTAAGCCCAGACAGAGACTTGTAAACTTTGACAGGGTAAGCGCGGAAGTTGCTGGGTAAATATTCAAAGATTTGGCCTCAAAGGAGCAGAGACCTTTGACGAAGGATTTACTCATAGCAGCAACGGCGATAGCGCACAACATGGCCCTTTTTATCTGCGACGAGGGCTTTGAGAGGTTCAAAGAATACGGGCTTAAGGTGAAAATTTTAGAAAAGTAGTCCCTTGTGTTTCCCATTCGCAGAATGATGAGCCTGGCCTTCCTGAGGTGGTGTGGAGTTGGAATTGAGGAGATATTTCCTTTTTCTAAGCTTCTTTGTCGGGATTGTCTTTCTGGCAATGCTATTTAGCTATGCACTCTCTTTTGCCGGAAAAGCCTTTCCTTTGCGGTTATCCCAGCTTTTCTCTATACCTTAGCCCATGTTTTCTGGGAGAAGTCAGATAAATGGAGAGAGAAATCTGGACTCTTAAAATCCAAGGGTGCAAGATATCTCATCTTTTTCCTTGGCTCGTTTGGGTTCAGTTGTGCTCTTATTCGGGCTTAGTATTTGGTCTTTGCAAAACCTGGAACTTCGTTCGTTTCACTCGTCAAGGTGCTCGGCTTTCTCTTTGCAGTGGGCTCCTTTCTGATGTTCCTCGCCTCGGTGTTTTATAGCAAGAATAAGACTCCTGAGAAAATCACCTACTCCTGGCAGAACTTTCTAAGGGAGCTTTCAACGTCCCTCCTTCTCTTTACAGTTGCATATTCCTCCGAGGTGAGTTTGGAAAAGAGCGTCTCGATGGCGCTTTACGTTTTTGTTTTGGCCAGCTGGTACTATTCCATGATGGCTCACAATGTTCTCGTCGTTTTAGTACGGTTGTAAGTTGAAAATCTTACGAAAAAAAGCGTTAGTTAATACAACTTATAAAAGTAAAACTTATATATTCACACATGTTATCCTAAGTGGCTGGCTGGTTAAGTGGTGACCATGAAGGGGGAAGCAGAGGCTTAGGGATATTGTTGGTGTTTTTGGTTTTAGGAACATTCCTGCTTAACACAGGAAGCCATGTTGCAGGAAACTCCACATCTAAAGTGCCCACGAGTCCTACTAAAGCCCTCTCCTTAGTTTCCAAATGTATAGCACTGCGAAACGCTGATACTAAATATCCCAATAACGTGGGTTCTGCCGCAGATCCGTGGGACAATTGGGATGGTTGTTCTCCTATAGAGGCATCAATGGTTGTTGCATATTATGATTCTCAATTTAGAACTCCCAATCTAAGGGAGGCCATAATTGACATTCTCCATTTCACAATGGGAACAAATAGTAAGGGTGGAACAGAGCCAGATGGCATACTGAAAGGAATTGAAGATTTCTACTGGGAAGCTACAAAACTCTACAGAGAAGGATATCTTGGTGTTCATCCAACCTATGGATATGACGCCAAGAACCACAAATACTACTCAGACTACCAACTGTTCCTGGCGACTAAATGTGAAGTTGACAATAATCATCCCAGTCTTTTGAACGTCTTCTGGGGACTCAGCAATGGTCGGATTGTTGGACACTCGATGACCTTTTGTTGAATATGATGCAAGCATCCCGGCAATATATGTCCACACAACTTGAAAAAATCCTCGGCTGGGTGGGTGAGGATCGGCAACTGGGTGGATGCAATGATAACACAACTGTGAAGCCGATAAAAATGTGCTGGGGTGGAGTATGTCCCTATGTGGCCATAACTGCCAACGGGTGATTCGATTGGGAAAGAGATTCATCACTGGCGTTATTTTTTCCTTTTCTCCATGGTTCTTCTTACACATATCGTTCCACGCGGGAATCCTGAGTGTAAACTCCCGATGAGCAACTTCTCCACCGATTGCCTTTCTTCAGTTCCATACTCCCCTTTCTGGCTCACCACAGCAGTGAGGATTGCTGGGGATAAGTTCGTTTTCTTCTCCGAAGAGTATGTGTATGAAGTTGGGGACAATGAAGTCATTCCCGTATTTTTCAACGGTGAAAAAGCAGCTGGACTAAAGAGCTGGCATCTCACCACAATGTGCGATATTGGGAGAGGAGTGGAGGATAACCCTCCCAAGAGACACAAACAGTTTGGGACATTACGTCCAGTATGAGCATGGGAGCTGTTTGGGGAAGGGTTCCAAACCAGAGAGGGTTGACCTAGGCAGTGTCAGAGCGTTGAGTGGAAGTTTAGAAATTGCCTACTATTTCATCCCACTCTATAAGGGACGCTGGGTCTTTTGGTCGGAACCTATATATGGTGGAGTGGTTTCACCCAATTTAATTGAAGCAAGTTGCTCGTGTTCTCTGGATGATATTGTTGAAAGAATATGTAGGCGCCTTAACTTTACCGCTGTTGAAGACTTTGGAAAATGGCAAAAGAATCCTGTGGAGGTGGTGTTTTCAAGGCTTTATGCGAGGAACGGTGAGTATCTATACATTGAATGCGGGAAAATAGAGGGTCTTGGACTTGCCAGAATACTGATGGTTAGGGGGTCGAAGAATGTTACCATGCCCTACGCCTACCTTGTTGGTGGAAAAGGGTAAAGGGTGAAGATCAAACTCTCTCAATCCCTATCTTCGCCTCAACTTCCGGCCACTCGACAACGTAGCCCTTAGCCTCTTCGAACCTAACGTCAACCGCCCTTGTTTCTCCCTTTATGTAGTCAAGCATCTCTTTGAGGAGCTCTTTGTTTTCCTCAGCTGTTTCAATGTAAACCACTATTCTGTCATTGACATCCAAGTCAAGGTGCTTTCTCATCTCTTGTATCCTTCTGACGAACTCTCTTGCAAGCCCTTCCATCATGAGCTCCCTTGTGAGTGTCTTGTCAACAAATACCTTGCCGTGATCGAATTCTTCTCCTACAAGGAAGTCCGGGAGTTCTTCCTCAACGACAATGTGCTCCCTCTCGATTGTAAACTCCTTGCCTTCTATCTCCACTTTCAGCTTTCCTTGCATGAGCTTCTCATAAAGCTCCCTGTCGTTTTGCTCGTCGATCCATTTTGCAATCAGCTTTGCATCCCCCTTGAAGTGGGGCCCGAGTTTGGCGAAGTTGGGCTTTACCTTTATTTCCCTCTCAACCTTGGCAACCTTGACTTCCTTAGCGTTGAGCTGGTCTTTGAGGAGATAGTTAAGTCTTTCAACGGCTTTCTTTGTTGTTTCGTCCTCGGTCTCTATGAGTATCTGCCTCACAGGATAGCGGAGTTTTATCTTTGCCCTTTGTCTTGCCGCGGAGCCAGCTTCCACTATTTTTCTCACTATCTCCATTTCCCTTTCGAGCTCTTCATCAACCCAGCTCTCGTCCTTCTTAGGCCAGTCCTCGAGGTGTATGCTTTCCTTTCCGCTGAACGGTCTTATAAGGTTCTGATAAATTTCCTCGGTGATGTAGGGCGTAAATGGTGCCATTAATCTAAGCAGAACGTCGAACACCTTCCACAATGTCCAGTAAGCGGCAAGCTTATCTGGGTCGTCTTTCTCAATCCAGAGCCTCTTCCTTATGAGCCTTACATACCACCTGCTCAAGTCCTCTATCACAAAGTACTCTATTGCCCTCGTTGCCCTCGTGAGGTAGAATGTCTCTATTCCGTCTTCCACGGCATCTATTAGAGTGTTGACTCTTGAAAGTATCCACCTGTCCTCCTCCCTAAATGGAAGCTCCTCTGGATTGAGCTTTGTGGGATCAAAGTTGTCCAAGCTCATGTAGGTTGAAGCCAGTATGTAGACGTTCCAGAGGATGTTGAGCATTCTCTTAACCTGTGCAAGCCCCTTCCAGCTGAACCTCAGGTTCTCCCAAGGAGTCGTCGCCCAGAGCATGTAGAACCTAAACGAATCTCTTCCTTCCTTCTGGACAACTTCTTCTGGCCTTATTATGTTTCCAAGGCTCTTGCTCATCTTATCTCCCTTTTCGTCCAAAACGTAGCCATGCATTGCGACCTTCTTGTACGGAACGGTGTCAAACGCAACAACACTTGCCGCCTGCTGGGAGTAGAACCACTTTGTAACCTGATCCTCCCCCTCAACTATGAAATCCGCAGGCCAAAGCCTTTCGAAGAGGTCTTTCCTCCTTGGATAGTCAAGGGAAGCCCAGCTCGCTATTCCACTGTCGAACCACACATCGAGAACGTCTTTGACCCTTTTCATGTCTCCTCCACACTTGGGGCATCTCAGCACTACCGTATCAATCCACGGTTTGTGGAGGTCCACCTCATGAAAGTCCTTCTCTATTGGCTCCTTGCTCATCTCTTTGAGCTCCTCAAAAGAACCCACCACATGGACGTTACCACAGCTCTCACATACCCATATTGGTAATGGTATTCCCCAATACCTCTGTCTTGAGATGCACCAGTCTCCGCTGTTCATGACTCCGTTGTCGTACCTTATCTTTACCCAATCCGGATACCAGGTGACGTTCTTGTCGTTTTCTTCTATTATCTTCTCCTTAACTTTGCTTATCTTGAGGAACCACTGGTCTGTTGCTCTAAATATCAGCGGCGTCTTACAGCGCCAGCAGTGTGGATATTTGTGCTCTATTGTACCGGCTTTCACGAGAAGGCCTTTTTTCTTTAGATACTCAATTATTTCGGGATCAGCATCTTTAACGAACTTGCCCTCCCACTTGCCCTCTACATATCTTCCTTCATCGTCAAGAGGTGAGTAGATTGGCAGGCCATACAGTTTTCCTATCTCAAAGTCTTCTTCACCGTGTCCCGGGGCGGTGTGAACTAATCCGGTGCCTTCACCGAGGGTAACGTGCTCTCCCAATATTACGCAATGGGCCCACTCGTATTTTTCTCTAAACTCCTTCTGCCTTGGATATTCCTCCAAAAACGGGTGCACATACCTTATGCCCTCAAGCTCTTCGCCCTTGAATTCCTCCACGATCTCTCCTTTGGCACCGATTTCATTGAGAACCCTCTCAACTAACCCCTTAGCTATTATCCAGTGCTCTTCTTTTCCATCAAGGAATACCTTCACTTTTGCGTACTCGTATTCAGGGTGAACGGTAACGGCCAAGTTCGCAGGTAAAGTCCATGGTGTGGTTGTCCAGATGAGGAGGTACTCGTTTTCTTTTCCTTCTACCGGGAACTTTACATATATGCTTGGGTCTTCCCTTATCTTGTATTCTCCTCTAACTTCGTGTTCAGCCAAAGCAGTCTCACATCTGGGGCACCAGTGGAGAACCCTCTGATCCTTCTCCAAAAGTCCCTTTTCCCATGCTTTCTTTAAAGTAAACCAAGCTGATTCTATATACTCGTTCTTGATTGTCATATATGGATTATCCCAATCCATCCAAACTCCGAGCATTTTAAACTGCTCTGTCATGATTTTGAGATTGGTCAAAGCGAACTCCCTACACTTCTTTATGAAGTTTTCAACACCAACCTTCTCCTCTATATCCTTTTTGTATTTCAACCCAAGGGCCTGCTCAACTTTAACCTCTATTGGTAGGCCATGCATGTCAAAGCCCGGTTGCCTTCTAACGTTGTAACCCTGCATGGTTCTGAATCTTATCACCATATCCTTGATTATTTTGTTCCATGCAGTGCCCAAGTGTATGGCACCGCTTACATATGGTGGCCCATCAAGAAAATAGTAGTCCGGACCGTTTTCTCTTGCTCTTTTCACCTTGTTGTAGACGTCGTTTTCTTTCCAGAATGCTTCTATTTTTTCCTCCAAGACTTGTGGATCGTACTCCCTCATCTCTGGCTCCTTTATCATCTCAAAAACCTCCTGAAGTTTATAGAATAGACTGAGTTAGCAAAATGGCCAAAGGGATCACGGGCAAAATGCAAAGCGAAGGATAAAACACTCCCCCCTCATGGACATCGGTCAAAATTGTGGGGTTTTATTTATAAACCTTTTGCCAAAACGGGCGTGTTTATGGTAACTTTTATTAGGGTTTTTGCCGAATTTTTCTGGTGATCACATGATCCCAGATGGGATCATGGACTCAAAGACCCCGAAAGCATAGCATTCACAATTCTTGACGTCCCAACAGACCTAAAATCAGAAGGAAAACTGAAAAACCCACCAAAAATCCAAAAAATTCCCAGTAAAAACAATAATAGCAGTACCCCTCTTCAAACAGTACTACAATCTACCCCTCAGAGACATCCAGAACTATGGCATAGACCCTTAAATACTATTTAAGTAACGGGAGGTGAAACTAAACACGCCCTCTTCAACAAAAACTTTTTTATATGCTTATACCCATCTTCTCAACAAGAGGTGATAACATGGCCAAGGAAAAAACAACTCTCCCTCCTACCGGTGCAGGTTTAATGAGGTTCTTTGATGAAGATACAAAGGCAATAAAAATAAGTCCCAAAGGAGCAATAGCGATAGTATTGATATTTGTGGCCGTTGAGATACTGCTCAACGTGTTCGGTCATCAGATATTTGGCTAAAGTAGTGCCTTCTTTAGTCCCCTTGCGTTCAATTCTTCATTTACTATCTTCCTAACTACGTCCTCAATGTAACCCTTGATAAGGGTCTCGACGTCTGCTTTTATCTGGTCTATATCGTGCCTTAACCCTTCTAGGAGCTTTATATATTCTTTCGCCATCTCAAGCTGTCCCTCTTGTTTTATAAGCTGTTCTTTTAGGTGTTCAAAGTCCTCTTTGAGAACCTGAAGCCTCTTTACCTCCCTCGTAAGCTCATCAATCTGCTTGATCAGCCTTGAGTTTTCCTCCTTAAGATCTGCAATAACCTTTTCTTTGTGCTCCAGCTCCTTTACCAGAGCGTTGTACTCTGAAGCTATGTGGTGGAGCCTCTCTATCTCCCTTATTGGTGGAACCTGACCGTTTCCGAGGATTATGACATCCGGACCAACGCTGACAATGTCGGTAGGCTTGATCTTTATCTTTCTTTCACTTGAAAACATGCCGGGCTGGAGTTCACCGCTCTTGCTTATATTTTCGAGGGGCTTGATTTTTAGAATAAAATAGAACTGGTCATGGTCAACTTCCACGTTAATGTCGGTCACATAACCAAGTATCTGTCCATCGGTCAATGAAATAACAAACTTATTAACAAGCTGGTTCCCCTGTTGGTTCTCCATGGCACTCACCTAAGAAAGATTTTTGAGGTTACTCTACTTAAGCCTTTCCGAGGTCAGAAGGTGAGAGTCTATGATAATCTTTGTTGGACGGTCAAATGTCGGGAAAAGCACGCTGATATTTAGGCTTACTGGAAAGTACGTTAAGAGGGGCAAGAGGCCAGGCGTAACGAGAAAACCAATAGAGATAGAATGGAGAGGAAAGACAATAGTTGACATGCCGGGTTTTGGATTTATGAGCGGAGTACCAAAACATGTTCAAGAAAAGATAAAAACTGAAATAGTGCACTTTATAGAAGACAACGCCGACAAAATTGAGCTTGCGGTTTTGGTTGTGGATGGAAAAAGCGCCCTTGAAGTCATTGAGCGGTGGGAGAAGAGGGGGGAAATACCCATCGATGTCGAGTTCTTCCAGTTTCTTCAAGAACTTAACATACCAACCATAGTTGCAGTCAACAAGATGGATAAAGTGAAAAACTTAAATGCAACCATAAACCGCCTTATAGAGAAATTTGGGCTCAGTGGAACATGGGAAGATTACAAAGATGTCTTTCTGCCGATTTCTGCAAAATTTGGGACAAACTTGGACCAGCTTGGAAAATTGATAGAAAAGAAAATCAGAGAATCTCAAGAACAACGTGGGTGACTGTCTCCTTAACTCCATCAAGGGAGGCTATCTCCTCGAGTATCTCGTCAAGTCTTGTTTTATCCGCTTCAACAATAAGGTCTATATCTCCGGTAACCCTGTAAACGCGCTTAACTTTGAGCTTTTTGATTGCATCGTAAACAAATTTTCTCTTCGTTGGTTCAATCCTGACAAAAATGAACACGTCTCCTTTCTTTTCACCCAAAAACTCTAACGCCTTGTCGGTGAGATCTATAAACCCCCTACCCGTTCTTATGTATCCGAGCTCCTTGAGGGTCTTGAGATGGTTGCTTAAAGCCTGTCTTGTTATCCCCAATTCCTCGGCTATTTCATCTTGGGTCTTTTCAACGGTGTGTACCTCTATGGTTTTTCCCTCTTTGTAAAGCTTCTTGAGTAATTCCACTTGTCTTGATGTAAGTGTAGCTTCGGTATTCATTTTTACCACCTCATTTGTTTATTTTACAATCACAAACTACTTGGTTTAATAGTCTAATAAATCTTTTGGTCTTTGTAAATCGATTCCACCGCTTAGTCCCTTGTAGATTTCGGAGTTAACTTTTTAATTGTTTCCTTTTTACTTTCAATCATGAATAAGGCGAAATACACACAGGAAGTTCCAGAAGATAGAAACGAAGTCCTCAAAATCATCCAAGAAGAGAAAAAGCCTCTCAAGATTATGGTACTGGGTGGAGTCGACAGCGGAAAAACAACTCTAACTGTGTTTCTGGCCAATGAACTCCTCTCTCAAGGATTTAGAGTAGCGATTGTGGACAGCGACGTTGGTCAAAAGGGTATTTTACCTCCCGCTCTCATAAGTCTCGGGTTTCCTGACAGAATTTTCACAACAATGGAGGAAATAAAACCAGTAAAGCACTATTTTGTCGGTACAATAACACCGGATCAGTTTTTTGGAGAGATGGTAACTGGAGTTAAGCTCCTTGTGAACGAAGCTATGAAGAAAAGGGCCGATGTTATCATAACAGACACCACCGGTCTAGTTCATGGTGCGGGAGTTGAGTTAAAAAGAATGAAAATAGAGATGATTAAGCCTGATCTGGTACTTGCTCTGCAGAGAAAAGAGGAACTTGAGGACATCCTCAGACCTTTTGAAAACAAAACAAGAGTGATTCGGCTAGCGATTAGTGAAAACGCAAAGCCTCATACGAGGGAAGAAAGAAGGCAAATAAGAAAAGAAAAGTGGAAAAAGTACTTTGAAACCTCCAGTGAATACATTCTAGACCTTCGAAAGTTTTACATCAGCGGCACCCAGATGTTTCAGGGAAAAGAAATAAGTGAAGAGGAGAAAAGCCTCTTGGAGAGTCTATTCAGATGGCTTATCTTCCATGGGAGAAAAATTGCCGGCAGGTATTTTGTTGTAAAGGCTGACATCGGGAGTTTCCCAAGAAATTTCGATAAAAATGCCATGAACGCAGTGGATCTAGAGAGCTTGAGCAACCTCCTTATTGGTTTTATAGACAAAGACGGTTTTTGCCTGGGACTTGGGATTCTGAAGCTGATAAACTTCAAAGAGCTTAAAGCCCATGTGCTAACTCCTTTAAATGAAAATGAAATTAAAAACGCCGTTGAAATAAGGTTTGGAAGAATCAGAGTTCGGGAAGATGGGGAGGAACTTGGGCTTTTACACAGGGATGCCCTTTAGAGAAAGGTTTTTAACCGCTCAACCATTTTAATATTAGGTGTGCCTAATGGAACTCAAGGGGTTCTTGGAAATTCTAAGGCCGGCTAACTGTGTTGTGGCGGGTTTAGTTGGAATTTTGGGTGTTACTGTGGCGTTAGGCAGTCTTCCCAGCTATGAAAAAAGCTTGATGATTTTTCTTGTGGTATTCTTAGGATGCAGCTGGGGCAATATAATCAACGATTATTTTGATTATGAGATCGATAAAATCAATCGACCCAACAGACCTCTTCCCCGAGGAGCACTCTCAAGAAAAGTCGCCCTCGTTTATGGACTATGCTTATCTGCTTTGGGCCTTTTGGTAGCTTATATGCTTAATCTACGGGCATTTCTCTTTGCATTTGGTGCATATCTACTGATGTATCTCTACGCCTGGAAGCTCAAACCTGCTCCATTTGTTGGGAATTTTGCAGTAGCATTACTTACTGGAGCTACTCCTCTTTATGGAGCAATAGCTGTAGGTAAAATTGGTCTTGCAGGTTATCTTGCCCTCTGTGCGTTTTTAGTGAACGTCGCAAGGGAGATATTCAAGGATGTGGAGGATGTTGAAGGGGATAAAGCCCATGGAGCTAAAACCCTCCCTATCGTCTGGGGAGTTGAAAAAGCGTCAAAGCTTGGTGTTCTATTTAGCATTGCAACCGTAATCGCTTCATTCTTACCCGTAAAAGCTGGAATTGGCCTTGGATACCTTCCGATAATAGTTGTAGATGGGATAATTCTGTTTTCCTCATACGAAATTTTAAAAGATCCCTCCCCAAATACCGCCGGGAAAGCTCAACGGAAATTGAAGCTTGCAATTTATTTGGCGGTGTTCAGCTTTTTGTTAGGCTCACTGACAAAGGAGGTGTGAGAATATGGAATTCAAGGAGCAATTCAAAGATAAGTTATCCGATAATGAGTTGTGGATGGTCATCACTTTCAAAACCCCCTATGGCCCCGGGGAAACGATGGACAGGCTTGCTAATACTTTGGAGGAGCTTGGGTGGGAAGTTGTGTTTAAAGCCAACTGGTGGACTGCAGATATTCCTTACGGCGTTATAAGGATAGACATCGAGCAAGATGGAAGAGAAAAGATTGTGCTTGGAAGGTGGATACTTAGCGATAAGTGCGAGCTTTTGAAGATAGAAAGCATGGATTTAGAAAGAGGCAAAAACGAGTTCTACAGACTTATAGATGGAATAACTTCAACCCTAATCTACGACCCGGTAATCAGGACAATGAGGGAGCAATATTGACCTTCTTTTTTAAAATTTAAAAAGAAAGATGCTATTCGAGTATTTGATAATAGCCGACTTCAGGCTCAAAAATTTCTCCTTCCGCAAGAAGGGCCCTAACTGCATCCTCAATTGTCTCTGGATCGTATTTATCTTGAAGTTTTCTCTGGATGAACTTCAATGAAACTGCAGTTCCCTTTGACCTGAGTATCTCCAACACGGCCTTCTTGACATCTTCAAGGTCCTTACTAACTTCTGCAGATTCTTCCTCAAACAATTCCTCCTCAAAAGCAGCCTCTTCGGCTTTTTGCTCCATTATTATGCCGTAAAGCTCGTCTATTGTGGTGAGCAAATCTTCACTTATTCCCCTGTTCTTTGCGATAACCTTTGCCTTTGCGGTAATGCCATAGGTGTTGTATATCTCAAACGCCGTTCTGGCTTTTTTAATGTGTTCAACTTTGTCTTTAAGTGCCTCGTATCGGTGCAGTATCCACATATTAGGGTCGACTTTGCTAACTCCCTCAACGAGTATTTGTTTGTCATCCCTCCACTCGGCTATCTTTCCAATCAACTGAACCATGTCACCTCTTTTTACCAAGCGAACAAACTTTGTGTCGTCTCTGAATCCAAGAACCCATATCACTCCGGTTCCATCATCTACCTGGAATTTTCCATAAGTTTCATCTTCCGCAATTATGGGTTCTCTAACCACTGTTCCCACTATCTTTACCCTATATACTTTTCTTGCGTCCTTCGTGATAAGGTAATTTGGTTCGAAATCGCCCTCGCTCTTAACGTAGAATCCCTCTAGAATGTCTTTTATATAAATCCTTGTTGAAGGTAATCTCTTTTTCATTCTAACCACCACACAAGAGCGTTTTCAAGTTTAGGTAAGAGTTTCTTCTCTAATTCTTGAATCTCCTCAAGGTACTCCAGATTTACATTGCTGAAATCTTGAACAATCTCCCCATATATGTGAACCTTTTCGTTCCTAATGACCCTCCCGATTACCCTAACCGTTTGTCCAATTTTTGGCAAAATGTTCTCCTCACATTCTATTGCAATAACCCCGGTTCCGTCATCGAGCCAGAAGATGTAGTCTATTTGGTCAACTTTAACAACCTTGCCTACCAGTGAAACCCTAACATCTTCGGGGGTTATTTCGGCAATTTTCTTTTCAACTGCAGGTTTTCTTCTTCTAATTTGGGGAATCTCCTCCATCACTCCACCTCCTCCGAGAGCTCTCTTCTAACTCTTTCGATTTCTCTTTCGTATTCAACCTCATCCCACGAGGATGCCTTCAATATAAGTCCCAAGAATCTGTCTTCAACGACGTTTCCCCTGACGATTATCTCTTTTCCGAGAACGTGGTAAAATCCTTCCTCTGCCAGTTTTCTCCCTGCTTCTCTCATAGTTAAGCCGGTGTTTACAAGCTCCTTAAGCTTCTCGCTAATATCCTCAGGCTCAGCTCCAAGAATCTCCACTACATCATCTCCAAAGAGAGTAACCCTTATGTAGCCCGTTGAGTCGTCGAGACCAAGATCAAGTATGGTGGCTTTGATGGGTTTAACCTCACCGTGCTCTATACAAACCCATGTCTCCGTTGATGGGTCATAGTCAACCTTTCTCCTGCACTGGGGACATGCATCGTAGGCTATAACCCTGTAAAGCTTCGCTATTGTACCCCTAACTTCGACGAACTTTTCTCCACCCATCAACTCCCCTATGCTCTTTCTCGTGTAGTTGTAGCTCCTGACTTCTTCAATTGGTGGGATTTCCTTAACCCTTGGATCTTCGGGATTTATTATAACTCTGCTCCTGAAGTTAACATGAAGCTCTGGAAGACCTCTAAGACTTTCTCTCACGTCTGCATTTATAATTTTGACCACTGTACCGGGCTGAATATCATTATAATACTTTGCAATCTCAGAATCCCACAAAACAACCCTTGCCCTTCCGGTGTTGTCGTAGATTAAAAGGGCAGCGACCCTTCCCGCTGAGCCATCCTTCTTGGTGTATTCTCTAACAGGATACTTTCGCAGAACTCTACCAACTACGTTTATGTTTCTCATTCCCGGAACTAAATCGGAAATATGTATCAGGGCAGGCTCTTCCTCCTCGATTTCTACTCCAAGCTGTTCCGCCAAAAGAAGTGCGGCTGCGTGTTCAGAGATCTCATTAGTTTGGGCTATCTCATTGATTTTATGCTCTATTTCCTTTAGACTCATACCAGTTTTCTTCCTTATCCTATCCACAATCTCCTCTTTCGTTATAACCGCCATATACACTCACCTAAATAGTAATTCGCAGAGCAGGTATTTAAAGTTTTTGAACCTTTAACAGACCCTTAAAATTTCTTCATAGTGCAGAAAAAGAAAAACGAGGGATATAAGAAATTACTACTCCACGTTTTTCTCTTCTTGTTGCTTCTCCATTTTTGCTATTAAGTCGGAATATTCGGCATGAACAACCTTTTTGAATGCTTCCTTTATTATCAAGGGGTCGTTTTCTGGGAATCCGTAAAGCTCCGCAAACTTCTGGGTTGTTCCAAGGATCTTAGTCCTTTCATAGGGCTCTGCATAGATAAGGCCCATTTCCAACAGGCGTTTTATGTGTTCATAAGCCTGACTCCCCCTAAGCTTTATCAGTTTGCTCTGCTCTATTGGCTGTAGATAAGCTATCAAAGCGAGAGTTTTGAGCTCTCCAGTTCTTAGATCGGGTTTTGGCATTAGATGAGCAACCATTTGGGAGTATTCCTGCTTGACTTGCATCACGTATTTGTCTCCCAAAACTCTCACCACTTCTATTGCACTTTTTCTCTCGGCATATTCAGCCGCTATCAGCTCAATAAGCTTTTCGAGGTAGTCAAGGGATTTAATTCCAAGAGCTTTGGAGAGTTCTTTAAGGCTTAAAGGTCGTCCCGCAACAAACAGGGCAGCCTCCACCAAGGCCTTATCCTCTACTAATCCCATAACCATCACCCAAGGACAATCTTCAGATTAACCCATTATTGTCCTTCTGTTTTATATTGCTTTCGCAACCCATCATTTCTCATAGAAGATTTCATAGTGCTGGACGTACCTCTCCTTCTCCAGAAGGAACTCGTCGTCCTCTGGGTAGTACTTGGCCAGCTCAGGGTTTTCACCGGCGAACTTCTTGGTAGACTCCATCGAGTCCCATATCGTCACGAGCAGGAAGTGGGTCTCTTTCTCCTCATTCCGTCTTGTAAAGTAGAGCTTCAAAAGCCCATCAATGGAGCCGTAGTCGGGAACTGATCGCTCTATCAGAAAACGCTCGTAGGCGTCTCCTTTCTCCCTCGGCACGCGCCCGTGCCAGAGCCTCATAATCGTCATGCTATCACCGTTCTACTTTAGGTCACCTATATAAAAAGATGCCGTTTTAGGCCCGGCTGTCCTCATTTTGTCCCCTTCATTGAGCCCAGTGCCGTTTTGACTGTTCTCCTCACGGCACCTGAGAAGAGGGCAATTCCAAAGAGAACCCCGGGAATCCAGAAAACCACAACCAGCGACACAGATTTGGGGAGCAGATAAGCAACAAACGCTACCACAAATCCGAATAGAGTAAAAAGGATCGTGGAATTCCAACAACCGGAAGAGATACCTTTGTAACCGGAGTTTTTACGTCAAGATACAGCAGCGTTCCAAAGATGATGTAGAGAAGCCACGCCCCAATCTGCTCCTTCATCGGCGGAATTCCCTCGGAGAACAACCGGAGTTTTAAGAGGACGTACATGAAGACGAGGAGCGGGAACAGAAGGAGGATCTCTTTTTCGGTTGGTAAAAGCTTCCTGAGGCTCTCTTCTGACCCCAGCCTTCTCCAGAGCCAGATTGAGAGGATTATAAGAGCCCACGAAGCGGATGGAGAGAGAAGGGATATGAACTTTGAAGGGGAATTTACAGCCTGATTTATTGCGCAGAAAAGAACAAACATTGTTAACAGAATGGGCAGAGTTTTATCATTTAAACGGCGCGAAATCCACTCCGGAATGCCGGTTAGTGTCTCCCGGGAGGAAGAAAGGTAGCTTTTGACGATGATGATCGGAAGGGTAAAGGACATTAGGGGATGCCACAGGAATATTAGCAGGAAGAAAGGAATCAGCGAGATTCCGAGGAGCTTGGGTTCTGCACCCCAGCCGGGGCTCCAGAGCATCTTGGTGCCATACGCCTCGAAGAGCCCGAAATTTTGAACGCTATGCGTGCAAAGAAGAGGATGTTGAGGGTGTAGAAGGGGTACGTTATGAGGAGCCCCGGAAGGGTGAAGAACGGAAAGGGAGTGGAGGCTGTTATAACCTCTCCAAAGTAAGTGGAGAGGGCACCGAGGATGAGCCATGAGGTATATCTCTGGAGTCCTTTCATCTTTCTTCCGCCCCTTAATGGTCAGTCCCATCACCACTCGTCCGTTCTCCCCTCTGTCCTATCAGACTTCTACACCCCCACGCTTCCAAGGTATTTTAGGCTTCTCCTTCCTTCCGCTCAAAAATAGGGAAGAAAAGTCATCCCCTCCAAGGCAACCGGTGAACGCATTCCACATCTTAAAGGGCCCGAGGAAGCATGTGAGATAGCAGCTGCAGTCGAAGTCCTTGCCGGCACAGGAGAGAGCGCTGCAGACTACTGAGGAATCCTTGGGGTCTATCCCATCGAGGGGAGCCAGACACGGGTGAATGTCCCCCCAGCCCGGCCTTGGAAGGTTGTCCCATATGTCGTCGGCGTAGCTTTCACTGTTCCGTTCTCATAGGTGAGGTGCACCTTTGGAGTTAGCTCGTCAAGGCGAACGGGGGTTCCCATCTCCCCACCGTAGCCCCCTCCAAAGTCGTGGGTCCCAAGGACTTCATAGGTGATGACGCCATCAATTTCCTCCTTTCTAACGTCCGGTATTCGGGTAGTATGGCTACCTCCCCGGCTTCAACATTCTCAACCCTCCGCGGAGGGCCAACGGGGAAAACCGTAAAGGTGCCCTTTTCGGCCTTTAACGTCCCCTCAACCGTCCAGCTTAAGTTTTCAGGATGGATAAGGTTCAGCAACCCTTCGGAGCCCATAAGGAGTACCCCTCCACCAAAGGCCTTCACGTGAAGGGGTCTGCCTTCCACCTCAAGGAAGGAGAAGGGAAGAGGGGGAGAAGCGCATTAATCCGTGCTGTCCCCTTCCATTATTGCCATGTAGACAAACCCTTCAGAATCAAGGAAAATTCCATCCGGGACAAGCCTCGAATAATTGGAGGGAAACTTCCAGAGGTAGAAGGTGCCGTTGGAGGGCACGAGCAGACCAACGGCCCCCTGAGGGCTCTTATTGAGCTCGGCGGTAAAGTAAATCCCCCCGGACGATGGGAAAACATCGTAGACCTTAATGATTCCGGCCGAAGACAGGTTATAGAATGTGAGGTTGTGGGCATCGAAGACCATTGGGCATGAAGGGAAGCCTCCAGAAGAGGAAGCGGGTATCGTTGAGCTTCAGTCCGACTCTTCCCATGTAGTCCGTGAAGTAGAGGCCGTCCGGAGAAAGCCTTGGGTGGAGTACCATCCCGCCGACGTTCCAGATTGTCACTTTAGCAGCGAGAACTCCGGGAAAGGCCACGAGCAAAAGAAGGGCAACCACCAAGAGTCTTATCCTAACCCCTATGCTCCCACCAGCCTTGCATTAAAAGAGGTTGGACTTCAAATAATATAGACGTTTTGGTTTGATTTTGGAAAGTATGACGACCGGAACTTTACAAAACCCGCGGTTCACTTGCTATTTGCTTGACAAAACGAAAGAAGCAGAAGAGGTGGATCAGAACACCGAGTTGAGCCTTCCCCCGTCTACCGGAATCATTGCCCCGTTTATGTAGCTCCCGAGGTCGCTGGCTAAGAAAGCCACGAGGTAGCCTATCTCCTCCGGCTCTCCAAGCCTTCCGAGGGGTATGGGCTTTGAGTACTCCTGGAGGGCTTCCTCAACGGTCTTGCCTTCTCTTTTAGCTCTGTCCTTTGCGAGCTGTATCACCCTGTCCGTCCTTATGATGCCCGGCATAATGCCGTTGACGGTTATGCCTTTTGGCCCGAGCTCCTTAGCCAGAGTCCTCACGAGGCCAGCCATCGAAATCCTAACGACGTTGCTCAATGCTATGTTGGGTATCGGCTCCTTTATGGCGACGCTCGTGGAGTAAACTATTCTACCAAAGCCCTTCCTCTCCATGGCCGGAACGAGGGCCCTCGTGAGGTAAACCGCCGGGTAGAGGAGAAGCTTAAAAGCCTCTTCCCAGTCCTCCATACCCATCTCCATGAAGTAGCCCGGCTTCGGCCCGCCGGTGGAGAAGAAGAATATATCTGGCTCGCCGATGTCTCCGAGCTCTTTTATGGTTCTCTCAAGATCCTCCCTCTTTGTTAAATCAGCAGCGATGTAGCTCACCTCAACGTCGCTTTCAGCCTTGATCCTCTCCTTCGCTTTCTTTAGGTTCTCCTCACTCCGCGAGAGGAGTATTACATCAGCCCCAGCCCTCGCGAGAACCCTCGCAACGCCGAAACCTATGCCCCTGCTTGAGGCAGTGGTGAAGGCCAGCTTTCCGGACAAATCTATAGTCAGCATCGGCATCACCATAATTAAAATACAGACCAAAGGATAAAAAGATTAAGGGACAAATTTGACCTCTTTTCCCACGTGTAGAGGTTCTACTTTGTCTCCAAAGGTGTTCACGAAGGCACATACCCCATCAAACCATGTGCAGTGACCGGGATATATTTTCTCAATCCCGGGAGCTTTTACGCCCTCAACCGCATCCTTCAGGATATCTCTCTTGGCCTTGTTTAGATGGAATCCACCCATCAAAGCAAAAATTGGCTTATTCATGAGTTTCATTGAGTGCCTCACTATGTTCAAAATTCCACTATGGCCACAGCCAGTTATAACGACCATTTTGCCTCCAAGCTCAACGAGCAGTGATATGTCGTCTTTTAGAGGGTCTTTTATCAGCTTTCTCCCATCCACGACATAGCCAACTGCCCTATCCCAGGTTGTTCTCTCTATCTCACCGCTTGTGTATACCCCATCAAAAATCTTAACTGGTTTTTCCTTTAGTATAAAGTTGGCTCCGAGTTTTTCTAAATGCTCCCGCGAAAAGAGGATTCCAATTTCTCTCTGTTCGGGCTTTAAGGGTACTCCTCAAGAATATGTTTGGGTGAGCATAAATATTCACGGAGCCTTTCCTTACCTTTCTGATGACCTCATTTTCATCCCTCAAAGGGGAGCTTGCCAAACTCGACCTCCAGTGTCTGCGTCGTCCTCCAGATAAAAGCCCCTTCTCCCTTAAGGACGTGTTTCCTCATATCTCCTTGAGGAACTCCATTTGCCTCATATATCATGCTCTGCAAGTCGGGATCGTTGTAGAGTACTAGGGTTGGCCCCGGTATATTGAAAAGGTTCTCCCCAACGTATCTGGAGCCCAATACCGTAACCCTCCCCCTCATGGGTTGAGTCAACAGAGGAATTGCCGCACTTCTGGAGTTGTGTAGAAAAGAACCGCCGCATCGTCAATTCCAACTAATGTGCTTCTTCTATCTTTAACAGCCGCCGCAAGTATTAGAAACGCCATTCCCACAATGCTTATGCTGTAGGTTTTCCCGAAGTCGACCAAAATGCTCTTGCCAAGTTTTGGAGGTTCACCTTCAAAAAAGGTTTCGTCCAGGGAAGTGTAGGCTTCCCTTATAACTTCCCCGTAGTGCTCTTTTGACTTTGCCGCATCTGCCACACTTTTAACTTTACCCCCTAAGATATCGGCATAGAGTTTATCCGTAAGAGAGCGATCCAATCCGTATATGGTCTGAATTATCGTTGCTGCAGTGTAAAAATCCTTCAGGAGGCCTTTTTTAACCATCTTTACGGGATCAAGGCCCGTAGGCTTGTTGTCCTCTATTTCCATTACGGTGTCAAACTTCTCTCTGGGATACTTTCCCCCCGTGTCAAAGAAAATCAGCCCGTAATCTTTTTCGAGAAACTGGTCTCCTATATATTCTATAACCCTCGTAGGGTCATCGTCGATGCCAAAAACCTTTAGAGTTCTGCCGTGATAGGCGGGATCATAGAATATCCCCTTCCCCTCATACTCCAGAATCTTTACGGCAAGTTTACCGTACTTCATGAAGTTCACCAAAGAGAAGTAGGAAGAAGTATAAACGACTTTTGGAAGTTGAAGGACACGGTCTCCAGTGTCTTACGCTCCCCCGCCGCGACTCTTTCCCAATTCCTCACGCTGGACCAAATGTAGCTTGGCTAATCCTCCCTAAGGAACGCCCTTATCGCTTCTTCCACCTTCATTGTGGGAGGGGCCGAGACAAACTTTATGCCCGACTTTTGAAGCACTTGAGATGAAGTAGGCCCAAGTTGACCGGCTATAACAACATCCACTCCCTCATCTATGCAGAATTGAGCCGCTTGAACCCCAGCACCCCTCTGGGCACTTGCACCCGGATTGGGAACCACTCTAACGCTCTTTATTTCCCCGTCCTCAACATCAGCTATTGTGAATGTTGGAGTTCTCCCAAAGTGCTGATTGACGAAATCCTCCAGACCTCCCGTTATGGTCGCAACTGCTACCCTCATCCTATCACCCCCGAGTAAATTAGGAAAGCCGAATTTAAAAAATTTTGCATAAGCTCAAAAACAGTCCTCCTGTGTGGCATTTTCACTCCCTAAAAATTTCACCACCGGCCAAGGAATCCCGCAAACCGATTTCTTCTATTTGGAAATCCCCACCAAGGGCAGTAGCCGAGTCTTGCTTCCCAGCCTCTTCCTCTGCCAAAACAGCGTCCTCTTCCCAAGCCTCTACCCCATCCATAGCCGAAGCCGTAGGCTGGGTAGGCGGGATACACTGGGGTAGCTGGTGTCGCTGGGGTCACGGGGGTAACCGGAGCGATCGGAGCCTGTGGAGCCGGTTCTGTGAACTGGCCTGCTCTATTGCGCACAACGCTCTTTATGGCCTCCTCAACAAGAGTTCCGGGGGCGACCTGATAGAGTTTAATGCCCGCTGCCCGTATCAAGCCGAATGCCTTTGGACCCAGGGGAGCTATTATAGCTTCAACGCCCTCGTTGATAAGCGTCTGCATAACCATTGGGCCGGTGCCTCTACCGACCATTGCAGCGCTGTTCTGGATGACCTTCTCACCGACTATGTTGCCATTCTCATCAGCATCCGCTATGTAGAATGCCGGTGCCCTTGCGAAGACCGGAGCAACTGTATCTTCCCTACCTCCACCGTTTGTTGGAACAGCAATCCTCATATCCACCGCCTCTATTATTTTGTGCATATGCACACCATTTAAACTTTTCGGTTTCCCTAACCCTTATAGACCCGTTTCACGGAACAACTCCGTGTGATATCCATGGAAAAGGCCGTTTCTGCGCCGTACGCGTTTCTTGCCCTCCACCCGGTAGATTTTTTCCAGTTTACTGAGCCCGGCGCACCCATGGTCACCATAGGGGTGGTTCTACACGAGAAAATTAAGAAGCGGGAAATGAGTGAGCATATGCACAAAATTTTTAAGGTTTTAGGTTTCCCTAACTGTGGAGGTGAGGTGATGCAGATAGCGGTGAGTGGGGGTAAAGGCGGAACAGGAAAATCAACAGTAGCCGTTAACCTTGCAATGGCCTTACGGGAGTATTTCGACTTGGCTCTGGCGGATTTAGACGTCGAGGCGCCAAACGATCATATTCTCCTTGGAGTTGAGCTGCAGAATGAGGAACCCGTTCACATGTTCATGCCGCGCTTTGATTATTCCAAGTGCATAAAATGTAGAAAATGTGCAGAAGTTTGTGGAGAAAACGCAATAATCACAATGAGGGATGGAACACCGTTCTTAATGCCCACTCTATGTTCTGGGTGCAGGGCTTGTGAGATAGTCTGCCCAGTTACGGGGGCAATATTGGAGGGAGAGAAGCTTATGGGGCATACCTACTTCACCGAGACACCTTATGAGTTTCCTTTGGTTACCGGAAAACTGCTCGAAGGGGAAGAGCGGGCACTGCCTATCGTAACCGCGGCAAAAAAGAGGGCGAAAGCCCTTAACAAAGAGCTTTTGTTAGTGGACACTGCCGCAGGTACAAGCAACACTGTTTCTAAGGCATTGGAAGATTCAAAGCTCCTCATAGCAGTTACAGAGCCCACCCCACTTGGCCTTCATGACTTGACCCTTATCCTCGAGCTCGCCAAGTTAATGGGCATAGAGGCATGGGTTGTTGTCAATAGGGCCGATATCGGGGAGAAAAAGAGAGTAAAAGAGATGGTGCAGAAATACAACGCCGGGATAGTTGGGGAAATTCCATACAGCGAGGCTATTATCAGGAGTTATGTTAAAGGAGAACCTATAGTCCTAACCGATAAAAAGGAAGCGAAAATCTTCAAAGACCTTGCCGAAAGGGTAGCCAATTATCTGGGGTGATTAAAATGCAGATCGCGATAGCGAGTGGAAAAGGAGGGGTTGGCAAATCAAGTGTTGCCGCTTCACTCATATACCTTCTCAAAGATGAGTATTCCCTAATAGCGGTCGATGCCGATGCCGACGCTCCAAACCTCGACCTTCTCTTTGGAGTTGAGAGGTGGGAAGAGGAGAAAGAGCTCACAGGAGCAAAAGTGGCAAGGATAAACACCTCAACCTGCATAAAGTGCGGTATATGCGCTGAGAAATGCCCCCATGACTGCATAAAGATTGTTGATGGAAATTACGTGGTTAATGAGCTAACTTGTGAAGGGTGTGGAGTTTGTAAGCTCGTATGCCCGATAGAAGGGGTAATCACTTTAGAGGAAGTTCGTTCCGGCATAATTAGAAAGACAACAACAAGATACGGCTTTCCTCTGATTTCAGCCCAGCTCTACGTGGGAAGGCCAAACAGCGGAAAGCTCGTTACAGAGGAAAAAGAGTGGGCAAAGAGAATTATGAAAGAACAAAATCTGGAGCACATGATAGTTGATTCGGCAGCTGGCATAGGGTGCCAAGTGATAGCAAGCCTTGGTGGGGCAGATGTTGCAATACTCATAGCAGAACCAACCCCCGCTTCGCTAAGTGACGTGAAGAGGGTTTACAGGGTTGTCCAGCACTTCGGAGAGCCAGCATACCTTATAATAAACAAAGCTGATCTGAATCCGGGCTTTAAGGGACTTTATGAATTCGCCGAAAAAGAAGCCATCCCAATAATCGGTGAGATACCATACGATATAGCAATCCCAAAAAGCATGGTAATGCTTAAGCCAGTAGTCGAGGCGTTTCCGGATTCAAAAGCCTCTATAGCGCTCAAAGAAATAGCAGAGGCCGTTAAAGAGGAGATTTTAAAGTAGTTCCTGCCCTTTAATTTTCTCATAACGTCCTCTTAGCATTTGCACCGCAGCATCTGATGCACTATGTGCCAACCACTAGTAAGGGATGGAAAGGGTTTATACAATCGCCGGAAAAGAAGGGCTAAAACGAGTCTTCATCGGTAACCTCTGGCTCCTGAGATGACCCAGGAATTTCATTTCCCTGGGCCAGGATTATTAACTCCCTCCCCTCAACAAGCATTTGGGCCACCTTTTTTCTTGCAGAACTTAAAGCCCTCCATACTGTTCCTCTTGAGACACCCATTCTCTGCCCGGCTTCCTCTTGAGTTAGTCCTTCATAATCCACCAGCCTTAAGGCCTCAAACTCTTCATAGGTCATGAAAATCGGAGGCTGCGGAGGGCCAAAAGGTGGCTTAGCTGGGTAGAAATGCCTAACCTCGGGGATAAATCCTATAAATCGCATTTTTCGCCTTCTCCCTCTCCCCCATCCCATCCCGCGTGGCATTTCAACACCTAAATTACAGTTTGGGTTTCCCCTTTTTAGGTTTTGTGCGACGGCGCTTTTATAAACCTATTTAACAAAATATAGACCAATGTACCTGCGAAGAGAGCTCATCCAGCCGAGGGTTTATCAAGAAGTAATTTACGCGAAATGCAAAGACAAAAACAGCTTAGTCGTTCTGCCGACTGGGTTAGGGAAAACTTTGATAGCTCAGATGATAGCCGACTATCGCTTATCTAAATACGGCGGGAAAGTTCTGATGCTCGCACCAACAAAACCCCTCGCTTTGCAACATAGAGAAAGCTTTTTGAGACTTTTTGACCTCCCTGAGGAGAAGATAAACACCTTGACTGGTGAAATCCCGCCGGAGAGAAGAGAGGAAATATGGAAGAAAAGCATTATCATCACCGCCACTCCCCAAACGATAGAAAACGACCTTGTTGTTGGGAGGATAAGCCTTGAAGACGTTGTTCTGCTCGTCTTTGATGAGGCCCATAGGGCAGTGGGGGAGTATGCCTATGTTTACATAGCCAAAGAATACATGAGGCAGGCAAAGCATCCCCTAATTCTGGGTCTTACAGCTTCTCCTGGGAGTGACGAGGCCAAGATTGAGGAAATCGTTAGGAACCTCTTCATAGAGCACATTGAGGTTAGAACCGAGAACTCTCCCGATGTTAGACCTTACGTCCAAGGGATAAAGTTTGAATGGGTTAAAGTTGAGCTGCCGGGGATTTACAAAGAAGTTAGAAAAATTCTAAGGGAAATGCTCAAAGATTCGTTGAAGCCTTTGGCTGAGGCAGGTCTTGTAGAGAGCGCTTCCCCAGATGTTCCGAAAAAAGAAATCCTCAAAGCGGGACAGATAATAAACGCCGAGATGGCAAAGGGCAGCTATGATGTAGGAAAACTCATCTTTTACCAAGCAAAGGCCCTGAAGCTCCATCATGCAATAGAACTTCTCGAAACTCAAGGGTTGTCCGCCCTGAGGGCTTATCTCAAGAAGCTCTATGAAGAGGCCAAGAGGGGAAAGACAAAGTCGACGAAGGAGCTGATGCAGGATCAAAGGATGAAAAAGGCGATAGCACTTCTCGTCCAAGCAAAGGAACTGGGAATTGACCATCCAAAGTTAGACAAGACAAAAGAGCTGATTAAAGAGCAGCTAAGCAAAAAACCTACCTCAAAGATAATCGTCTTCACAAACTACAGGGAAACTGCAAAAAAGATCGTAAAAGAGCTCCTTCAGGAGCAAATAAAGAGCATGCGTTTTGTGGGGCAGGCAAATAAAGAAAACGACAGGGGCTTAAGCCAAAAGAAACAAAAGCAAATTTTAGATCTTTTTTCTCAGGGAGAATTCAACGTTCTCGTTGCCACAAGCGTTGGAGAAGAAGGTCTTGACGTTCCCGAAGTGGATCTGGTTATTTTTTATGAACCAGTCCCCTCTGCTATAAGAAGCATCCAGAGAAGGGGAAGAACCGGAAGACACAGGCCGGGTAGAGTTGTTATATTAATGGCAAAGGGAACGAGAGATGAAGCTTACTACTGGAGTTCCCGCCATAAGGAGAAACAGATGATTTCTCTCTTAGAGAAGGTGGAGCATATGGTTAAAAAGGAAAAACAGGCTTCCCTCTTAGGTTTTGTAAAGTCGAAGGAGAAGGAGGAAAAAGCTGAGGAAGTTGTCGAAAAGAGGGAAGAGCCAGAGAAAGATGTGTACGAAAAGCTTCCCATAAAGCCAATTTTTGTGAAAAAACCGAAAGGAATTGTAGTCTATGTTGATTCGCGCGAGCTCAAGAGCCAGGTTCCAAAGATACTAAAGGAGCTTGGTGCTCATTTGGAAGTTAAAACCCTCGACGTTGGGGACTACATAGTGAGTGAAGATGTTGCTATAGAGAGAAAAGCCGCCGATGATTTTATCCAGTCAATAATAGACGGAAGGCTTTTTGACCAGGCAAAGCGTTTAAAAGAAACCTATCCCCGACCGGTCATTATTATCGAAGGAGAACTCTACGGAATTAGGAACGTGCACCCCAATGCCATTAGAGGTGCCCTGGCTGCTTTAACTGTAGACTGGGGGATCCCAGTTCTTTTCGCCAAAGATTCGGGTGAAGTTGCCAGCTACATTTATCTCATAGCCAAGCGCGAACAGGAGGAGAGAAAGAAGGAAATAGCCGTTAGAAGTGAGAAGAAGGCCTTAACATTAGCTGAAAGGCAGAGGCTAATCGTTGAGGGACTCCCCTATGTATCGGCAACCTTAGCGAGAAGACTCCTCAGGCATTTCGGGAGCGTGGAGAGGGTTTTCACGGCAAAAGAGAGCGAGTTAATGCAGGTGGAGGGAATTGGAGAAAAAATCGCCAGAGAGATAAGAAAAGTCATAACAGCCCCATACGAAGAGGAGGAAGAGAAAAATATATAAGATTTCCAAAATTATCTAAACCAATAGAAAAATCACAAACGGGGGTGCCGCCGTGCACAACTTTCTTTCTATACTGGAAAAACTAAAATTTGGCGAAACCGTTTTAGTGGAGTACTCTTCAAAAGCTCCGATTTATCTGCTCTTCCACGAACTTGTAAAATGGAGCAGGGAGAATAACTACCCGGTTCTTGTAGATGACTTTCTGGACACGCTTCACATGTACAGAGCTCAGATGGAGATTGCTGGAATAGATACCTCTCTTCTCAACGACCTTAACGTAATAAAGATTGGAGGAGCCATAAACATAGGGAAAGTCTTGGGAAGAGTCCCAATAACCGAGAGCACAATTTTGGAAAGAGAATACGATAAAATCTTTGAAAAACTGCCCGAAGAGAAAATGATAAACCTCGTGCTGGGTTTTGATAAGCTTTTCATCCTCCACAGCGAGAGAAAAGATTTCATTCCCAGTATATACGGAGTGCTGAAGTATCTCGGAAACAAAAAGAGGATTGCCTTCTACTTCATCAACGCAGATTTGATAAAATCAGCGGCTACGGAAGTTTTACCTATCATGGAGGAGATTTCAACAGCAGTTGTTTCAATCGAGGAGAAGGATGGCTTCAGGATAAACCTTCTTAAGCCACTCAACATTTAAAGTGTGCCCCGGAGGAGCGAAGGGGAATCACAGCTCGCCCCTCGCTCATCCCCCGCGGTTTCTCCGGGGCATTGATAGTTGGATGAAAAAATCAAAAATTTTCTCATAACCGGGAGGAATAAACCGTCAAAAGCTTCATACCTCTGGCTCATGAAAAAGGTTATATATGGTTTCTTTTCTAAAATAAAATGGTGACAGCTATGAAAATTGTTGAACTGGACATAAAATTGCCCTATGAGAAAAGGGGAAAAATTTTGACCAAAATTTTAAATGAGGTTAGGGGAAAGATTAAGGACATACACTTCCTGCCCCCCACGAGCAAAGGTATTAGTGAAATAAGAATGGAGGTTGCAGAAGAGAACGTTCAAAAGCTCCTTGAAGACATCAAAAAGATAGTAAGGGAGGGAAAGGTCAGCTTTAAAGTCTTGAGTGAGGCTTAACGTCTCAAGAGTGAGGTAACTCCCGTGGCGGCAAACACTAACAATTGGAATACCTTGTATGCCTCGATGATGTCCCTTGCTTCAAACTCCACCGTTTTTCCATCTATCCTTCTTGCCCCCGGTAGAAGCTCTCCTACATCTGCCATGCCGCTGTTGTTGTAGGTGAGCCTCACCCTAACGGGATAGTCAAGTTTTAGGGGCTTCGTTTCTCCGTTTTTGTATTTTTCAACGGCCCTAAGGACTGCCTCTTCAAGATTCCTTTTAATTTTCTTCATGCTTGGACTTATGGCGGAATACCTTGAGAACGCCTCCTTAAATACCACTCTCTCAGCCCATGGTGTGAATTTCTCCACGTCGTCTTCAAGAAGTTTCTTGTCTCCTCCAACAAGGATTACGGGAATATCATAGTGACCAACCGCGTATCCGTTGAGAAGGAATTCGCTGACCTCAATGCCGTTTAGCTCAAGCTTACCAACGCTTGCACCGCTGTAGGTGTGGTCAAAGATACCATATGCCGTTCCGGCCTTTGCGTGGTAGCCCAAAAACAGTGCAACATCACATCCCTCTGCTCCGGCAATCATGGCCATCGGCCTTGGATATCCTCTGACGAGGTAAGCATAATCGGGGAGCTCCTCCGGGAGGAGGTTTACCATCGGGCCGTGGCTGTCGGCTATTATTATCTCCTCAAAACCAGCTCTGTGAAGGGCATCTGCAGCGGTTAAAGTTATTTCTGTGGCTATTTTTCGGGCTTCATTATAGAGAGCACCCTTCTCTACCAAGTGCTCCAAACTTACAACGAAAGGCATACCTTCCAAATCGACGGAAATAAAGGCCTTCATAATATCACCCAACTTAAAATTCAACCTGTTGCTTAAATAGGTTTCCAAAAAAGAAGAAAGACTTATCACGGTTTAATTTCTTTAACTCCCCTGATTATTCTTTCAAGTCTTTTCCTTGCCTCTTCCAGAGAGCCCGCTTTCTCTATCGCTGTGCCAGTAACGATTATGTCCGCACCGCTCCGGGCAACCTCTCTTGCATCTTCGTAGCTCCTTATGCCCCCTCCAACGATGAGAGGAACTTCAATGACAGCTTTGACGGCTTTAATCATCTCATTCGGCACATGCTCTGGAGCACCGCTTCCCGCTTCAAGGTAAACAAGTCTCATCCCCATATACTGGCCAGCTAATGCATAAGCGGCGGCTATCTTTGGTTTGTGCCTTGGAATCGGCTTGGAATCACTTACCCATCCAACTGTTTCACCCGGCTCAACGATGAGATATGCCATCGGTATCGGCTCAATTCCATAGCGTTTTACCGTAAAAGCTCCAAGCGCCTGGGCTCCGGTAATGAAAAAAGGATTTCGCGAATTTAGAAGGCTCATAAAGAATATGGCATCCGCGTATTTGCTTATTCCGCCATGTGAACCCGGAAAGAGTATCACAGGTAAGCTGGAGCTCTCCTTTATCGACTTAACGACCTCATCAAGAATTTCTCCCTCTGCCCCGGTTGAACCCCCAACCATTATTGCATCCACGCCAAGTTCTTCGCTTATTTTAGCAAGCTCTCCGGCAGTTTCGGGAGAAACATCATCTGGGTCTAGGAGAACAAAGTGAAGTTTTTCTTTCTCGAGCTTCTCGTGAATGTAAGATTCAACTTTTCCTATCCTCAGCATTCTCTTCCCTCCAATCCATAATCCCTTCGGAACTTTTAACTCTTTTCCACCTAAGGTTTCTTGAGTTTAAGATGTTACACATTGTTCCATCTGGAGGAGTTGCGGAGTAGTATAAATTTGTTTTTACTTTAACATCACTCGCCCCAAAACCTTCAACCCCCTGAAAAACTTTTTCCAAAATGCGGGAAAGTTCCTCCTCCAGTCTTTCCTCGCTGGGTATTAGATAAGCCTCCAAAAGCTGTGCTTTTTGGAGAAGAAAGTCAATATGCCAGTGAAGACGTTTTTTCTTTCTGAAATGTCTTGCAACCCTTTTTTCGAGGGAGTTCATCGCAGAGCCAACGTAAATGTAATACCCTTTCTTCAAACGAAACTCTCGGGCTTTTGTTCCTATGTTTACATCTCTTTCCAAATAGATTACAAGAAGATAGGAGCCCTTCATGTTTGGAACTCTGCAGGAGAATATATAAGGGCTTTGAAACACAGGTCAACAAAGTATATAAAGTGGACCAGCGGAATAAAGTTTGAAAAGAGGTGCCCAGTATGGTGGACAAAAAGAAAAAGCGTCCTATTGATGAATTTCCTTGGCAGGAATATGATAAGGAAGAATTTGAGAAAAAATACCCCCACTTAGCTAAAGAACTTGAAGAAGAGCCCGGTCTTGTTATCGAAGGCTATAGAGTGGAAGAGGAAGAAGAGGAAGAATTGATGGATTTTTCCGGGTACAATCCTACGGTTATTGACTTCATAAGAAGATGCGAGACCGATGAGGAGGCATTGGAAATTATCAACTGGATGGAGGAGCACGGCGAGATAACTCCTGAATTGGCCAAAGAACTCAGGATAAAGCTTGTGAAAGAAGGGGTAAGAAGCTTTGGAACCAAAAAAGAGTGGGGATGGTACGAGAGGCATAGAAAACGTTAGATGTTTCCGATTCTCTGGAGCACCATTCCTTCTATCCTTATCGGCTCCATTCTCCTTGCTTGGATTATTGCCTGGTCGAGCCTAACTTCGCTTTCTGCATGTATCGTAAAGAGGGGATCCCCTTCCTTCACTTTCTCCCCAACTTTGACGTGGAGCAGAATTCCGGCACCTTTGTCTTCCGGAGCTCCAGCGGCTCTTGCTATTGTCGTTATTGCCTTGTTGTCGATCCTTGTTACATATCCAGAGGTTTGAGCTACAAAGGTGTAGGTTTTGTCGCCTATTGGAATATCTTCCGGCTTTATATTTGGATCTCCACCCTGCTCGGCTATTATCTCCTTTAGCTTTTCGTAAGCTTTTCCGCTCTCGAGGATTTCTTTTGCCATCTTTTTGCCCATTCCTGCCGGCGCTACTCCACCCATCTCAAGCAGAATCCCCGCTAAGCCCGTGGCCTTCTCCACCAGACTCCCCGGGCCTTTGCCTGTCATTATGGTCTCTAAGGCCTCTTTAGCCTCAAGCGCAGGGCCAACTGTGTGTCCTATGGGCTGGCCTCCATAAGTAATCGCTATTTCCACATATTGACCGAGTCTCTTTCCCAGCTCTATGAAGTCTTTTGCCAGAGACCTTGCCTCTTCTATGGTCTCAACCTTCACTCCCTCTCCCGTTGGTATGTCTATGAGAACGTATTGAGAACCTATGGCGTACTTCTTCGACATTATGCTCGCAAGCATAAGCCCCCTTGGGTCAATGCTTAAGGCCCTTTCGGCTTTAATTGTTAGGTCATCGGCGGGGGCCAAGTTAAGGGCCCCACCCCAGACCAGACAAGCACCAATTTTTTCCACGATCCTCTTTATCTCGTCCAATGAGTGAGTCACCGGAGCGAGAACTTCCACCACATCAGCAGTTCCGGCGGCACTTGTTATTGCCCTTGAAGAAGTTTTGGGAATTGTTAAGCCGGCTGCGGCAACTATCGGCACTACAAGCACGTTTGTCTTGTTTCCGGGAACTCCACCTATGCTGTGGACATCCATAATCGGCTTTCTATCTATATCTAACATATCTCCAGTCTCTGCCATTGCCATTGTAAGCCACGCAATCTCGTCCATATCAAGCCCGTTTATCTCGAGAGCAGTCACAAAAGAACTTATTTCTATGTCCCTAAGTTTTCTGTCGACGATGTCTTTAACAATAGCCTCTATTTCAACCTTCTTAAGCTTTTGACCGTCCATCTTCTTCTTAATATATCTCACGCTTTCCGGAGTTCCTGCAGGGACTACGTTTACAATTTCTCCTTCAGAGAAGGCATAAAAGGACATCGTGTCTTTTGTAACTCCTATTTCTCCCGGCTGGACCATGTTGCTTATAACCACCTCTCCGTATATCGTTCTTTTTGCGGTTTCTATCTTAATTAGATCCTCCGGATGAAGCTTTGCTTTCTTAGCATCTTCCTCGTTGATTACTACCATGAATCTCCCGGTCTCCACATCCAGAATCTTCACTTTTGCCCTCATGTCTCGACCCTCCTAAATGAGTGGGGATTTAGGGATATTACCCGAGAATACTTAAGCTTTTCTTAAGGGCAAAAAGAATTTAAGAGACAGAGAAGGTCATAAGTTCCGTATCTCTTCTTCCAAGGATTCCTCAAGGCTCCTCTCCCATTCCTCAACATCAAACTCGACTAACTCCGACTCCAGCTCTTCTTTTAGATGGGTAACCCTTCTCTTCAAGGTATTCTTAGTTTCTGCGTCATATCCAACATAGTATGGAGATCTCCTCTCCGCTATGTATAGTATCGCTAATATTATATTTGTAGCCAGAAGGATAATGATCAGAAAAGTGAGTGGGTTCATCTTTTACCCCCTCCAAATAAGGCTTTGAAAACTCTCTTTATTGGGCTCTCTGGTTCTGGAGGCTTGTATTTAACTCCCGCAAGCTTTGCGGCGAGCTGCTTATAGGCTATTGCTGCAGGAGACATTGGATTTTTGATAACTAATGGAATTCCATAAGCACTTGCCCTCTTCACTTCCGGGTCTTCGGGTATTACAGCAAGTACCGGGACTTCTAAGATGGCTTCAATATCCTCTCTGCTCAGTTCTGTTTTTTCGTTTGTTACCCTGTTCAGTACAGCCCCCAGTGGAAGGGTTCCAAGCTTTTCTGCTACAAGTTTCGTTTTAAGGGAGTCTGTAATTGCGGAAATCTCCGGGTTTGTTACCAAAATGAGTTCCTTTCCTATGAGCAGAGCGGTGATTGAGGTCATCTCAAGACCAGCAGGAGCATCGATTAAAACAAAATCCGCCATTGATGAGATCTCCCTTATGAGCTCTTTTAATCTCTCTGGATTCTTTACCTTCTTTATTTTTTCAAGGCTTAGTCCACCGGGAATAACTTTAACACCCGCTGGTCCTTCGTAGATGGCGTCCTTGAGCTCTGCTTCTCCCGAGAGAACGTCGTGGAGGGTTATTGGAATATCCTCCATACCGAGGATTAAGCTCAGATTTGCCATTGTAATATCTGCGTCTATAACTATGACCTCCTTTCCAAACTGTGCCAAAGCGACACCAACGTTCGCCAGTGTTGTGGTTTTACCCGTGCCACCTTTTCCAGAGGCAAAAACAATAGACCTCCCCAATTTGATTCCCCCCTCTTTAACTTCAATGTACGAAATTTGTAATCGATGCATCTGACTCATATGTTGATGTCTGGCTTTTTATAGTTAACTCTAAATAAAAAATCAAAGGGCAGTTAAAAAGGCTACTCATTTTGCCCCTCTAACTTTTTCTTTGCGACTTCAGCTGTATCAGAGAGGCTCTTGAATAGCTTCAACATCTCCATCGGAAGTGTTAGAACTATAACATTGCTCTTGTCTCCTGCTACGTCGCTTATTGTCTGCAAAGTCCTGAGCTGGAGTGCCATTGGGTGCTCGGAGATAATTTCTGCAGCTTCTCTAAGCTTTTCTGCAGCCTGTCTTTCTGCCTCAGCAAGTGTAATTCTTGCTCTCCTTTCTCTCTCTGCTTCTGCTTGTCTTGCCATTGCCCTCTGCATTCCAGCCGGAAGCTCAACGTCCTTAATCTCCACAGCTGTAACTTTTATTCCCCACGGATCGGTGGCTTCATCAATTATCCTCTGCAGTTCTCTGTTGAGCTTTTCCCTCTCGCTAAGAAGCTCATCCAAGTGCGCTTGACCAATTACACTTCTCAGAGTTGTCTGGGAAATCTGAGAGGTTGCCATGATAAAGTTCTTAACCTGAGTAACGGCTTTTACCGGGTCGACCACTCTAAAGTAAACAACGGCATTAACCCTGACAGGCACGTTGTCCTTTGTTATTGTTTCTTGAACTGGAACGTCTAAAACCTGAGTTCTCAAATCAACTATCACGGCCTTTTCGAATACTGGGATTATGAAGAACAATCCCGGTCCTCTGGCTCCGACAACCCTACCAAGCCTGAAGATCACTGCCCTCTCGTATTCCTTCACTATCCTTATGGCCGAGGCCAAAAACACCAAAATAAAAACCAAAACAATAACATACACAATCCACTCAAAGGCCATTCTACTTCACCTCATTAATATTTTCCTTTTCAAGCTTTTTTTCTTTTTCCCTAACCACGATAAGTTTGAGCCCATCCATCCCAACAACCTTAACTTCCTCCCCAACATTTATTGTTTCACCATCTCTGCTTCTTGCCCTCCAAAGCTCTCCTCTCACTTTTATCATCCCTTCTGGAACTAAAGGTTCCACCACTTCCCCTGAAAGGCCTATCATCTCTTCCTTCCCTGTTTGTGCTTTTCTTCTATGAGCCCTTATCACTGCAGCCATTCCAAAGGCGAAAAACAAGGAAAGCAGTGCGCCGATTGTTATTATTATCAATCTAATCTGGGAATAAACTTCCCTTGAAACCAGATAGTCCACTCCTCCACCCCCGCTGAAGAGCATTATGCTACCCAAAACAAACGTTATAAAGCCAGCAACGGTAAAGAGACCGAACGTGGGTGTTAATGCCTCTGCTATGAAGAATATAACTGCAAGGATTATAAGCAGCAAACCAGCGCTTCTGTAGCCGAAGTATCCAAGACCTATTATGGCTAGGACAATCATTATTGCTCCAGCCGTTTCTGGAACGTGCCACCCCGGACTCAGAAAGCCTAAAACAAGAGCCCATATGCCGAGTGTTAAGAGAACGTAAGCAACCGCTGGATCGGTTATGTAGGTTATCACCCTATCCTTTAAACTCGGTTCTAAATACCTAATCTCGGCTCCTTTAAGATCTAAAGTTACGTACTCTCCCCTTACGGGAACTTTAGTTTTCATGCCATCCGCTTTTTCCAAGAGTTCATCTACATCGTTTGCAATAACCTCAATCACTCCATACTTTAGGGCTTCTTCGGAATCTATGGCCAAATCCTCTGTTATGAACTTTTCTGCAACTGTCTCATTTCTTCCACTGGCCTTTGCAAGGCTTTTTATGTAGGAGACGTAGAAGTTAACGACCTTTGGGGGGGCCTCTATAATGCTTCCATTTTGAGAATAACCTAAAATAGGTCTGCATGCACCGATGCTTGTTCCGGGTGCCATGGCTATTAAATGTGAACCCAAGGCAATATATGTTCCAGCGGAGGCCGCCATAGCTCCAGGTGGATAAACGTAGGTTATAACGGGAACATCGGCGGATTTTATCCTCTCGATTATGTTTTGCATAGCATCAGCTCTACCGCCGGGAGTGTCAAGGAGAATTATTATTGCATTTGCGTTTGCCTTCTCTGCCTCGCTTATATACCTGTCGAACTGGTCGTAGGTGTAGGAAGTTATCTCACCTTTTATTTGGGCAACATAAACGGTTTTTGCTTCAGCTAACGCTGGGACCAAGAATATGAGCAGAAGCAGAGAGATAAGAATGATTTTTCTCATAACCACCACCTTGTGTAAATATGGCTCTTCAGCTTAATTAAGTTTTCTCAAGAAAAGTTAATAAGAATGGAACCCAAGATTACATGGGGGGGCATGAAAGAGGAGATGAGAAAGTTTAAACTATCCAAAGGAGAAGAGAAAATCAAGGCCGCTTGGAGCATAATTAGAAAGGTGGCCAAATACTCCCATACAGAACCTTACTGGGATTTCTTAAGAGAAAACTTTGGAATAAGGGAGAAAGACGTTAAGGAAATCATGCGTTTTCTGGAAGAGGTAGGGGAACTTGAAATTCACCGTTCCGTGGATGGAAAGAGGCTCTATGTATCCACGCTAAAGGATATAAAGGAAAACCCCGTTAAGCTGGACAGATGGTTGAAGTGATCGACCTCAAGAAGGTAGCCCACGAGATGATAAAAAACGGCACCTGGAAGTTTGAGAATGGAGTCTTCAAACAAGCGCTAGAGAATGGTGTAGTTGGTTTTGACGGAGAGAACTTCTATTTTCCAGAATATTTTTCACAAAAAGAGCGAAAAGATGCCAAAAGGAAGCTTGAATTCATTCTTGGCTTGGATATTGACCTTGAGAAGTTTTATTCAGAGATAGAGGACTCAAACTTTTCGTTCTTAATTGAGGAGTTTTATGGGTTAACCATACCAAGGGCACCGAACAAATATCAGGCCCTCGTGGAGGTAATAGCCCAGCAGCAGGTGAGCTTTGAATTTGCCATGAGAACAATTAACAACCTTGTAAAGCTCGCGGGGAGAAAGGTTGGAGACCTTTACCTCTTCCCAAAGCCGGAGGACATCTTAAACCTAAGTGACGAAGAGCTCAAAGAGACCAAGCTCGGCTATAGGACAGCTTACATAAAATCCCTTACAGAAGAGTACGTCAAGGGGAACTTAAGCTTGGATCTTGAGAAGCTCAACGAGGAGGAGGCGATAAAATACCTCACAAAATTCAGGGGCATTGGAAAATGGAGTGCCGAGCTCTTCTTGGCCTATGGCCTTGGGAAGAACACATATCCTGCGGGAGATTTGGGACTGAGGAGGGGAATAGCGAAGATATTTAATCTGAACCCCAGAGAGGTAAAAGAGAGGGATGTGAGAGAAATCATCGAGCCGTATGGAAAATGGAAGTCCCTGCTTGCTTTTTATATTCTCTGCTATGACAGGAAGACCGAGATGATGAAAAATGCCAATAGAAATAAAGGTAGAAGGAAAAAGATTTAGAAAACTAAAAGAACTGGATATCCTGGAACTGATAGAAAAGAACCTCGCCAAAGCTGAGAAAACCCTGCAGGCTGAGAGAGAGGCATTTCTCCTTGAGAAAAAGGCAAAGCTTGAAGAAAAGCTGAAGGAAATCGAGGATGAGTTGGAAGACCTTAGGGCTTTCTATGAAAAGGCTCTGAGGGATAAAGAGCTTATGATGAGCATTAGAGAAAAGCTGAGAAAGGAGAACGAGGAGCTTAAAAAGGAGCTGGAGGGGAAAAAACGTGAGAGTAATAATCAAACCTAAAAGGGGTCTTGGAAGAATTGAAGTTGAAGTCCCCAGTGAACTGGCAGAGAGGATAAAAAGACTCAGTAAGCGCTATAACGTTAGCGAGGGTAGAATCCTCGAAATAGTACTCTCCGAGAGCTTTAAAGAGCCAGAAGAGGACGTCGAAAGACTGGAAAATGAAGTCAGGGAGCTTGAGAAAAAAGTTGGTAAGCTTGAGAGGGAGTGGGCACCGTTAAGGTACAAAGCTTACGGAGTCAGTGAAGACAACAAGATTTTGGCTATTGAGCTTAACGCCCTTCTCGCAGAAAACTCCCAGTTGAAGCGCTTTTTAAGAAAGAAAATAGAGCGGAATCCGGAGCTAAGGGGGCTTATTCAGTACTATCTTCGCTAAGGAGTTTTTCCCAAACCCTTATAGCCTGCCATTTGTCAAGAAACTCGTTAAAAGTGCCGCACTTTGGCGAATAAACACACAGAGGGCAGCCATCTTTGCACTCGCACTTCTTCAGATGCTCGAAGCTCTTTTCCATGAGCTTTTCAGAGTTTTCATAGAGAATTTCCGCCAGTCCAAAGCCGCCTTCGTTTCCATCGTATATGAACACTACGGGCTTGCCCACAAAGGGAGGAGTTGGAAAACTTTCATAGCTATAACCACCGAGCTCCCTGCTGTCCACATAGGTGAAAATTGGGGCGATTTTAATCATGTTGTGCTCTATTGCATGAAGCCCACTCCCGATGCCATCTTTGCTGTCCACCATCTTCTTTACTGCAAAAGCGAGCTCTTCATCTTCAATCTTTGAATTTTTTAGGCTCTCTTTGATGTAGTTTCTTAGGTAGTGACTCGTTGCTCCCAAAAGTTCAGGAAAAAGATACTTCCTGTCCAAGCGCTCGTAAAGACTAAGGGCAATATCTTCATATCCCTTCTCCATAGCAATTTTAAAGAACTCCCCAAACTCCTCATTTGCAATCTCCCTAATCTTCTCTGGAAATACAAGCCAGATTCCATCGGTTTCAAACTCCCACGTGAAAGGCTCATCAAACTCAACCTTCGCAAACTTCTCCCAGCTAAGAATGCTCCACTCCTCATCAACCTCGGTACTCTCTTTGAGCTCCAGCATTGGAGAATAAAGCTCCCCCTTCAGAATCCCCTCTTCCTTGAGCTTCAACAACTCTTGAAGGTACAGAGGCGTATCTTTTCCTTTGACGGCAAACCCCCAATAATGGTGCTTTACCCTCAACCGACCGAGATATATCTCCACACCCTTGTACTCCTTTTTGTCATAGATCTTAAGAACCTCTACCTCTTCTCTCTTCGAGGGGAACGTATCAACTTCCCAGAACTTGTTGAGTGGAGAGGCGAAGATAAAATGAAACTTTCCAAGGCTCAGTTTGTCCTTTGCAATATAAAGCTCTCCCCTTGAGAAATACGCCATTCCCGGCAAGAGCGACCTGTAGTATTCAGGCTTATCTACTTCCTCTATTACATACCCCCTAAGCTTGAGCCAGTTTGTAAGTCGGATTAAGTCCCTTACACTGGACTTTTCCAGAAGTTTGTACCTTATCCAAGGCTCGTCAAGAATCAAAAAGTAGCTCTCATCGCTTGCCGTTCTTATAGAGGAGTAATTAAAAGCCGGCCTCAGGATGCGGATTTCCCTTTTACCCGTAATTGGATTATCGTAGAGCTTTGCTTTTTTCTCATCCACGAGGTCCATGGCGATCTCCTTCTCAAACTCGTTCAGCTCGTCCCAATCAAGAATCTTGAGCTCACTCAAGAGGTAGTGGAGGTGCTTTTTCACAACGAGTCGGTTTTTGAGGTTTATGGGCATGTACTCGATTATCCCTTTCTCAAGTTTTTCTACCAGCTCCTCAACGTGCTCCTTATAGTAATAGTCTAGGCCGTTTTTTCTTAAAACGATTGCATTTATGGCTTCCCTTTCCCGTTTTCTTCCTGCCCTTCCGAAGCGCTGGATAAGGGAGAACAGCCCATCAGGTGGTATTCCATAGTTTACAACGGCATCTAGGTCGCCTATGTCAATTCCAAGCTCCAGAGCGTTTGTTGTTAAAAGCACGAGAAGTTTTCCCTCCTTAAAGTCCCTCTCGATTTCCCAGCGGATATTCTTTGGAAGGGTGCCTTTATAGGTGGTTGTTCTGTAAACCGCTGGAGATGTCAAGAGGAATCGCATAAGCTTTTCAGTTCCCTTTCTCGAATCAAAGAAAACAAGGGTTTTAATTCCCTTCTCAGCCAGCTTTTCGACGATTGCCCTTAAAAGCTGCATCTCATTGAGCCTTCTTGGCTCGAACATCACGAGGTATCGTTTTGGAAAGGGGTTCGCAGGTTTTGTGATAGATTCAAAGGGCTTTCCAAAAAAGATTTCCGCAAACTCTTTTGGATTCCTCAGTGTTGCTGAGAGGGCTATTATTTGTAGTCTCCTTCCATATCTCTCCAGCGCCTTGAGAAGCCGTTTAAAAACATAAGCGGCGTTAGTTCCGAAAACACCTCTGTAAATGTGAAGTTCATCAACTACGAGGTACCTCACGTTTCTTAAAAGCCACTCGTAATCTTTTCTGTTCCTTAGAATGTTGTAGTGCAGCATATCCGGAGTCGTGAAAACAACCCTCGGCTTTTCTTTAATGAGCCTCCTCCTCTCGCTCCACTCAACATCGCCCGTTAGAATTCTTGCACTAACAATTTTTCCTGTAAGCTGGAAAAAGTGGAAGTTCTCAATGCTGAACTTTTCGTATTGGTTGTTTATTAATGCCCTCGTTGGATAGATGAGGAGATACGTGTCTTGGGGATTTGAGAGATAGTTGTCAAATATAGCCAGTCTAAAAATTTCGCTTTTGCCGGAGGCGGTTGGGGTTGTCACCACTATGTTCTCACCAGAATAGAGGGCTTTCAAGGCATCAACCTGATGCTTGTAAAGCTTAAAGCCCATTTCTTCAACTAACTTGTTCACTTCAGGGTTTTTAAACTCAAAAGAGCCGTATTTACCCCGCTTAGGCTTAAACTCCTTGATTGCTATAATCTCGCTTTTTAATCCCTCAAAGATGCCCAACATGACAAGAATAATTTTTGGTTTTTGGTTAAAGTACTTTTTGCCGAGATTGAAAACCTCAGGATATCCGGGGTCAAAACTATCGCCACTAAGCAATTTAAAGAATCTACTGTTGTTGTTAACCCCACTCCAAGAATATTTCGTAATAGTTTCTGCCGTTTTTGTCTAGATATGCATAATAAAGAACCTCATGGCCTTCCCACTTATTGATTTTGACTTCATAATGTGGCCTGTAATAGGATTTACTCTCTCTGTATGTCTCAGCGTTCCCTGTAAAGCACACTTGTACTCCTTCACCACCGCATACTGAGAGAGAAGTGCTAAAATAAACTCCTCCATTGTCTGTTGGTGCGTCAAAGCTTATAGCGAACTCATTTGCTCCTTCCCATGTATACTTGTCCCCCTTTCAAGGTTTGAGGGTATTCCTCCGCTGTAAGAGCCCGTAACTGTAGAATGAAAGTTTTTTATTCTTACTGGTATTAAGGTCCAAATGTCTCTGCACCATAGGGAGGTTATTTCGTTTTCAGTTATCTGGTAGAGAACATCAGAGGTTACCAGCCTAACATCACCATTGGAGGCAGTATAAGTTATCCATACGTCTTTGTCTTGAACCAAGGTGGGGCCACTACTCAGCCAACCGTTTGAATTCGGTCTTCCGCCCCATGTTTCCTGAGAAAAGCTCCCGTAGGTTACTCCATCGTTTCTTTCAATGACCCACTTAACGTCCACTCCAGGGATACTTCTTATTACGGCCGTTTTTATTCCATTCATCCTGACCGTGCCATGGTCTGTGACCGAAGCAGTCTGGACGTAATTTCCTTTTTTTGGCGGGTGCATAATGAAGGGGAACCTCTGCAGGGATTCTTACCAAGGGTTTTTTAGGCTCAAAACTTATCACTCGTGCACCCCAATAATTTTCATCTGCAACTATTACTAAGAGAGAGACTGGCCTGAACCTCGTCTTAAGGACACTCCCACTTTTTCCATTCTCTTGCACCCTCTCCACATATGTATCAACGGGAATTCTCTCTATTTTTACAGCCGGTGAGAGAAGAGAACCTGAGTACAAAGTCCTTGGATGCTCTTTGCTATAGTCCTGAACTATTACAACCGGATTATGGAGACTTTCATTAACCTTTATCTCAATGCTTGCAAGCCCCACAGGCTTTCCTTGGAGCCAGTTCAAATAAGCGCTGTAGAGGACATCTGAGTTTTCAGGGGATACTCCATGAGCTGTGGGAATACCCACAAATACCACCAAAACAATGATAAAAACATTTTGATGCAGTTAAACTATTAACTTTAGCCATTAAACCTATCCTGCAATGTTTTATCATAATAACCTCCTTTGAAAATTCATTGCCGTGTATTTCCCGCATTCTCTCTGAACTTCAGGTTTCTTCTTCCAAACCCCTCAAACCCTCGAAACCAAACATCACACCAATAATTAATAGAATGCTCAAACAAAGAAACAACGGTCAAAAATGAACAACCCAACAAGTAGAGACCAAGTCTTCAACAACTTTTTAAAGGCATTCCAGAAGTGGTAATCGGTGAGGCTTATGAGGATCGCGGTCATCGATTACGACAAGTGTAATCCCGACAAGTGCGGTCATTTCCTGTGTGAGAGAGTATGTCCAGTAAATAGAATGGGTGGAGAAGCTATAATCATCGACGAGGATAAGTATAAGCCAATAATTCAAGAGGCAAGCTGTACCGGATGTGGGATATGCGTCCACAAATGTCCCTTCAATGCTATAACGATAGTTAACCTCCCAGAGGAGCTGGAGGAAGGGTGTGTACACAGATACGGAGTTAACGGCTTTGCCCTCTACAGATTACCAGTGCTCAAGGAAGGAATGGTAGTTGGTATCCTAGGCCCAAACGGTACCGGTAAGACCACTGCCGTTAGAATACTATCTGGAGAAATGATTCCTAACCTCTGCGGTTCCAACGATAGCTGGGACAACGTCATAAGGATGTTCAGGGGGAATGAGCTCCAGAACTACTTTGAAAAGCTCAAAGATGGCAACATAAAGAAGGTAGTTAAACCCCAGTACGTTGACTTAATCCCCAAGGTCGTTAAAGGGAAGGTGAGAGACCTCCTTCAGAAGGCAGATGAAAAGGGTATTCTGGAGAAGCTTGTTGAAGAGCTTGAGCTCTCAAACATCTTAGACAGGGAAATTCAACATTTGAGCGGTGGTGAATTGCAAAGGGTAGCTATAGCGGCAGCCATGGCGAGGGATGCCGATTTCTATTTCTTTGACGAGCCCTCAAGCTATCTTGACATAAGGCAGAGGCTTAAAGTTGCAAGGGCAATTAGAAAACTTGCAGAAGAAGGGAAATCCGTTATGGTCGTTGAGCACGATTTGGCCGTTCTTGACTATTTGAGCGACATCATCCACATAGTTTACGGCAGGCCCGGGGCATATGGTATCTTTTCAATGCCCAAAGGAACCAGAGTCGGTATAAACGCCTTCCTGGAGGGCTATCTCCCCGAAGAAAATGTAAGGTTCAGGCCTTATCAGATAAGGTTCACAAAGCTCAGCGAGAGGCACAGCCAAGCTGGAGATATTCTTGTGGAGTATCCAAGACTGGTCAAAGACTATGGAGGCTTTAGGCTTGAAGCAGATGGGGGAGAACTGTACAGGGGAGAGGTTGTGAGCATAGTAGGGCCTAATGGCATAGGTAAGACAACTTTCGTAAAAATGCTGGCTGGAGTTGAAGAACCGACGGAAGGAAAAGTGGAGTGGGAGCTAAAAGTAAGCTACAAGCCCCAGTATATAAAAGCCGACTATGATGGGACAGTTTATGAGCTCTTAAGCAAGATTGACGCGGCAAAGCTCATGAGCAACTTTTACAAAACCGAGCTCCTCAATCCCCTGGGAATTCCAGAACTCTACGATAGAGCCGTAAACGACCTAAGCGGTGGTGAATTGCAAAGGGTGGCAATAGCTGCCTGTCTGTTAAGGGATGCCGATTTATACCTCCTCGACGAGCCCTCCGCCTATCTCGACGTCGAGCAGAGGTTGGCGGTTTCGAGGGCCATAAGGCATTTAATGGAAAAGAACGAGAAAACCGCACTCGTGGTTGAACACGATGTGCTGATGATAGACTACATAAGCGACCGCATAATGGTCTTCGAGGGTGAACCCAGTAAGCACGGCAGGGCTCTGCCTCCAATGGGAATGAGGGAAGGGATGAACAGATTTTTAGCAAACGTGGGCATAACCTTCAGAAGAGACCCGGACACGGGAAGGCCGAGGGCAAATAAAGAAGGAAGCGTCAAGGACAGAGAACAGAAAGAGATAGGGGAGTACTACTACGTGAGTGAATAGCCGAAGATTCTTTGTATCACGTTTAGCTTTTCCTTTTTCGGGTTTTCTTTCTTTTTTTGTCCATATTTTGATTTTTAGCCTCTAAGGTTGCTCTGGATGTTTTTAGTAACTGAAGGTTATTATCAGACAAAGAGTTATGATATTTTGAGGTTTTTGTAACGAAATTTTTTCGGGTTTTTGGGCCGGGGATTTCCGGCACTTCTTTTGTATCCCCTCCCAGTGGAAGTTTGACCTTTTCGGATTTAATGCTTTTTTGTGGTTTTGTTTTGGGTTTGGGCTTTTGTCCTTCCCCCGGAAGTCTTGTGAACATTTTTGTGCATGGGGGAATTTGAAGGTTTTCGTTTGCGGAACAAGCCTAAACTCTTAGTTGGTCATTGGAATCGGAGGCTTTGAAATGCTGTTTTATTGACCCTTTGACGAAAAGCTTATAAGATTCAAGCCATCTAATTACTTTGCAAGGAATTTCAAGGAAAATTCACCCCTGTTCCAATAAGACTTCAAAAGAATTGAAAGGCACAGGAGGAACAGAAAGCACGGTTTAAGATAGGCTTGAGGTTCCAATAAGACTTCAAAAGAATTGAAAGTGGAGCGGCACGTTCAAGGTTCCAATCGTTACGACCTCGTTCCAATAAGACTTCAAAAGAATTGAAAGGCCTCCTTTTTTTGTTTGTTCCCGCCGGAAAGCCCGTTGTTCCAATAAGACTTCAAAAGAACTGAAAGGTCACTCCCCTTTCTCCCCCATCACCCATTCTTTTATAAAGTTCCAATAAGACTTCAAAAGAATTGAAAGCTTAAAACCTCAGCACTTGAAAACGCTGGGTTTTTAAACTCCAACTCTTCTACTCTACCATATATCAAAGGAGGGTGAGAGAATGGACAAGGTCTATCTCACGTGGTGGCAGGTTGATAGGGCGATCTTCTCACTTGCTGATAGTTTAAGAGGATACAAGCCTGATGTTATCGTTGGAGTCTCGAGGGGTGGACTTATCCCGGCGGTAAGGCTCAGTCACATTTTAGGAGATGTTGAGTTCAAGGTAATCGACGTAAAGTTCTACAAGGGTATTGACGAAAGGGGAGAAAAGCCCACGATAACGATCCCGCTCCACGGGGACTTAAAAGGAAAGAAAGTCGTAGTAGTGGATGATGTCAGCGATACAGGAAAGACTCTGCAGGTTGTTATCGAGGAAGTAAAGAAGAAAGGTGCAAAAGATATCAAAGTGGCATGCTTGGCAATGAAGCCGTGGACTTCAGTTGTGCCTGATTTTTACGTTTTCAGAACAGACAAGTGGATAGTTTTCCCATGGGAAGAGTTCCCAGTGGTGGTTAGAGAATGAGGGCGTTCATAGCGATTGATATTAACGACGAAGTTAGACAAAAACTCATAGAGGCGCAGGAGAAAATCGAAAAAACAAAATCTGCAAAAATCAAATTTGTTGAGCCGGAAAACCTCCATCTTACTCTAAAGTTTTTGGGAGAGATAACCGAGGAGCAGGCAGAGGATATCAAAAAACTCTTAGAAGGAATAGCCAAAAAGCACAAGAAGCACAGGGTAAAAGTTAAGGGCATAGGAGTGTTCCCGAACTACAACTACGTCAGAGTTATCTGGGCTGGAGTGGAGAACGATGGAGAGATAAGGAAAATGGCAAAGGAAATAGACAACGCTCTTTTCAAACTTGGCTTTAAGCGAGAGGAGGACTTTGTTTCCCACATAACAATAGGAAGGGTAAAATTCGTGAAGGACAAGGTTGAGCTCATGCTGGCATTGAAGGAACTTTCTAACGAAGAGTTCGGCGAGTTTGAGGTAGGTGCAATAGAGCTCAAGAAGAGCACCTTAACACCAAAGGGGCCCATTTATGAAACCCTCGCAAGATTTGAGCTGAAGGATTAGGTGAAGCATTGATGGAGCTTTTGATGGAAGTTCTGGACAAAATAAAGCCCTCAGAAGAGGAAAGGGCCTTAGTCAATGCTGTAACACGGGAAATAGTGGAGATAGCAGAGGAAGAAATAGTGAAAAAGGACTTAGAGGTTATCCCTCGTTTGGTGGGCTCAATAGCGAAGGACACCTACCTATCAGGAGACCACGATGTGGATCTTTTTTTGGCATTTCCTCCTGAAGTTCCACTTGAGGAGCTGAGGAAAATAGGGCTAGAGCTGGGGAAGGCCATTGGGGAGAGACTTGAGAGTTACGAAATAGCCTACGCTGAGCATCCCTATGTAAGGGCTTTTTACAAGGGTTTTGATGTGGACATTGTACCTTGCTACAATGTGAAAAGCTGGAGAGAGGTAAAGACTGCCGTTGATAGATCCCTACTCCACACAGAGTGGGTGATAAAGCACTTAGACGGGAGAAACGATGAAGTAAGGCTTCTCAAGAAGTTTCTGAAAGGGATAAATGCATATGGCAGTGAGGTTTATGTTAGAGGCTTTTCCGGCTATTTAACGGAGCTTTTGATAATAAAATACGGTTCCTTTATGAACCTGCTTGAGAGTGTTGGGTTTCTTGCAAGGAGCAAGATAATAGACCTTGGGGGATGGTTAAAGAAGGAGCCGGAAATAGCGTACAAAACTGTGGAAAGAGAAAGGGAAAGTCCCTTGATTGTTATAGACCCCGTCGATCCCAGAAGAAACGTTGCCTCCTCTCTTAGCTGGGAAAAGTTTGGAGTGTTTTATTTTAAAGCGAAAGAGTTCGTCGAAAGGCCGGGGATTGAGTTTTTCTTTCCATCAAAAGCAAAAACTGGTGATTATAAGGCTTTGCTCAAGAAAAAAGGCACAAATCTGGTTACTCTCCTCTTTCCAAAGCCCGAGCTCGTGGATGATATTCTCCTTCCCCAGCTTGAGAGAAGTGCGAAGGGGTTTGAGAAGAGCCTGAAAAGGGAAGGTTTTGAAGTTTTTGACCTGAACTGGGGGTATACTGAGAGGGCCTTTATCATGCTTGAAGTCGATAGGGTGGAGAGGTCAAGGGTAATTTTAAAACCCGGGCCGGAGTTCTTGAGCGAGAGGGCGATTGATTTTTATTCAAAGAACCAAAAAGTCTGGATAAGGGGAAAGAGGCTCTATTCCGAGAAAGAGGTTAAGGAGAGCATAGTGGACGTCATCAAAGACCTTCTCATCAAAAACCAGGTTGCCCTCGGCAAAAACCTGAGTGGAGTTATAAAAAATGCAGAAATTTTAATCAACTTCGTTCCTCCAGAACTTGAGGAAGAGGCTTATCTCTTTCTCAGCAAAGAAAAATGGAACATAAAGGGCTAAACCCTGGCCCTATGCTCGCACCATTCCTTGTTTTCCCAGTTTCCGTGCATTTCTCCGGAGATATGCCCCGTATCTGCCACTGCTTTTTTCATATCATATAGAACCTCAAGGGCGTTTCTTATGTCCTCTGGGAGGTCTTCTTTTCCAACGTAGAGGGCTGCCCTTGTTATTACATTGTAATCGCAGTTTGGAACCTCACTTTTTAGGCTATCGAACCAAGCCTTTTCGCTTGTCTCCCATCCCTCAAGCCCGGGCATCTTGAAGAGCTCATAGTCGTAGTAGAGCTGGGGGAAAGCAAGAAGCTTCATGTATTCGAGGAGAATGTAGTTGGCTCTCTCATGCATGTTCTCGTCAATATAAACCTTCATGAGCTCTATAAGTGCCTTGCTGATCGCGGAGACGTTCTCAAATGTTACCCTTGTGTCGATGTTCTCCCAGAACCGGGGATCTGAGTGGTTGGCGAGCAGCATTATGTAGTATATCCTTCCCAACCTTAAAGCAAGCGTTGGATCAAGGTCTTTAAGCGGTTCCATTATGTATTCCACCGTTGTATCCATCTCAAAGTATTCGTAGTGTTCTCTAAAGAATATTCTCGCATATCTCGCCAGAAATTCCTTTATATCTTCTATGCTTGCCTCTGGGAGGTACCTGTGGATCAGATCAATAACACCAAAGCGTATGCTTCTATTTAGCTCCCTGAACAGCTTTGTGAAGGCATACTTCCAAAGCTGTGAAACCTTCTTCCCTTTGTAGACACGGTTAATTACCCTGCCGTCTTCTCTTCTCATGCCGAGCCATCTGATGTCACCTGTCCTTCCGTCTGTGCTGAGATCGTAATAATCACTCCAGCTCGAGTAGTCCTTGACGTTGATTCTAAAGTGCTCACTGCACTCTCCTTCTAACCTTTTGAACTCCCCATTTCTCTTCTTTCTAATGAACTCCACTGCGTTTATTGTTTCAACTCCTTTTTCCTCAAGTTTTGAAAGCCAAGTGATGAACTTGTCCAGCTGCTGTGGGTTGCTCAGCAAAGCCTCAAGATCGCTTGCGAGGTAAACCAAATAGGGAATCTCAGAGTTCTCTTTGAAAACATCTATTCTACCTTCTACAACAGCCCTCACAAGGCCATCAACGTCAAGTGTGTTGAAGGCAAAAGCATCGCTCAGCTGGTGATCCCTTCCAAAGACGTATCCTATTTTATCGTCGCACTTGTAGGTGTTGCAGGAGAACTTTGCTTGGGGAAAGTGAAGGCCAACAAACTGCCGCTCGTCCAGAAGGAACACTATCTCTTTTTGGGTCGACTCAGCTACGATTTTGGCAGTTTCTTTAGTGATAACGTTCTCGGGAAGCCAGTACCCAACAACGTCCCTGTCTTTGATAAAGGGTTCATAGAAATCGAAGGAGATTCTCGCAAGGATTTCCTGCTCAAAAGTACTTAGATGAGGCATTATTGGATGAAAAGGTGTTGTTGGAACCGGTTCCACTTTGTTCTTGAGCAGATCGACTATTTCCGCGTATATCTTTGGTTTATATCTCAGGATCATGTAAAGTGTGAAGGGCTCAAAATCAACACTTATACACCCAGATTTTAGAGATCCTAAGGCATCGCTTGTGTATTCGTATGCTTTAATAACGGTTCTTGTCCAGTTTCTGGCTTTTACCTCTATATCCCTTATTTTTAGGGACACCGGACTTAATCGCTCTGAATATTTTATCGGATCCCACCCGGAACCATCGTGAATATATATGATATCGCCGGGCTGGTAAGCATGAAAATGATATCCAAACTTCTGGTACATTGTATCACCCCAAAGGTTTAAAGTCGAGAGGAGTATTAAGGGTTGCGGTGGTTTTATGGAAAAGCTAAAACCACATCTGGAGGATATAAATCGGAAGGCAAGTTATGCAGAAGAGCTTTATGGGGTTAGAATAAGGTACGTCCCCCTTATAACAGAGGAGAGGACAATCGTATTTGACAGACAAAGCTGGAAAATAAAGGTTTTGGAGGAGGGAAGGTACCTTTCTACGGATGAGATTGAAAAGCTTGAAGAGAAAATCTTGGAGAACATCAAAAAAGGCTTGGTGGAACTTTACCTGACGCTCACTTTTGGAGAAGATGTTGGACTGGGAGAGGGCTAGCCTCCGTAAACTACCGGGAGAACCTTTAAGGTATCTCCATCGCTTAGTGGGTGGTCTTTTGAAACTTTTCTTTCATTCAAAATTAAATGGTGCTCCGAATCACTTATTTTCAAAATTTTGAGGACATCCCCGATAGTTGTTCCATCTTCAACCTCCAGCTCAACCTCCGCACCATATTTTAGAGCAAGCTCACCATAGAGCCTAACCTTTATCCTCATTTCTTAACTCCTCCAGGAAATGCTTAAACTTTAGATATATCTCCTCAGGGGCTTCTTTTAGGGGAGAGCTCTTTATTTTGGGCTCTTCCAGGCCTATAATCATTTTTTCAAAGAACTCGATGGCATTTTCTAATGCCTCCTCTTCAGTAGATCCCGGAGGGATGTCGTTGTCAAAGTAATACCAGCTATCGTTTTCTTTATCGTATAAAGCCAGGCTCGGGAACCATTCTCCACATTCTCCCCCTATGCTGAGCTCAATCATGAGCTTGTCGTTTTCAAGGAACCCCTGCTTAAGCTTTTCACGCCACATTAACTTCACCAGAAAAAGGGTAAAGATAAGAGCTTAAAAACTTTCAGCACTTCTCAAATTCAACCTTTGTTGGGGTTGGATTTGCCAAATTATCGCTAACTGGACAGCGTTCCTCAACTTGTTCGAGCCACTTCTTGAGGGTCTCTTCATCAGCATCAGTTTTCACTTTAATTTTGGCCTTGATCTCTTTGTAGCCAGCTCTTTGAGTTCCTTTGCCGTAGAGTTTTTCGGGATTGAAAACTCCTTCAACTTCAACACTCAGATCTTCAATTTCCATCCCCATGTCTTTGGCTACAAGGGTTGCGACGATATTTAAACATCCTGCAAGGGCTGCGAGGGTGTAATCTAACGGGCTTGGGGCTTCCCCGCCGAGTTTGTCTATTGTAATCTCAAAATTCCCGGCTTTGACCTTCATTTTTGTTGGAGAAATTCTCTCCCCTATAACTTTGATTGTCATGTCTTTATAGTCTACCATAACACTCACCGCATATTTTTTGACAATAAAGCCTTAAAAAGTTCATCAAAACCAAAAGTTTGAAAGAAAAGGTTAAAGGTTTAAGCGCTTTTTGATTCTCTTAACTTCCCTCTTTGCCTCGCTTAAGCCGAGTTCTTCAAGAACTTCCTCTTTTGGAATTCCATTCTCGTCGTAGCCAATTTCCTCGTAGTACTGTCTGACCTTTGATTTTATCTCCTCTCTGCTGGGAGCTTTTCCTCTAACGGGGCCACTTGGTAGTGGTTCGTAGAATCTTGGTGGATTGTCATCGTCTTTTCTTGGATCCCAGTATACGTCTGGCCCGCCAAGGAGTAAAAGTATTCTCTGGAGATGGATTATCCTCAAGCCGACTTCATTAAACCACTGCTCTGGGGTTATGTCAAATCCCGTTAAGGCGTTTCCAAACTCAAGGATTCTCTCAAATCCGGGCCTTGTGACAAACATACACACAACAGCTGAGTCATAGAAGGCATTTACCATTTCTCCCTCGTAGCTCTTTGCTGGAAGGCCAGCAGTTGAGGTGTGGTCTCCCCCTTGGACTGATACTGCATAGCTTATGTCTTTTGTGTAGTCAAGCTCACTCCTTATTCCATGGGCTCCTACTCCGATTCCCTTCACGTGAACTGCATATTTTGTTGCATCCACTCCCTTCATCTCGGAAATCCTTAATGCTGCTCTGTAGGTTCCCTCTGCAAGTATTTCTCCTATCCCCTCTTTCTCTGCTATTAGCTGTAAAAGCTTTGCAAATGCCTTTTCATCACCCCAGTTGAGCTCAAATCCTATGTCTTCCTTTGTGAGGATCCCCCTCTGGTAAAGCTCCGCTGCAAATCCCATGGTGTTTCCGGCGTTTATCCCATCCAAGCCGAGTTCGTCCACAAGGTATGAGAGGTAAACGATCTTCTCAGGCTCGAATATTCCAAGGTTGGTTCCCATATACGCTTGGAGCTCGTAGTCAGGTGCATCCGTTATTGAGCCCTTGTATTCGCCATAACGGAGGTAGGAGATTTTCATACAGTTCACTGGACAGCCGTAGTCTGCCCAGTACTTCTTTATCCATGCCCTATTTTCGAAGTTAACGACACTTATCTCCTCGTTGTTGTGATATTCCTCCTGCCAGTTTCTTATCGGCTCGCTTGAGCGGTCATGCCCTACACTATAGCCCCCAGCCCCGGTGCCCCATTCCCTAAATGTGGTCATTGAGAAGAGCTCCTTCCAGAACTCTCTGAGGAGGGATTTCATTTTTTCTTTGTCGTAAACTTCTGGAAGGGATTTGCTTCCCTTTACAACTATCGCTTTGAGGTTCTTGCTCCCCATAACAGCTCCATAGCCACCGTAACCTGCGGCATGCATGAGCTTTGTCATTATTGCAGCAAAGCGAACTTTATTCTCTCCTCCTTTGCCTATGTACATCATTGCGGGCTCTTTGGGGATCCCTTTCAGCATTTCCTTTTTTCTTATCTCTTCGTGCACTTCCTTTAAGAGGGTTTTATGAAGCTCAATGCCTCCCATGCCCCAGTACTTAGATGCATCCCTTATCTCTACGGTATCGTTGTAAACGAAGAGGTAGACGGGTGTTTTTGCCTTTCCTCTGACTATAATCCCATCGTATCCCGATGCCTTGAGCTCTAATCCCACCTCACTGCTTAAAACACTCCCCACAATACCATTGCTCTCCGGGGATTTAGAAACAACAGCGGTTTTCATGCCCGGGTAGTAACCGGTTAGAGGTCCGTTTAGGATTAGAAGAATGTTTTCTTCGCCAAGGGGATCGACGCTCTCCCACCTGTCTCCAAGCTCTTTCCAGAGGAGGTAAGTTCCAAGCCCTCTTCCCCCGTAGAACTTCCTTAGAGTTTCTTCCTCAAGCTCAACTTCCTTAATCTCTTCCCTTGTTAAGTCAACATCAAGGAGCTTCCCAGTGTATGCATACATTTTACTCACCCCAGGAACTCTTCTCCAAAGATCTTTTTCGCTATCTCAGAGCTCTTTTCCACGGGATCCTTTGCAAATGTCTTGAAGATAGGCCTGTAGTTTCCTGTGACAATCTTTAGGGCATCGTGCCCGGCCTCATGGCAAACTTCAACACACTTCGGATTTCCACCGCAGAGGTCGCATATGACAACGCTTCCTTTACCAGCTGGAATTCTCGGGACATCCCCGGGGCAAGCTGTTATACAAGCCCCGCACTCTATGCACTTCGCTTCATCGACAAGCACTGCCCCTGTCTTTTCATCAACACTAAGGGCCTTTGTAGGGCAGGCATTTACACATGGATAGTCCGGGCATTGAACACATGTGTGTGGAACGTTAACACCGGGCAAAAGCTCAAAGACCCTGATTCTTGATGCCTCTGGCCATATGATTCCTTCGTGTTCAAGGGAACAGGCAACTTCACACAGCCTGCAACCGCTGCACCTATCGGGAGTTATCAGAATCCATATCCGCTCAACGCTCTCCTTTTGGACTTCATAAGCTTCTTCCTCACCCATGGTATCACCAAAAATGACACGCCTTCATTTTATATAAGGGTTACGAAAATTAGAACGCTTAAACCTATGTCTAAAGGAAAACGCTTAAAAAGTAAGGGAATTTAGATTGGAGCATGAAAAGGGCGGAGCTAATTCTTCTTGGGATTACGGTCATATGGGGCTTCACGTTTCCGGCGATGAAAGTTAGCCTTTCTTATCTTCCTCCAGTCCTATTTTTGGCTTACCGTTTTGGAATAGCTTCTCTTCTCATGCTCTTTGCTTTTAGAAAGAAAGCCATAAAGAGCGAAACCTTCTTTGAAGGGTTTATTTTGGGGGCAACCCTCTTTTTTGGGCATGGTTTTCAGATAGTGGGTTTAAAATACACCTCCGCATCTAACTCCGCTTTTATAACTTCCCTTTATGTGGTTTTTACGCCCTTTATAGCTTATTTTCTTCTAGGTGATAAGCTGAAGGCAAGGGATTTTCTGTCCTTGAGTGTTGCCATAGCTGGTTTGTATCTAATCTCAGGAGCGAGCTTAAGTTTTAACTATGGCGATCTGTTGACGGTTCTTTGTGCAATCTCATTTGCATTCCAGATAGTCCTCGTCCAGAAATTTGGGGAGAAAGACTATCCCAGCCTTGCCTTTTGGCAGATATTTTGGAACTTTGTGTTTTCGACAATTTATGCCTTGATTTTTGAGGGATTTGCACTTCCGGTAGGGATAACTCCGTGGCTTGGCATTATTTACACGGGAGTCTTTGCAACGGTAATTGCTTTCACTCTTCAGGTAAAGTATCAGAAAGAAACGAAAGCCCATAAAGCAGCCTTAATATACTCCGCTGAACCAATTTTTGGGCATATATCAGCGTTTTTGACTATCGGGGAAGTCCTGAGCTTGAGAGGTTATCTGGGTGCCCTGTTGATTTTGGCTGCGATCTGGAATGAAATAAGAAATGAAAGCCATTAGAGAGTCGGTTGGGGATTCATGTCTGTGGAAAATGCTGGATTTTTGCTTTCTTGTGTAAGGCCAACCTCCAAGGCCACCCTGACCCTTTCAATGTCAACAAGGGTGTTTATGCACCCCGCTCTCAATAGAGGCACGGCTTGAAGCGGAATCTTCAAAATGGAAAGCTTCTCACTGGCTTCTGCAAGCTCAGGCCAGCATGCTATTCCCAATGCAGCCTTTATTTCTCCTTTAGGGACCTTCTCCTTTAATATCTTCTTTACCAAACTCCCACCCGGGACTATGTAGAACTGCTTGTAGCCAAGCCCTTCACCATACTCAATTATACTCCCAATTGAACACTTTCCACACTTTGTGCATTTCCACCCATATTCGCCAAACTCTGCGGGGCATTCTTTTACATTCCTTAAACACTGGGGGATGAAAACAGCCCTCTTTTCAACAGGCACCTTTGCAAAGTCTTCTTTGTACGCTTTGTTCTTTATCTCCACGTATATTTGATCCGTAAGCTCCTCATCCTCGCTTATTAAAGAGAGCGCCATTCTTACTGCATTTCTAGTGCTGAGATCAGCTCCAGCCGATGCCAGCTTTGCGATTATGTTGTCAATCCCCATCCTTTCACCTCTTGAGGTTGAATGATGGAAAGTTATAAATCTTTGGGATTAAGTGAGAACTCTTTTTAGGATTTTAAGCTCCCTTTTTTCCCAGGCTTCCTCCTCAATTACCAGAATTAGAACCCCGTTGTATAAAATTGTGAAATCCTTTAGAGAAGCGAGGAATTTTACGAGGGCTTCAAAACCGTTGTAAGTTTTCAAGTATTCCGGACAGTCTATAACGATTATTCCCTCAAATCCCTTCTCCTTTGCCTCTTTTAGATATCTAACTGCCATATCAACAATTTTTGCCAGATCAGTGGGGAATATGGAACTTCTTTCCCCCGTGGTCGTTATGAAGAAAGCATTCCATCCCCCGGGGACATGCAGGTCTCTAATAAATGCCAATACCGGCACTTTTTCGAGCTTCTCTTTTATTGTATTGTACTCCTCGGGCCCGATTATCATCACTCCCGGCTTAAGATACATCTCAACTGGGGGCCTCTCAATCCTTATGAACTCTTCAGTAAAGACGAATTTTATCATGACGTATGCAGATAGAATGCTAAATATTGCTCCGAGGACAAACCCTATTGGAGCGAACCACTCAACAAGTCTCAAAACAGGATAATCAAGCTCGTGGAGACCGTAGAGTGTGATAATCCCTCCTAAATATAATGCCTTGCTGTCATAGAGCTCTCTGAGAGAGAGTATCATAAGTCCGGAAGATGTTATGAAGAGAGCTGAAACCGCATAGGGCAGACCTAGAAGTGTAAACCAGTCAGAGGAGTGACCTAAATTGCCTATTAAAATGCCATATAGGCTTGTTATGACGGGAATTACCGACAGGACTCCTACTTCCATGTTTGCGATTCCCTTTTCTTCCAGCAGAAGGACTGCACCATAGAATAGGAACATCGCCCAGAATGCCTCTGATAATGAAACAATGTACATGTTTCCGGTTATGTCGGAAAGTATTGAAGAAGCAGCAGCCATCCAAGAGAGAGACCAACAGAGAGCGGGCTTTCGCTTGTGTTTCCAGTAAATGTAAGCGAGAAATAGGGCTCCGGCTATTTTTGCAGAGAGACTGGATATCTGTCCTAGGAGTAGCAGTGCGTGGTTCATATAGCCCCCTTACTATTTAGGTCTCCCACCTATATAACCTCTTTGCCTCATCCATAATTCTTAAAACCCCTAAAGGGAGTTTCTGTTGGTGACGAGACAAACGTTAAAGAGAAAATTGCAAAGCTGGGACATATCCCATGATTTCATCCAAAGAAAAGGACATTCGCTGGCTATCCTCTCTGGGAGAGGATGAACCATGAGATAAACTTAGCCCCCAAGGATGTTCTTTTGGAAGAAAGGGTATTGGAGAGGCTTAAAGAACTTAAAAAGCATTTCTGGTGCTTAGAGGAAAGAGATATAAAGAACCCCGAGAAGGAAGAGAGCCAATCCGGGAATCAGCATCGCCCTGTAAACTTTTCCCAGGTCGGCTTTGTAGTATTCTGCAGAGAAAACTAAGCACAGGTGGACTGGACTGAAGAGCATCCCCATGTAGCCGCTCAAGTACGCGAGTGCAATTTTATCAAAGCTACCAAAAAACGGTGCTAGCAACGGAAAGGTCATTCCCACATAAGCGAAACTTATACCGGTCATCAATCCAACTAAAAAGGGAGTCAAAACTATTACTGCCATTATTGGGAGGTTTAGCTCTAGGATAATCCCCGGGAGGGCTTCAACGGCCCCTGTAACTTCAAGAAGCTTTTTAAAGTACATGACCGATAGAAGGAGGAATATTATCTTTGGCTGGAGGGCATATCTTATAACCTCCTCTTTGTTTACTCTCTTAAAATGGGGTATAAGCGCTGACAAAAAGCCGATAAATGCCCCATAAACCATGTCGTAGCCGAGAACTATTGATATAAGGATGATCACAATTATCGGATACGTGCTCTTAAGAAACAGCTTCAGTCCCTCTTTTATGTTTCCCCTCTCATCATCTGCTGATTTTATAGGCCTAAGGAAGAAAAGATACCCAATTATGGCCATGAGTATTGTTAATGGAAACATCTTGCTGCTGAATTCTCTTACAGAGATGCTTAGAATTGCCGAGGCGATTATTATCGCCTGATACATTGGCCAGGAGTGCTCCCATATATGCCTGAACCAGTAGTTAATGAGGGTCTTTTTCTCCGGAGAGATATTGAGCTTGTCAGCCACGGTCTCTATCATGGGGGCCGAAACAAGGGCTCCGGCGGGCATCGGCATTAGCCCTATTAATGCTGGAAGTGCGGCTAAAGAATATTTCTCACATGGAAACAGCTCCTTAGCTGCTCTCTCCATTATTTTGAGGTATCCGATTTGGGAAAAGATGCTCGTTAGGGCCATTATAAAGGCTATAATCAGAATGAGCCTTAAGGTTTGCCACTCGGTGGAGGATGTGTAAAGGGAGAACAGAAGGTCCTTTGGTTTCAATCCAAAGAGAACTCCCAATAAGAGAGAACCCAAAAATATGGATACTCCTACATTCACCTTCAGTCTTATGAACCCTATTATAATTCCAAAGGAAAGCAAAAGGTAGAGGAGTTCATTCATTGTTTTCACCACTGTATTAATGTGTAGATATGTATCTTATTGGGACTTATAAGATTATCCCCAAGGTTTTATGATATCACTTGGTGATTTTGCTGAATGGATTGCTTTTGCATGGTCATGGGTATTCTGGATGCCTGAAGTTTTATGGAATTATCGCCTGTACCTTGCGCCATTTGGTCCCTCTGTTGCTGCTTTTGTCCTCACTTACCTGAATGGGGAGAAAGAAGGAGTGTTAAAGTTACTTAAAAAAGGGATAGACTACAGATTTCCAAAGGTATGGTACCTCCCCATTTTTCTGTTAATGCCTTTTATTACAGGTGTTTCCCTTTTGCTACTCATGTGGAGTGGAGAAAACCCCTCTGAACTGAGTGTGCTATCCAAGCCTTGATTGATTCTGGGAAATTTTGCATATATGCTCTTTCTAGGAGGCCCTCTTCAAGAGGAATTTGGTTGGAGAGGGTATGCATCGCCCCGTCTTCAAGCAAATCACAGTGCACTTGTCTCCAGTGTGATAATCGGGGTATTATGGGCCTTTTGGCATTTGCCTTTGAATTTTATGTCCGATAAAGCAGGACCCCAGTACGAAGCTGCTTTGTCAATGTTCCTTGCTCCGCTACCGCGGCAGTGCTGATGATACCCAGGAGAATGGTTCGGAGAAAAGAGGTTAAAGAGAGTTTCATGTAAAATCAGAAATATCTGGGGAAAGCTCCGTTTCCCCTCTATTTCACAAGCGTTTAGCTGGTTTTGAAAAAAGTTATTAACCTCTTAGCTGAATGTTAAATGGTGGTGTAAAATGGGAGTTGAAGAGCACAAAGCCAAAGCACCCAAAAAGTTTAAGTTCGCCGTTGTAACAGTTAGCGACACGGCAAGTCTTGGAAAGAGGGAAGATTTAAGCGGTTATTATATCATTGAGGAGCTGAAAAAGGAAGGAAATGAAAACGTTTACTATACAGTTGTACCAGATGAGAAGCTCAGGATAATAAAGGCTGTGATTGAAGCCCTCGAAAAGGCTGACATTGTAATCACCACCGGAGGAACCGGAATCACAAGGAGAGACGTGACAATTGAAGCCTTAAGACCCCTCTTCGATAAAGAGCTTGTTGGCTTTGGGGAAATGTTTAGACTAAAAAGCTACGAAGAAATTGGAACTGCCGCAGTTTTAAGCAGGGCAACAGCCGGAATAATAAGGGACAAGGAGAGCAAAGTTGTCTTTTGCCTGCCTGGAAGCTTAAACGCAGTGAAAACAGCGCTTGAAATTATCAAAAAAGAAGCCTACCACATACTCAAGCATGCGAGGGAATAGTTAGAAGTTTTAACTTTTAACTTAAAAGTTAGAAGGTGATAAGATGAGAGAATTCAAACAGCTCACCCCATACAGAAAAGCCCTTGAGATGATGCTGAACGACATAAAGGAAATTGAAGAAACTGAGGAACTTCCTCTTGACGAGGCCCTTGGGAGAGTGCTTGCTGAGGACGTTGTTTCACCAATAGATTTGCCTCCCTTTGACCGTTCCGCCGTTGATGGATACGCCGTTAGGGCTGAAGATACATTTCAAGCGAGGGAATACGCTCCAGTAGAGCTTGAGGTTATCGATGAAATAACAGCGGGGATGGAAAGCGAAAAGGAAGTTACAAATGGAAAAGCGGTTAAGTTAATGACAGGCAACAAAATGCCAAAGGGGGCCAATGCTGTCATAGAGCAGGAAAAGGTGAAGCGAGAAGGGAACAAGATCTACGTCCTCAGACCCGTTGCGCCCGGACAAAACGTTGCTTTCAAAGGTGAAGACGTGAAAAAGGGAGAAGTCGTCCTGAAGAAGGGACGTATTTTAAGAGCACAAGACCTCGGACTGCTCAAGGGCCTTGGAATTAAAACTATCAAAGTAAAAAGAAAGCCCAGAGTCGGGATAATAGTTACAGGCGATGAGCTTATAGAAGAATTTGATGAAGAAGCCTTGAACAAAGGAAAAATCTTGGAGAGCAACTCCGCAATGCTGAAGGCCCTTGTAAGGCAGTACTTTGGCGAGCCTGTCTTTTATGGCGTGCTTCCGGATGATGAAGAACTGATTGGAAAAACAATCGAGAAAGCAAAAAAAGAATGCGACCTTGTCCTAATAACTGGGGGCAGTGCCTTCGGAGAGAAGGACTACGCACACAGATTTGTCAATCTGCTCTTCCATGGATGTACGAACAAGCCGGGGAGGCCGATAGGTTATGGAGAGGGAACCTTTGTAATGAGCGGCTATCCAGCTGCAGTTTTTGCCCAGTTCCACCTTTACGTTAAATACGCCCTTGCAAAGCTTGTCGGAGCTGATTACAAGCCGCTAAAAGTTAAGGCAAAGCTCAAGGAAAAAGTCCCCTCTTCCCTTGGAAGGCATGAGTTTGTGAAGGTATACTATGAAAACGGCGAAGCCGTGCCGATCAAGAAGAAGGGAAGCGGAATAATGAGCGCAATAGTTGAGAGCAATGCTTACCTCGAAATCCCGGAGGACAGCGAAGGGTATAAAGAGGGAGAGGAGGTATGGATTACGCTTTATTAATCCTCTTATAGTCAAGCAGAAATTCTTTTAATCCTCTGCAGCAAAGGATACGGTGAGGTAGGGATGCAGCCCATTTATGAACTCCGTAAAGTCAGAAACAAATGCATGGGCATTTTGCTTTATGGTTCTCATGCCACTGGAGAAAGTACAGATTCCATGAGAAGGCAAAGCTTGAAAGACTGGGGGAGGAGTATGAAGAGATAAAAGATGAAGTTGCTAAGCGCTCTCCTATATTCTCATAATGTGTGGAAATAGCTATGGACATCGCGGCAATGCTCACTCGGGATATGGGCATAAGGAGTTAGCCCTTCATGACCATCCATACAAGTATTGGGAAGACAAGCGTGGCATCTGCCCATATCTCCACGTAATCAGCCTTTGCCTTTATCTTGCCCCAGCTCACGCCTTCGCTTGGGGGAGCTCCGCTGAGAGATCCATCCCACGGGATTGCAGTTGTGATGTAAATTGCATAATCAGTCCCGCCCCTAAAGAGGTTTGCATTGATTATGGCATGCTTGGGGAATGAGCCACCGAGGATTATTGATGCCGTTTCTTTTGCCGTAATGGCAAGGTTGTTGAGCTTAACTATGTCGTTTGCGATATCAATTATCAGATCTTTGTCGCCCCTCTCCTCCTTGAAGAAGTAGAGCATATCCCCAAAGGAACCATCCGTTAAAGCAGGGCAGAAAATTGGTATGTCGTTCTTGTATGCCCAGTATAGAATGCTTTTCTCCTTCTCTTTGCCCAGCTTTTCGTCCATATATCTGCCGAGCTCGTAGATAACCTCACTCGCGGTCAAAGGCGCCTTTTTCTCCTTTTCAATCTCTAGGAGCATCTCAAAGAAGGGAATCATGTACTTCTCGAACTCGATATAGCGGTCGTTGGGCACAAAGATGTTTCCAATTCTGTTTATTCCCTTCTGTCTCATCTCGGCGTCGTTTACGCTCCAGTCTCCGAGGATAAAGGGCTTCAGAGCTTTTATGAAGTCCTCTTCAACTCCTCCAGCGGTGGTTACAATTACATCGACCTTCTTATGCTTCACAAGATAAGCTATAATCTCCCTGAGACCGGAAGAAACTATGTTGGAGGTATAGCCGAGGAAAACTCTAACTTCCTCCCCGTTTTTTCTCTTCTCCTCCACTTTTCTCCAGATTTCAATGGCTTTTCCAAGATGTGTGGCTTGAAAGCCTATTCTCTCATAATAGTCAATGACCTCCTCCAAACTGCTCACGTCCTCAAGCCATGGGCCGATGACTGGGATTTCTTCGAGTCCCTCAGTTGATGACTCCTTAAGAACGGACTTTCTTGGATCCAACTCTCACACCTCAGGTTGGAATCTTGACGAGAGCTTAAAGTTTTTGTCCTACTCAAGTGATTTTATAGACTCCAGAAATCTCCGCACCACTTCTTCTGGAGCCTCTTTCTTGGGGCTTCTCTTCATTATAGGCCTTTCTCCCGTCTTATACTTCTCAAACCATTTAAAAACCTGCTCAACTGCTTCCTTAAAGTTGCTTACAGGTTCAAAGGGTTCATCAAGGTAATAAATTTCCTCGTTTTTGAGGTCGTATATCAAAACTGCCGGGTAAAGGGTGTCATCCCTGCACGGGCATTCGGAATCTATGCTTACTTCAATTACAAAATCGCCTACCTCAATAATCCCTTCCCTCTTTAAGACTTCCTTCCATCCTGCCATACATTTATGAATTGGAGTTCAAGTTTTAAATTTAACCGCCAAACATTTAAGTTCCCTCATCTATTTTGGAAGGGTGGTGGGATGAGGATAATGGCGGTAACGGACATTCACGGGAGGGAAAACAAGGTTAAAGAGCTTTTAGAACACATCAAGGGACAAGAGCCTGACCTTATTCTAATAGCCGGCGATATAACCCATTTCAGGGGAAGAGAAGCAGCTTATAATGTTCTGAAGGAATTCATAACCTTTGGAAAACCCCTCTATGCAGTTATGGGGAACTGTGATGGGAAGGATGTTCTTGAACTGCTTGAAGAACTCCATATCAGCCTCCACAACAAGAGGGTGGAGGTTAATGGTGTCGGCATTATTGGAATAGGAGGTTCAAACATAACGCCCTTCTCTACGATATGGGAGTTCAGCGAGGAGGAGATTTGGGAAATTTTAACCAAAAATTACCAAGGTGGAGATATGGTGCTTTCTCACGTTCCGCCTAAAAACACCAAAGTTGACAAAACCTTCGTGGGAACACATGCCGGGAGCAAGTCGCTGAGAAAATTCATTGAGGAAAAGCAACCTCCACTGGTCATATGCGGGCATATACACGAGGCAATTGGAATAGACGAGATTGGGGAAACCATAATTGTAAACCCAGGCCCTCTGTCAAAGGGACACTATGCCACAATAGATTTTGATGAAGAAAAGAAAAAAGTAAAGGATATAACGCTCGAGAAGTTTTAATGAATGGAAAACTTTTTAAGTTGACCCTAAAGATAAAAATCGGGATGGGCCGGTAGCTCAGCTTGGGAGAGCGACGGCTTCGCAAGCCGTAGGCCGCGGGTTCAAATCCCGCCCGGTCCACCATTTTCGTTTGAGGAAGTTTTAATTGTTGAACAAAAATCCAAACCTCTGAAGCAAAACTTTTTTAGGTGATTTGCCTTCATGCACTAAGGTGGTGTTCATGGATAAGTATGAAGTTCTTCAAGACCTGATGAGAAGAAGGGGCTTTGCGTGGGGTAGTTTTGAAATCTACGGTGGAGCGAGAGGTTTTTATGATTACGGTCCTTTGGGGGCTACAATAAAAAGAAAAATCGAGAAGAAAATCAGAGAAGCCTTTATAAGGGAGGGCTTCTTTGAAATTGAAACCCCTGATATCACACCGGAAGAGGTTTTTATTGCCTCAGGACACGTGGAGAAGTTCGTCGATCCATTAACTGAGTGTAAAAAGTGTGGCTCAAGGTTTAGGGCAGATCACCTTGTTGAAGAAGCCCTTGGCATAGATACCGAAGGACTCAGTGCGGAGCATCTCACGCAACTCATAAGAGAGCACGACATAAAGTGTCCCGAATGTGGCGGAGAGCTCAGCGATGTGTGGTACTTCAATTTGATGTTTGAAACTTATATCGGGCCTTACAAGGATAAGAAGGGCTATCTGAGGCCCGAAACAGCACAGGGAATATTTGTGAACTTCAAGAGATTGAACAACTTTGCCAGAAACCAGCTGCCTTTCGGAGTTTTCCAGATAGGAAAAGCCTATAGAAACGAGATTTCCCCAAGACAGGGGATGCTTAGATTAAGGGAATTTACTCAGGCAGAGGTCGAGATCTTTTTCAACCCCAATGAAACTGAACATCCGCACTTTGATGAAGTGAAGGAAGAGGTCGTCAGGCTTTATCCAATAGAGCACCAGCTTAAAGATTTAGGTATGATTGAGGTTACCCTTGAGGAGGCCGTGAAGAAGGGCTACGTGCTGAACACCTTTTTTGCCTACTACATGGCAATGGTGAAGAGGATTCTCCTTGACATAGGCATTCCCGAAGATAAGATCAGGTTCAGACAGCAGTTGCCGGAGGAGAGAGCTCACTACTCAAGCGACACATGGGATGTAGAGATACACAGCGAGAGGTTTGGGTGGATAGAGTGCGTTGGTATAGCCTACAGGGGAGACTACGATTTGAGCAGACACATAAAAGAAAGCGGGGCGGATTTAACCGTAATGATCCACTACAAAGAGCCCAAGGTAGTTAAGAAGCTTAAGGTTTCCCTCAACATGAAAAAAGTTGGGCCTAAACTCAAGGGAGATGCAAAAAGGATTGACCAGAAGCTACAGAAGATGAGCCAGGAAGAGCTCAAGAAAATAGTGGAAGGGCTTGAGCAGATTGGAAGGGTTATCATTGACGGTTATGAACTCGAAAAGGACGACTTCATCATCAAAGAAGTCGAAGAAAAGGTGACCGGTGAAAAGATAGTGCCTCACGTCCTAGAGCCGAGCTTTGGTATCGATAGACCGTTTTACCTGCTCCTTGAGAACTCCTTGGCTATAGACGAAGACGGAAGAGTTTATCTCAAGATAAAGAAGGACATGGCACCGATAGAAGTTGCCGTTTTGCCCCTCGTGGCCAAGGGACCCCTAACGAGCATAGCCTACGACATCTTCAGAACCCTGCAAAAAGAGGGCTTCATAGTGGTCTATGACGAGAAGGACACCATTGGAAGGAGATACGCAAGGTACGACGAGATAGGAACGCCTTACTGTGTAACAGTGGATAACCAGACGCCCGAAGACGGAACGGTAACCATCAGGGACCGCGACACGAGAGAGCAGATAAGGGTGAAGATCGAAGAACTCCCAGGAAAGCTGAGGGAGCTGATTTTCGACTGATTTTTATTTTTAATAGTAATAGCATTTTAAAAATATTTGTCGAAAAAACTTATATAATGTAATTTCGTAATAAAACATTGAAAAGTTCTTTGGAGGGGTATAGATGGGATACCCCCATTTATCAAAAGAGAAGGTACTGCTTGGTGCAGCAGCGCTATTGGTGGGAACCCTGATAGCCCAGACATCCGTGGTGGCACTTTCAATTCTGTCTATTGCCAAGGGCATCAACATACCACTGCTACTTGAGAAAGCATCCTCAAACGGAGCAACAACCTTCAAGGCAACGCCGTTGCTTATACTTTTAAGCTATGCAATCTCTGCCATTATAATTAGATACGGAGTGCCGGCCTCTCAAAAGTCAGGTAGTTTGAGGATAGTCCAAGTGATAGTCTTGGTACTGGCAATTTCAATTATCGTCCTGATCTTTGGTTCAATAGCGGCCTGCGGAGTAGTGTGTCCGAGACTTGCATGCCATGGTGCCATGGATTCGTGCACTTGGCACACGGGCTTGTTTTATGTGAAATACGTGTGCAGATGTATACATTGACTTGGCTTTTCTTATTTTCCCATAAGGTGACCGACATGAGGGCCTTCCTTTATTTGTCTATTGTATGGTTCAAAATACTCCTCAGAAGATTGAGTTACATTGTATTCCTATTTATGAGTGTCGGAATAATGTATACCCTCAATGATTTGTCTCCGCTAATGGCGGAGGTACCCAGGGAAATCTTGATGACAAATATGCTGATCATGACAGTTATTATTGGCTGGGTATACTCTATCGTGTACAATCCCCGTGTTATGCTGGGTATTGAAACATTGCCCGCCTCAGGGTGGAAGCTCAGCATCTTAAGTCTATTATCATTTTTACCATTCCTTCTTTTTGTTTATAGGTCTTCAGTAAACATTAGTTTGTACTATATCTTGTTTTCTGTTTTTCTATTCTTGGGCATCATTGACAATCCATTGTTTCTTTTAGTGGGTTTCGGGATAGCACTCAGATTCTCCTTTATTGTTAGTACGGTGTTTTTAACAACTCTACTGGTTAAATTCGTGCTAAAGTTGGTTCCCGCCAGAAGGGTGATCATTACCTGGATTAAAAGAACTCCCATCACCATTGTTAATCCCCTGTTTTTGTGGTCTCTGAGTCTTGCAGTTGCCGGAATGCTCCTTATTGCACTGAAAGTTCAAAACACAAAACTCTGGGTATCTCCAATTGGAGGAGGAGCCACTTATTTCTCTGCCGTCTCCACCAGTGGAGACTTCCAAACGCTCTTGTTTGGGGGAGTTTTTACCTCATTATCAATGATTTTATCACTCACGTTACCAATTTTCTTTTCTGCGGTTAGCTATCTGGACAATTATATATGGAGTCTGCAGGTTTTAGCAGGAAGGTTTTGGAGAGACTTTGCGATAAGAAGCCTACTGAATGCCATTTTTGGTACCTTAATGATTTTGTTTATCTTTATTCCGATGGTACGCATGGGGATTGGAAGCTTCGAGGGGGCTATCCTCGTTGTGTCTCTTTCCCTTCTTGTAACATCTGCAGTATCTCCCTCTCCAGATGTGGGAAGCTCTTTGGGCAATTATTTACTTGTTTACATGGTTTTGGCCTTTATAATTGGAAGGCTCAGTATACATATACATCAAGAGTATCTCATCTCCATGCTTTTACTCATGACATTCCCTGTCCACTTACTGTGGCTCAAGTTAAAGTTAACGAGGAGGTGATGGTATGAAGTTTTGGGAATTTACAAAGGCCATAGGTAAACCTTTAGTTGGCATATCCCTGGTGATGAGCATGGTAATATTGGGTGTAGCAGCATACCTAAATCGTCTCGGGTGTTTACTTAAAAACCCTCTTAACATTGAACTTCCCATTTCGGTTATTCTCATGATTTATTTTCATGAACTTGGTCATTACATCCCGCTCAGGAACCACGACATCAGAGTTCAGAACAGCGGATTCAGCGCAGCAATTTCAACGAGCGCCCCGATACCATACTCTGCAATTCTCCTCAGTGCACTTCTTCCCCTTCTCATAGCACTAATCTTCACATCAATTTCCAAAAACCCCATCTTCATATTCCTGTGGCTGGGTATCGCTGCCGCCACTCTGCTGGATGCATTGGAGGTGGTGTAAAATGCTAAAGGTTAGTAACCTTGTAGCTGGTTATGGTAAGACCCCCATAATAGGTCCCATAAGCTTCCGGGTTGAAAGAGGGAACGCGATAATACTATATGGACCAAATGGGACGGGAAAAACGACGCTTTTAAAAACGCTTGCCACGCTTTTAAGGCCGTTAGACGGGAAAATGGAGCTAAATGGGCGGCCCATCCACAGGGTTAAAAATAAAATTTTTCTCTTGGATGAACGGGTGAATCTGCCAAAGAGCCTGAGAGCAATAGAATACATGAAAGTAATAAGCGCTCTCTACGGTGTATTTTCTGAGGATTATTCTGACCTACTCAAACGTTTTGGAATTGACCCCAGCACGTTAATCTCTCATCTCTCCCAAGGACAGCAAAGGAGATTGCAGCTTGCTACCACTTTAAGTGCCAAAAGTGCCGAACTTTTCCTTATTGATGATCCAACCGTGGGTCTTGACGACTATAGCGTCGAGATTTTAATCCCCTGGTTAGTAGAGCAGCTAAGGAGAATGGAAAAGATAGTCGTCATAACAACCAGGACCGAGTCTCTGATAGAACTGCTCGGGAAGGATGCTAAGGTTATTAATGTTGTAAAATACAGCAAGACTCTGCCAAAAATTGAATAGAGAGTTAACCCGTTCTGATTATCCTCGGCCTTTTGAGCCCCCATACTGGCCGCTGGCTTTTGGGCTTTATAGTTTAAAATCTAAAATCCTCCCCAATCTGCCAAACTGCATCGATAGTACCGCTGAGGAAAGACATAGGTCCCGCTTGGACATAGATGAGATCCCCCTCATATGCTCCCAGAAGTTTCTCCTGCTCATAGAAGCGTTTTTCGTGACTAAGTCCACGCTGATTCCGAGTAGGGAGGGAAAGTCAACGGAGAACTGCTCCTCCCGATACCCATTCCACTATGCTTGGGGTGAGAGCTGCCCTAAAGCTCGGAAGCGAGAGGCTTCGCTGGGTTCATCTTATCCTCGGTTCCGCAACTGCCTTAAAGCTTCTGGATGAGCCGATATATGGGGGATAAGGATGAAGAAAATCCATCTCATATACAAGCGCATTCCAAACAGAATTCTCGAAAGAGAAGATGAGCTCATTGCGGACTTAGGAGATATAATCGTTGCGAAATCTAAGTTTGAAGGAATGCTTACTCCGCTTTTTGTAAACGGTGTCAAGGTCATAGAGAACGGATACACCATGATATATTTTGCCTTTATTGGCGAGAACTATGATATACTGAAAGTTTACGATAAGGAAGGCAATTTTAAGGGCTTATACGTTGATATCCTATCTTATACCAAGCGAGAGGGTAACACCTTGGAGATGCTGGATTTGTTCTTGGACATTTTCATTTTCCCCAATGGAGAAATCTTCCTCCTTGATGAGGAGGAGCTTGAGATGGCACTTCTCTATGAGCTTATAGACAAAGAAACGTTTGACTTCGCATATTCAAAAGCGAGAGAAATCGTAGAAAAATTCAGGGAGGGATCATTTCCTCCCGAAGTTGTCTGGAAGTACTCACTTTCTTCTCCAGAGGATGAATAGAACCACCCCCAATACTATTAAGACGAGGCTTATATACCTGAAATTTTCTTCTTGTGGGGATGGAGCAGAAGGGGATGAAATATTCAACGGTGAAGAAACCTGTGTTGGGCTTGTGGTAGTGTTTAATTCTTCCCTCACTAAGCCCAGAATCTCGTAGTTTTCTGAGGGGAGGACCAATGGATACCTATCCACTTTGAAAGGTTGCTCTATAACACCGTCACCATCTTCATCGGATCCACTGTAAGAATCCCAGTAGTTGCCTAAAAATCCTTCAAACGTCTCATTCGCAAGCCGCTCCTTTACAGTACCCACCAAATGCTGCCGATGGAAAGCACTTGACGGAGCTCACAAATCTATTGCCATAAATCGTGGAGTTCTCGACCATTACCAGATACACCCCATATATGTTTGAAAAGAGGTAGGAATGGGGGACAAAGGAGTTATTTATTATGCGCAGGTTTCTTGAATAGTCGGCAAAAATTGCTCCGCCTTTGCAATCAGCGTCCCCAGCAAATTCGCTTTTCCAATAGCAGTACAGATTTCCCTCAAATGTGCTATTGGCAACCGTGATGTTCCCGGAGTTAATAATCTTTATTCCATAACTGCATCTAACTATTCGTACATTCTCAATCCTGACGTTTTTTACATTCTCAAGAATTATTCCCGGGCGCTTGTTTTCTCCCACTATGCTCACGTTTTTTATTAAAAGGAATGCACTCGTGTTTTTGATTAAAATAGCGGTGTCATTACTGGCATTTATGAAGAGATTTCCAAGAAGGTATGGATCATCTGGAGTTCCAGAGCCAGGGAGTTCTTTTAGGCTTTCATCCCCGACAAATGTTAGCTGAGCTGCACTTGCTAAGGGAAGAAAAAGTAGCATGACAAGAGAAATTATCAGTGCCCTCATTGAGCCCCTCACCTTTAAATATTTTCTCCTCTCAAATACTTTACGGTGATTACAACGATAAAAGACGCCAAAGAAGGAGTGATAATCCAAATATATGTGCAGCCAAATGCAAAGAAAACTGAAATTGAGGGCATAGATGAATGGCGGAAAAGGCTGAAGGTCAAGGTAAAAGTTCCGCCAGTAGAAGGAAAGGCAAATAAGGAAGTTGTTAAGTTCTTCTCGAAGCTCCTCGGAGCGGATGTTGTCCTTTTGAGGGGAGAGGCAAGTAGGGAGAAAGATTTGCTAGTTAAAGGGCTCACTGCAGAAGAAGTGAAGGAAAAACTTGGGATTTAACGGTAGCGCAAAAAGGCAATGTAATAGAAAGCTATCCCAATTAGAATGATTCCAACAACAAAGAGGTAGAGAGCTTTCTCAGGCTTTTCCCTTATGCTCACTTCATAACATTCATCTGAGATGGAGTACTTGATATCTGCTTTTCTGACAAAGATTCGCTCCCCCTTTGCAGTAAAAATTTCCTCTCCCTTTAGATAAACTTTCAAAAACCCATTCTGAACGCTTACATCGTAATTGCTAAGCTTCCCGTAATCCCCTTCGCAAAAAGTTCCAGAGATAGTTTCGCTTGGGAAGAGGAAAAAGGCAACGATTAAGATTAATCCAAAAATAATGATGTATTCTTCAGCCTCCATGACAAAAAATTTATAGAAGGCTATAAAAGCTTTGGCTTCACTTCAAAATCCCAAGGCTCTTGTTGGTCTTTTTGATGCTCTCCCATTTATCCGCAAGCTCAAACATTGCCCTTATGGCATCAACGTTCTCTGGGACCACATCACTCTCCTGATGCACCGCTTGAATGTAGAACAACCTGTTGCCCTTAACGCTAATGCTCTCCTTCCACACCGCTATCTCGTATAAATTGTTCCACTCCCTGTGCAAATCCCTTGCAAACTCTATCAGCTGGGCCGTGCTGTCAAAACCCTTCTCCTTCTCAAAGAGCAGAACTCTCGTGGTGTTTTCGAAGATGTCGATGATATCTTCCCTTGTAAGGGGCTTTTTGAGCTCTACCATTACGCTGTGGACGTGCATTAATGTGGTTGGTACGACAAATGCCATTGTCTCGATGTTTATTGGAATGACCGTCTGAACATCGGGGCCGTGGTGTGATGGGACCTCAACGCTGGGTTTTATTGCATTGATTGGGCCTCTCTTAATGTCATTGGGATCAGCGGCCCTTCTGATCATTACGGCATAGACGTAGTCGATATAATCCTTTATTGCGTTGAGGGTCCTCGTTAAGCCGGTGGTGTTGCAGGAGACAACCCTAACGTAGTCCTTGCCAAGGGCCTTTTCGTAGTTTGCCTGTGCAACAAAGGAAACTTCTGCAACTTCCGCTCTCTCTCCCCCTTGAAATATCACCTTAACCCCCGTTTTCTCGTAGAGGGGTTTGTTTTTTTCACCCATTCCTCCGGGTGTGGCATCTACGATTACGTCCACCCTCGCAAGCAGGTCCTCGAGAGTGCCCGCTACCTCGAATCCAGCCTTTTCAAATCTCGGTAAAAATTCACTGGATGCTGCATAGACAGGTATTCCGAGCTCTTTAGCACGATAAGCCTCAAAGTCTGGCTTCGTCTTTGTAACCCCTATTAGCTCCATATCATCCTGTTTTGAAACTGCGTAAGCAACCCTCTTTCCTATAGTCCCGTAGCCGTTAATTCCTACCTTGACTCTCATTTTCTCACCCGAATGATCTTAAAGGAGGGAAATACTTAAGCATTGTTTTCACTGGGAGTGAAGAAAGGAATCAGAGGTATTTCTCAAAAAACTGCAAAACCTTTCCCTTATACTCCTCAGGCATAAGCTGAATCGTCCTTACGTGTGCCGCTTCAGTGATCCAAAGCTCAACATCTGGATTTATCTTCTTGTTGCTTTCATAAAACTCTTTAATTTCTTCAACCTTGACTATTGGATCTTTTCTGCCCGCTATCAAAAGGAGGGGCTTCTTGACTCTGCCGGCATATCCCATTGGATTTACCTCCTTAGCACCGGTGATCATCTTTGATATGGGCTTCACAAAGTAGTAAAGCCATTCGGGCAGGTTTGCAAAGTATTTCAGACTTCTGGCCCCCGTCCTGTCAAGATACATAGGGGGACTATCGGCAACGGCACAGCACACTCTTTCATCTTCTGCAAGAGCCCTAATAGCCACCATGGCGCCCATGGAGTAGCCTATTAGACCAATGCGCTTGGCACTGCTGGGTTTCTCTTTTTTAAGCCAATCGATAGCAGAGATAAGGTCCACAAGCTCTCTGTCTCCTACGGTAGTGTATTTGCCTTCACTTTCCCCGTGGGCCCTAAAGTCGAAGGCCAGAACGTTATAGCCGCTTTTTGCGAGGGTTTCTATCATTGGAATTATGTAGAAGCCCCATCTGCTTGAGGTGTATCCGTGAAGGGGGATTATCGTTTTTTCGCTTCCTCTATCTATCCACCATCCCTTGAGCTTGAGCCCATCGGAAGTAGGTACGGTTATCTCTTCATACTCAATCCCTGCATCTCTGGGCGTCCAATCCTTGATTTCTCTGGGGGGAGTGACCATCTTATAAGCCACGACAAAGATAAAAGCAAAGAACAAAGCCAAGGCAAGGAGGATTATCTCTGGAATCATTTCTTATCCACCTCAAGTTTTTTCATGCTCCATATCATTGGCATTGCCACCAGCACCATGATAGCTCCTATGGGGAATAAAACTCTATAGTTTCCTCCTGCTAAATCAACTATGGCTCCACCTATTGTTCCAGCCAGCAATACAGGCAAGGAACGTGTTGCCTCAAAGAATCCATAGTATCTTCCAGTAAATGCTTCTTTCTCGTACCGGGTTAACAAATCTCCGATAACTGGATATGACGCCGCCATCAGTATTCCCCAGCCAAGTCCAGCAAGCCCAAGTGCCACCACTATTTGGGTCTGGGTTTTTATGAACCATCCCCACAGCTGGGGCATAGCAAACACAATTCCGCCCACTATGATGCTCAATCTCCTTCCGATTTTGTCGTAAATTAAACCTCCAGGCAGGGCTCCAAGCAAGACGGTCACATTGAACAGTGCCATTAAATAAAGGCCGAGTGAGGTAACGGCTTTTACGTTTTCTTCACTTGCACTTCCATGGAGGATAAAAGCAAGTATCCCATAGAGGAATATAGCCACAAACTCAAAGCTCATCCACCAAAGGGTCTGGGCAGCATAGAATTTGAGGAAGTCCCTGTTCGTAACGATGCTCTTGAGGTAGTTCATCAGGCTTTCATCTTCCATGATTTCAAGTGCCTTTGGCTCTCTAACTATGAAGTAAACGAACAAAGCAGCCCCTATGAGGAAGAGCGATGTCACAATAAAAGGTATCTTAAGGTAAGGAGTTTGAGCTAAAGCTTTTATGCTCTCACTCTCCCCCGTTTCTGCCACTGCTTTGGCTATTAAAAATCCAGCGAGTCCAAAAAGAAAGAGATTGCCCGCCCATTCAAATAAGGTTATGACTCCACTGGCTTTTCCCCGCTCCCCGCTCTCTGTGGTGTCTGGCATCAAAGCTCTGAATTGAGCTGTGTAGATGTGCATGGAAAAGTAAAATACTGCCAATGTAAGCGCAAACCCTGCCAAAGGAATCTCAAGGGCATAGCCTGTGTAGATTACCAACACCGCAATGCCAGCGAGAAGGCCACCCATCATTATGAATGGCCTTCTCCTCCCGTGTTTTGATTTAAGGGTATCGCTGTAATAGCCGAGTAGAGGTGGGATTAGAATCCCAATGAATCCTTCGAGGGCAAGAATTGTACCTTTAACGAATGCCGATTCCGTATAGCTGGAAAGTAAGGGGAAGGAGAGCCCCTTGTTTAATGCCCATCCTGTGCTTCTGCTGAAGCCCAACAGTGCCAATCCTATTACAACACCCCAGCTAAACTTTTTCCTCTCCATTCTCATCACCTCAGTCCATATCCGGTATCAGCTCATAAACATCGCCAACTTTTCCTTTTATGTCTCCTCTTTTAACGAATTGAACCGTTATGGTGGCCAATATGAAGAAAATTGCCGCAAAGGGCAGCAGAGTACTGTAACCAATGACATCTAAAAATGCACCTGCTAAAGGCGGAGCTACAAGGTTTGCCGCTTGGCTGAAGAAATAATAGAGCCCGGTGTAACCTCCAAGCTTCTCTTCCGTAGTCATGTCGACGACCATTGGAAGGGAGTTAACGTTTATCATCGCCCAGCCAATGCCGCCAAAGAAAAAGAGCACCATGAATTTAAGCACCACGGGGTCCGTCAATGCACTGCTCTGGGGTTTTGAAGCCTCTCCCAAAAGATAAGCTAATACCATTACAGCTGTTGTAAGCACTAAGCCCATGGTTATTGTTTTCTTTCTTCCTATCCTTCCTCCGATGAATCCAGCTGGAATTGCAAATAGCATGAAGCTTAGGGAAACAACCCCCATCATGAACGCCCCAGTGCTTTCTTCAATCCCAAGATGGTACTTGGCGTAGCTTGTGAAAAATGTCTCCACTGAATTAAAGGCAATGAACCAGAGGAATATCGAGAGTAAAATAAAGAGCAGGCTCTTTTCTTTACTTGCAAATACGTCCTTGAGGTTCTCTTTGAGTTCACCAAAGCTTTTCTTTGAGGTCTCCTTTATGAGCTTCTTGAGGTTTATTTTCTCCCCGGGAAGGCAGTATTCTTTTGGTTCTGGTACAAAGAAAACTACAAGGAGGTTGGCGATGAGCATTATCGCCGCTCCAACAAAGAATGGATAGGCATAGTTTATGTCATAGAGAAGCTTCCCCCCAAAGTAAGCCAAAAGCGCTCCAATGCCTCCCATAAAGTTTATGATTCCATTTGCTTGGCTTCTCTTTTCACTTGGAGTTATGTCTGGCATGAAGGCTATTACAGGAGAACGAAACAGTGCCATGAAGAAGTTCATGAAGACTATCGTACCCATGAAGAGCGCAAGGTTCTCATATCTTCTCGCTACTGGAATAAGTGCAAAGAGCAACGCTGCTGAAGGAGCTCCAAGAAGGATGTAGGGCTTTCTTCTGCCTATTCTTGTTCTTGTTTTATCGCTCAAAGCACCGAGGAAAGGCAACAGCAGCACCGCAAAGAGGTTATCGATGGTCATGACGAAACCAGTAACAGTCCTGCTCATCCTAAATGTGTCTTGAAGAAAGATCGGGATGTATGCATTGTACAGAGACCATATTATACTTATTCCAAAGAACCCAAACCCGAGCAGGAAAATGCGCCTATAGTTGAACTCGGGCATTCAATCACCCCCTTAGTACATCAGCGCATTGATGCTGTACGTTAAGGAAGGTTATTATTCTTTCGGTTCATCTAACTTATAAGTTATAACTTATATCTTATAACTGCCAAGATTTATAACTTCCAAGCTCGTAGATAATGGCATGCCGGTGATAAGTATTGCAAATCAAAAGGGTGGAGTAGGAAAGAGCACCACCGCAATAAACCTTTCAGCCGCATTGGCACTCAAAGGAAAAAGGGTTCTTCTCGTTGATATGGATCCTCAAGGAGCAACGACGATCGGACTTGGGTTTAGAGATGCTACTCCAACTATCTACAACGTGATCTTAGACGAAGTGGACACTGAAGATGCAATAATTTCCACTGAAATAGAGGGGCTTGAGCTGATTCCAAGCAACATTGCACTGAGCGGTGCTGAGATTGAACTCAGCAGCCAAATAGGGAGAGAGTACATCCTAAGAAACAAGCTCGCTAAAATTAAGGATGATTACGACTACGTCATAATAGACACCCCTCCTTCCCTCGGCATTTTAACGATGAATTCTCTTGTCGCCAGCGATGAAGTGATAATACCAATTCAGGCAGAATATTATGCCTTAGAAGGAATCGGTCTCCTGCTAAAGGCGATAAAACTTGTTAGGGAAAGATTGGGTATTCCCCTCGAGATTAGGGGGTTCTTAATCACTATGTTCGATAAAAGAACCAATTTATCCAAGGAAGTCAGGGAAGAAGTAAAGAGGATATTTGGAGAAAAGGTGTTCAGAACTATGATCCCAAGAAACGTAAAGCTGGCTGAAGCGCCTTCCCATGGAAAGCCAATTTTTCTATATGCGCCTGACAGCAGAGGTGCTAAGGCATATATGAAGCTCGCCGAGGAGGTTGATGGTGCATGAAGAAGAAAAAGGCCCTTGGAAGGGGACTGGAAGCAATAATCTCCGAGCCGATGCCCGACTTAGAGAGCCCTCCAAAGGAGGAGATAAATGGGGAAGCACTCGAAAGAAGTTTGCAGGAGGCTTTAAAGAATCCAAGGATTACCTTGTGGTCCCCCGAGGCTGCGGCAGTGCTTAGATATCTGAGGAAAACTATTCCAGAATTCAGCATCTCAGACGAAGCAAGCAAGCTCTTGGAAAAGGCAATAAGGGAAAAGTACCCGGGGATATGGAGTGTAATTGAAAAGAGATTGAAAGGGCTTGAATAGTCCTTCCTTCTAACTTTTAAGTTGTAAGTGAGAACTGTGATAATAGCCCATAGCGGTCTTGGAGAACCTGAAAACAGCAAAATCTCTTTAAGAGTGTATCAACAACGGAGGTTAAGATACCCAAGGCTTTGAGGACTCGTGATAAGGGGTTAAAGCTGGCTTTTTCTATAATAGAGCGAAGCAGTGTCCCAAAAACTCTCGAGAAATCCTCACTACTCGGTCAAGCCAGCCCTCATAATCTGAGATTTTCAATGAATTCAATAATAACTTCTTTGGTTTTATTACTATTTCCGACGAGGAAGATTGGCCCCCTTTTGTTAAAGGGAGGAATTCAGTGCTATATAGATCGTTAAAGCAACCTGCTGGCTCTTTAATAATCAAGATAGTTCTCCCACTTCTTCTCGGGAAAGGCGAGTATGCCCGCACGAATAGAGGTAAAGCGGGAGGTTTAAAAGTCTTCTTGGGATAGATTTATAGCGTTGTGACGAGGAATAAATAAGGGGAAGAGCATGGAGGAACTCAGCCCGGCCCTTGTTGTGCTATTATTCCTCGAAGATTTTGCGAGGGAGAACCCTTCAATTAGGAAGGGTGCCAAGTATTTCCAGTGGCAGAAGAGATACGACGGTTATGACGTTGCTTATTCTGTTGTAGGGGCTACAATAGCTGAACTTGTTCACGAGGGGTACGTGGAGTTAGAATCCAAGAAAAAACTGCTCTGGAAGAGCATAATCTTCACAAGAAAAAGGGTAATACCAAAGAGATATGGGATTCTAGGAAAAGGACTAAACTCAATAACCGAATATACCCCCACACCACTTCATTCTGCTTTGTTCCTTGTATTTCCAGTTTCCAGGTTTCCAGCTGCATTCTTAGGAACCTATATAATTGAAAAAGAACTAAAGGATGAGAAACCAGAAAAATTGAGAAGTGATCCAGAGGTTGTAAAATACAAAGAGAAACTCAAAGCATTACTGGAAGAGTTTAAAGAAGGTAACCCAGAGCTATGGAATGGAATTAAAAAAGAAGTAGACAAGGCATGTCAGCTGGTAAGGGGAAAACAAGGCTATACTCTTTACTCCCCACTTGACATGCTGGAGGAGAGAAAAAATGAAGGTAAAGATTAGGAAAGAACTTTTGGAGTATCTCCTACAACTAGCGAGGGATTTTTATCCCAACGAATTTGGGGGATTTCTAAGAGAAAAGGATGGAATCTTTGAGGAAGTCCTCATAATTCCAAAGGGCTATTTCGGGAAAAGTTCCGTTTATTTCGACACATGGCTATTGCCCCACGATGAAAACATAAAGGGAACAGTTCACTCGCATCCAGTTCCTTCTTCAAGGCCTTCTCAAGCAGACGTGAGCTTTTTCTCCAAATTCGGAGGAGTTCATATAATAATCGCATATCCCTTCAAGGAAGAGAGCGTAAAAGCCTACAACAGCGAAGGGAAAGAAATCGAAATAGTGATAATCGAGTGAAGTTAGAATTCATATGAAAATTTTTATAAATGTTGATTTTCCTAAATACTCTGGTGACTCCCCATGAAGGTTAGGGAACTTCTTGAGGGCTTAAACGAAAAGCAGAGAAGAACCGTGCAAAAATGCTTAGCTTCGTGTGAGATACTGGATTTGGAGGAAGAAGTCGAAACTGAGCTTTCCAATGATTTAATAGAGTTCTTGAAAGTTCTATCAAACCCAATAAGAGCGGGGATACTAAAAATGCTCAAAAACAAATGGATGTGCGTTTGCTTGATAGCAAAGGCATTGAACCAGGATCAGACCCTCATAAGTCATCACCTCAGGACCCTTAAAGGAATGAATCTCCTACACGAGAGAAGGGAAGGAAAGCTCAGATTCTACAGGACAAACCTTGAGGAGCTTAAGAAATATGTTAACGTGATGGAAAAGGAGCTTCTTTAAAACTTTATTTTACTTGGTGAGGGTCATGGAGCGAATTCAAAGGGAAGTCGATAGAGTGATAAAGAGTTTTGGCGGATACTGGGAGCCCTTTGAAATGCTTGGTGCGGTTGTTGAAGAGCTCGGAGAGTTATCGAGAGAAATGTTAAAATTTGAGGGTATTAAAGAAAAGGGAGAAAAGAAGAAAATTAAGGAAGAAATCGGCGATGTACTGTTCGCTCTTTTATGCATCGCGAACTATTATGGAATAAATGCGGAAGAGGCACTTCTTGAGAGCATCTCCAAGTACTCAACGAGGGATAGGGATAGATGGGGTGATAAAGGCTGAATCTCTGCAACTTATTATTCGACAAAATTTCTGTTCATTCATCACTCCGTTAAGGATTTTTCGAAATATTTATATAAATTGGTAACAAAAATGTGTGAGGGTGGTTGTACATGAGGAAAAAAATTGACAAATTTGATTTGCAGATAATAAAATTGCTTTCAAAAAATGCAAGACTAAACTACAGGCAACTTGCGGAATACCTAAATACAACTCGTCAAAGAGTTTCAAGACGCTTGGAGCGGTTGGAGCGGGAGGGAATAATAAAGAAATACACAATTATCCCGGATTTTGACAAGCTTGGATACATATACGTAATACTTGGAATAACACTAACTCCCGGAACTTCACTGGAAGAACAGATAGAAGTTCTTAAAAACGATGAAGATATTAAGGTAATAGAGAGGGCCATTGGAGCTCATAATCTCGTAGTTCACCTCTTGGTACCAAAAGACATGAAGGAAGTTGAGAAAAAAATAACGGAAATAACCGGAAGACTCAAGAACGTGGAAAGGGTTGACGTAACATTCATAACAGAAGTTGTCAAATTTGAGCTCGTCTGAAAACTTCTCTTTTTTCGGCAATAAGTAAGAGAAAAGCTAATAAAAGCCCGGATAGGAGAGACCGACAGAGTCATAAGCGGTGAGTACAATGAACATTGCCACGGTTGCAGTAATTGCATTATTGGGAGCTTTAGCGTATAAACTAAAGGCCCTCGATGCCAAAGGCACTATAGCAGCTGCACTTATTGGGGTAATGACCATCGTATTTGGGGGGATTTTTCCGTTTTTGGCGTTACTTACCTTTGTCCTTCTTGGAGTTTTTGCGACCAAGTACCGTCTTGCAGAAAAAGTCAAAAAAGGAATCGCTCAAGAAGGAAATGGGATAAGAAGCTGGCAGAACGTTCTTGGAAATGGTCTTGCCGCTGTAATATTTTTGCTAATTGAGTACTACACCAAGCAAGACCTCTTCTGGGCAGCTACGTTTTCCGCAATAGCAACTGCAAATGCTGACACTCTTGCCAGTGAACTGGGGAAAATATTCGGTAAAGCCCCAAAAATGATAACAAATCTAAAGCCAGCAAATGTGGGAGAAAACGGGGCTATCTCATGGCAGGGTGAGCTCATAGCCCTAATTGGAGCATTCATCATAGGCCTCTTTGCGGTGTTTTTAACCCCTCAAAAAATGGAAATGCTCTTTGCGGTAACCCTTGGTGGGTTTATAGGGTGCAACATTGATAGCTTACTCGGTGCGACACTTGAGAATAAGGGGGTTATAAACAACCATCACACAAACTTTTTAGCCACCATCATAGGGGGAATAATTGGAGGGGTAATTTTCCTCTCCCTGCTGTGATGAGATGGCGGATTGCTGAATCGTGATGACGACCTTAGGATCTGAGCTATCTTTTGCCTTCTTCTTTTCTCAATTCCTCCTCGTAGATTGTCCAGAGAGCAATTAGAGCAGCTGGAATTCCGTGTTCTGTTGCAAAAGTCATATAAGGGGCAAGATCAATGACGTAGTCTGCGTATCTAAAAAGTCCCCTCGGGATGCCTTCCCTCGAGCCTATAAAAACAACAACTTCTTTAGCATAGTAGAGGTCTTTTGCCAAGCTATCTTTTATTTCAGAAACGCTGTTTCCCTTTGGGTCGGTTATTATAAGCAACCTTTTGTTTCGTCTTTTGTCCCTTACAACCTGATAAAGATCCCACACACTAACTGGGACTTTTTCCACTTTCCAGGGGTACGCCTCTCGCTGAATCTGATGCCTGGATTCCTGACCGATTTTTACTCCTTGTATAAATTCCATCAGCTCATAGGCATCCATCTTATCTTTAGGTGCTATAATAAGCTCTTTCACCTCAAAAGCTTGAGCGGCTCTCCCGATTTTCTCTCCAAAATTTCTACAGGCCTTGTAATCGCCCCAGTAGGGCATCTGAACTATTGTAACTTTTTTAAAGAGCTTTCTTGCGTCTATCTTCTCTGGAGTAAACTTCTTCCACTCCTCCCTTCCGGTTATGGATATGTAAGCCCTATCCCCTATGATCTCCACTAAGACCGTTTTATCTGGGAAAGTTAAATCAACTTCGGCATTTGTAAGCTCTTTTATCTTCCCGCCGAGAGCTATGTTAACATCAACACTTGAGAACCCATGCTTTCCTCTTCTTTTAGTTTTTACTGCAAAACTTTCGCCTTCCTTTATGTAAGCAGCTATTTGCTCTGAGACGCTTAAGATGTCTTCAATTGTTGCTGGCACTTCAAATAGCACGGGGATAACTCTTTCAATCTCGGGAATATCAAAAAGCTTTTGTTCTGCATCTTTATCTTCACTTTCCACAAGAACAAGACCAGAATACCCCTGAGGGGCTATCCAAACTTTGGCATCCTCAAGAGCATCCTTAATGTAATTGGCAGCAACAGCCTCCATTCCCCGCTGGGTTTTAATTAGAAACTTCATGAAAACCACCAAAAGCTGAGAGAAAAGAGAAATAATCAAGCCTCTGGCTCTGCGAGAACCTTTATCTTTCTTATCTCAGCCCTCTTGAGTGGGTATATCTTTTTGGCCTCCCTTGCTATCTCTGCCGCCATTTTTCCATTAACTGCCTCAAGCACAAAGTCCGTGAAGTTAAGCTCTTCTGCCTTCTTGCGGATTATGTTTTCCATTATCTCTCTGATAGCCCTCTCCTGGCTTGTTTGGATTCTTCTTATTGCTATAACCATACCCATAACTCTAAGCTTGTAGCCGTCCTTTGTTGTTATGTTGAATATACCATCTATCCTTGTGGTTCTTCTCCTTACAAGGCTTCTTATGTAACTTCTCGCCAACTTGTGGCCCTTAAATTTAGTATAGGCGTTCTGCCCCTTAACGTCGTAAATCTGGAAGTAAAGCTTTACCTGACCCTTCGTGAAATCCCCGGTTAAATCCTTCAAAGTGGTCTCAATTACTCTTCCCTTTACCTTTTCGGGATCGTCTGCGGGAGTTAACCCAATTTCCTTGCTCCCGAAAAACTCTGGAGCGTAAACTATATACCAGTCCTTAAGCTTCCACTTATCCCTTGCAGTGGCAGCCCTCTTCCTTGGGTTAGCCTTTGCCATCTTAACACCTCCAATTTCATTTCTTTATGACATCCTCAGCGATCTTGATTGAAAACACCAAATCATCCAGCGCCACTATCAAGCTTTCAATCTCACCAAGGTATTTAACTTTTGTTATGACCCTACCATCTTCCCAGTAGGTTCTAAATTTAAAGTTTTCTGGTAGATTCAGATTGTCCACCTCAACGGCCTCGGCGATTGCCCTGGCGATGCTTTCATCCCCGCACTCCCAAATTATCTCCGCCCTAGCTTTAATTTTCATCCGTCCCACCGCTTGAATTCTGCTCTTCAAGGAGCTTGTCTATTAGTTCAGCAAATTCATCTATTTTATCTTTGGGAATTCTTATGCCCGCTGCTATTGCATGCCCTCCTCCTTCTCCTCCAAGAATTTCTGCGGCTTTTCTTAAGGCTTCTCCCAAGTTGTATCCTTTTTCAATTCCTCTTTTTGTTGTTCTAGCGGAACCCTTTATCAATCCGTCCTCTTCACTGTCCGCTAAAACGATTACAGGCTTTTCTGGTTTTGCAAGCTGGGCATTTATCGCCATTGTTGCCGCTATTCCGACCATTGTGTCTTTGATGTTTTTGCCGGCGTAGAATATGTAGACATGTTCTTTTTCAACTGCATTGCTCCAGTTTTGTATCAAGTATTTCCTCATCTCTATTTGCTCCCTCTTGTACTCGTCCACGAGTTTTAATGCATCTTTGAATGCCTTCTCGTCCCCCAGACATATTGCAACGCCCAAAGTGCCCGTTTTAAGCCTTCCCGTAGCATTTAGGAGGGTAGCAAATTCCCTTGCCTCATGCCTAGGGTCTCCTTCAGAATAGAGCTTAATCAGCACAACGTCACCGATAAGCCTGTCAATGTCCTCTTTAGAAGCGTTGTTCTTAATCAAGTGAATAACAAGTGCATCGTGGAGCTTTCTTTTTTCTTCTTCTCTAAGCTGCCAGTACCTCATATCTGGATCAAAGCCCTTGCTGCGCAGGAATTCTATTGCATTTCTCAAATCCCCTGTAACACCCGGAAGTTCTGGATTTGATGCATAAGCGAGCATCTGAGCCAAAGTCCGGGTTTCTCTTCCAAAGAGCCTCAGCTCTTTACGGAGTTCTATCAAGTCCAGCTCTTTTGCATCTTCTATTATATCAATGTTCATTCCATGAAATTGTCCATCGAGCTCTTGCATATCACCAACTGCACCAACCAAAGCCAAGTAGCTTAGATCTTTGTTTCTTTCGTTTATGGCCCTTGCTATGAAGTAGGCCACACCGGAACCGCTCAAGTCTCTAACGCTATCCGCTCCAAATTGGGTGGGATTTACAAGTATATGGTTTTCTTGTTCGATTTCGCCATCTTCTGGAGGGTGATGATCCGCTATAACAACACTGGCATCCCTTAGATAGTTCTCAATCAGCTTTATAGACCCGCTTCCAAGATCACTGAAAACATAAATTTTTTGCTTTTCTTCTGCAAGCTCTTTTAACGTATCTTCCCCAAGCTGTTTCACTATGCTGAGATGAAAATTCGCACCTTCCCTAGCAAGGGCTTTTGCTAGAATTGCACCGGCGGTTATGCCATCCGCATCCCTGTGTGAAATAATACGGATAGTATGGCCTAACTCAATATGCATCTTTATTAGCTCTGCACCTTCCCTAACCTTCTCCAAAAATGCGTTCTTATCCATTATACCACCTTAATAAGGAAAAGGTGAAAATCAGCGAACGAGAAGCTTTGCTTGCTCCGGATCGTATCTCCAATTGGCCGGTAGCTTTCCTGTTCTTCTGTAGTACTTTACAAGTCTCCTGATCTTGCTCTCAGTAAGCTGAAGACCCCTCATTGAATGAAGGTCTTTGGGATGCTGTTCTAAGTGCTTCCTAAGCTTGACTGCCTTTCTAATGAGGAACATTAAATCCTCTGGAATCTCCGGAGCAAGGCCGTTCTCTTCGAGTATCTTGGTTATTTTCTTGCCGGTGATGAGCCTAACACTCGGAATTCCGTATTGATCCCTCAAAATAGTGCCTATCATGGCAGCACTGTAGCCTTCCTTCCTAAGTTTAACAACAAGATTTTCAACTTCCTCAGCAGTGTATTCCACCCATGTGGGTGGAGCAGTCCTCGGTGGCTTCTTTGATCCAGACTTTCCTCTCTTTCTTGCATGCAACCTTGCCATTTCCAACACCTCCCGGTGACGGCCAGCTGCTGCCAGCCGTCCCTTATAAGATTGCCAATAGTGGGTGATAAAAGGACTTTAAAAAGTTTGTCCTTGAGAGGCTTTTACCCTTTTGGAAAATAAGCAGAAAGACAATCTGCATTCGAAATTCTTATTAACATCAAAAGCAAAGATATTATTTGGAGCGGAGGGTTGGTTGATGAGAATTGAAATCAAACTTAAACCTGAAAATAAGAATGCTATAGTGCCGTTTAATTATAACGATGAAATTCACGACCAGCTGCTCGAAAAGATTTTCCTTGCGGAGCCAGACTTAGCTGAGATGTTTCAAACGGAGTATAGGGATTACTTCACCTTTTCCAGGATAATGATTAGAGAGAGGGAGATTATTCCCGATAAAGGAATTAAAGTGCTCTCGAATGACATATCACTATATGTTTCATCTTCTTTCACCCAAATCATAAAGGCAATTGCAGAGGGGTTTATCTCCAACCCCATTCTGAAAGTTGGAGATGCAATGTTCTCCATGACCGAGATAAAAATACTCCGGGAGCCAAAGATAAAGGATGGAACGCTTTTTTCAACGTTGAGCCCCATAGTTGTTAGGACAGCCAAGTTTGAGGACAATAAGATAAAGATATGGGATCTTTATCCAAACAACGAAGGATTCCAAGACAAACTCAGGAAAATAATGCTTACAAAGTTTTCAGAGATAAATGGTATACTCCCAAAGGACACCGACTTCCACCTTGATGTCATAAAATTCAAACCCGTCAGGATAAAGGTGGGTAAGACTTATTACAGAGGCTCTCTGATGGTTTTTCGGTATTATGGGTCGAAGGAGATAGCAAAGTTCGGGTACGAAAACGGTTTTGGAGAAAAAACCAGCTATGGTTTCGGAATGGTCAAAGTAATTGATGAAGAAGAAGGACAATAATGCCTAAGACTGTTTCTATCCCCCAGACCATGGCAACTAGTTGGGGTTCTTTTACTTTCTTTAGTCTCATCAGCAAACCCAGAAAGCTCAGGTAAGGGGGTGCTTTTAAAGTTCCATCCTCCAAAACTTCTGTTCTCCCCAAAGGCCTGCCTTTAAATCGTATTTTTGACTTGAGGAGGAAGTCCACGAAATGGGGTAGTAGCAGAAACGCTGCAAATACTTCAACTTTACCTAAGATGCCAACCAGCCCTATTAATGCCCCAAGGGCCAACGTTCCAGTGTCCCCAGGGAAGATTCTGGCAGGGTATTTATTCCACCACAAAAATCCAAAGGCCACAGCACTTCCCGTCAATGCCAAGATTTGGGCATTTTCAGAGGTTACCAATCCCAAAAAGAAGAGGGCTATAGCGGAGGTCCCCACCTCCAGCCCATTGAATCCCGCCAGAAGGTTCACCAGATTGGCAGAGCCGGTTATGAAAAGGATTGCAAAGAGATAGTAGAGTAGGCCCAGTTCAAAGGAAGCCACCAGAATATCCAGATCAGTATTTATGTGTATCGAGATTACTATTGAGGAGATCAGCAAAGATAGCAGAACTTTATGAGATTGTTTAAGCTGGGTCGTGTCATCTATTATACCTATAACCCCAAAGAGGAGGAACACTAAAAGAGCCTTTGCGAGGGTTTCATTTAGAAGAGATGCAAGACTTAGAGGCAATACGAGTAAAAGAACAATGCCTCCCATCTCTGGAACCTCAGGTTTGTCCAGCTTATGAATGTCCCTTCCAACTATGCCGGCTTTTCTCATTAACGAGCCGATGTAGGGAGTAAGGAGAAGGGAAAGGATAAAACCCACAACGGGCGTTATCATTATAACCACCCAAGCTAAATTAAGCAAGGACTTAATAACTCTTCCGCTTATAAGAAATGTCACAGGGTGAAAAAGCATGGACATTCAGTTGGTTGTCTTCGATCTCGATGGAACCCTTGTGGGCGCTCCAATGGACTTTGCAGAGGTAAAGGAGAGATTAAGAGAGAGGCTTGAGATGGAGGGAATACCAAAGGAGCTCATTGGCGACCTAACCCCTATGTATGAAACCCTGTTCAAGATATCCCAAACTACGGGTATGGATTTTGAATATCTGCATTCATTCCTCGTTGAACTGGAAGTAGAAAGGGCTAAGGACAGCTATTTGTTCGAAGGTTCCAGAGAACTGCTAGAGCTTTTAAAAGAAAATGGAATAAAAATCGCCCTGATGACTAGGAGCTCCAGGAAGGCCACAGAATATGTGCTAAAAAAACATAGCATCGAGGAATTTTTTGATCTTGTAGTTACCAGGGATGACGTGCCTCCGGAGGATGTAAAGCCCAACGTTGGCCATTTAAAAACAATACTGGAGCATTTTAATGTCCCACCAACAAAAGTAGTTGTAGTGGGAGATCATGGATATGACCTGCTCCCGGCAAAAGAACTAAGGTGCCTGAGTGTACTTATAACCTCCAACGAAAGCGGAAGGATGAGCTTTAAAATTGAAGAAGATGCAAACTTTGAAGTGGCAAATGTCAAAGAAGCCGTCGGGCTCTTCAAAAGACTGCTTAAAACATACGTTGTTGTACCCGCTTACAACGAAGAAAAGACCATCGGCAGCGTCTTAGAGGAGCTACTCCAGTATTTTAAAGGAAAAGAGATTGTGGTGGTAAACGATGGAAGCAGGGATAGAACCAGAGAAGTGGCCCAAGAAAAAGGCGTGGTAGTGTTAACACACCTCGTAAACAGAGGGCTTGGGGGAGCATTGGGGACGGGGATAAAGTATGCCCTCCTTAAAGAAGCTGAATTAATACTGACCTTCGATGCAGATGGCCAGCATTTAGTTGATGATGCCCTAAGAGTAATGAAGCCGGTTGCAGAGGGAAGAGCAGATTTTGCCGTGGGCTCAAGATTGAAAGGAGATATAAGTGAAATGCCTTTTGTAAAGCGCTTTGGAAATTTTGTTCTCGACTTCATAACAGCGATATTTGCAAGGAAATACGTCACTGATTCCCAGAGTGGTCTGCGGTGTTTGAATAGAGAATGTGCATCCAAAATAAAAATCACATGCGATAGATATGCTGTTTCAAGTGAAATAATAATCGAAGCCTCAAAGAACGGATGCAGAATAGTTGAAGTACCCATAAAAGCGGTTTATACCGAATATTCCAAAAAGAAAGGGACCAACGTTTTAGAGGGCGTAAAAATAGCTTTTAACTTGCTGTTAGATAGGATGAGGTGATAAAAATGTATGCCGTACAATACATCGCCGTTGTTATTATCCTGGCACTTATGGTGTACGTAGTTGGAAAATACAGGAGAAAAGAACTTGACTGGCAAGATCTGGTGTTCTGGGAGGCTTTGCTTCTCATAATGCTGATAATTTCCCTGAAACCGGTGGAGATTTCCCTAACAATAAAAAACATACTCGGGCTTGGTAGAGGGCTGGATGCATTGTTTGTGGTCTCCATAGGCCTCAGCTACCTGCTGTTGTTTAGGCTTTACATCGCAATAGACAAAGCCGAAAGGGAAATAACCGAGCTGACACGTCGGATCACAATAGAATTCCAGGAAATCAAGGAAATGCTGGAAAAACTAGAAAGGGACTAGTCATCTCCAAAAAGCTCTTTCAAGAATACTTTAACCCTCTCCTTTGGTACTTTGAATTGTCTTATTTTCACAATCCCTTTCTCTTGGGCTTCTTTCAGCAAAATCTCAGTTGCCTTGTTGGGATACATTTCCTCGTAAACTATTTCCCTAACTCCCGCATTTACCAGTAACTTAAAGCAGACATCGCATGGAAAGTGGGTAACATAAAGTGTGGCCCCCTCAAGGCTTATCCCCTTTCTAGCAGCCATTGCTATGACGTTCTGCTCCGCATGAACCGCCCTATGACAGTGGCCATCAACTATTAAGCAACCCACGTCTATACAATGCTCCATGTTCCTCGGGGCACCATTATAGCCCGTCGCCAAAATGTAGCCGTCTTTTACGGCAACTGCTCCAACCCTGAGCCTGGGACATGTGGCCCTTAAGCTTACAAGTTTTGCAATGAGCATGAAGTATTCATCTTTTGTGGGGCGTATTTTCTTTATATGCTCTGCTCGCTCTTTATCCAGAACTATTTCTATCTCCACAGTACCACCTAATAAAAAAGAAGCAAGGAGCTTAAAAGAATTTTTGATCAGTTGAAAATTCTCCCCATGAGGGTCATAGCTTCAACCTCGGCCATAATCTTCCATATCCTCTCTTCATAGCTCGGGTGTGTCTCAAAAAGTGATTTTTGGTGAGTTCTCTCTATCTCCGGCTCTATAGAAGGCAGCGCAGATTCCTTAACTTCGATCCTTAAGTCCTCGTAGTACTTAAGTTCTTCGAGGGCTCTTTTTAGAGCCAGTGGAACGGGTATTAAGCGCAATGCCGTTTCATCAGCTTTGAATTCCCTCTGTTTTAAATAATCAGACCTACGAACCTCATAGAGAAGGTAAAATATTAAGGAAGCCAATGAAACCAAGGTGTTTCTGGAGATTAGGAAATTCAAAAGGGCTATGGCGAGCATGAGATATCTCCCATAAGATATGAGCGGGAAGAGGACAGTATCTCCGTTTTTTATATGACCTATCTCATGGGCCGCAACTGCAAGGATTTCTTCTTCATCGAGAACCTCAAATAGACCCATAGAAAGCACAATCGAATTTCTAAAAGAGTAAGCATTGGGTATATAGTCATCCAGCAGATAAATTTCGGGAGTTGCTATCCCGGCCTTATTTGCCATTCTCATTATTCCATCGTAGAGCCATGGGAGGTCTTCATAAGAAAGCTTCCTTTGTTTCTTATTTAAGGAGCTCTTAATAGTCCACAGGTACAGTCCAGCGAGAATAAGGAATACCGCAACTACAAATAACAGGCCGAGTTTTCCCAAGTATAAAAGTGTAATCAACACCTGGGCAAGGAATATGAGCTTAAGCATCTGCTATCACTTCTTTATCTTTGAAAGATATGCAACGGTTGCCTCCTTAAAATTGCTCATGAGGGCATTCAAAATGCTCTCTACAACTTTCTTCTCGAACTCCTCTTTGCTTGTAGCCACACTGTAAACGTATCTCATTCCTCCCCTTCCCGTATCCACACTTCTCTTTAATAGCCCTCTTTCACAGAGTCTGTTCATTAGTATACTAACCGTAGAACGTCTTAAGTTCTCATGTTTCTCTTTCAGATATTCATAAACATCTCCAGCCGTTGCAACTTTCACCTTCCACATATACTCCATTATCTCGGCTTCCATTGGAGGTAAAACTGCTCTTAAACCATCTTCATCTATCTTGAATTCATGAGGCTGCATTGAGCATCTCCTCCGGTTTATTCCCTATCCACTTTAGTTTAGAGCCAATATTATACATAAATTTTTTGGAAAATAAATGGCCTGTAGAAGAGCCTATTTGGCGGGCCGGGGGGGATTTGAACCCCCGACCTGCGGATTAAGAGTCCGCCGCTCTAACCATGCTAAGCTACCGGCCCACGCCCAATCCAATAAGGATTGAAGGCCATTTATAAACCTTTCGGTTAAAGGGGATAGAAAAATTTATAAACAAACTGAGAAGACAAATAAACGGCGCTCTTGCGGGGGTTGCCGAGCCTGGTCAAAGGCGCGGGATTGAGGGTCCCGTCCCGCAGGGGTTCCGGGGTTCAAATCCCCGCCCCCGCACCAAAAAAACTTTTCTGAGTGCATTAAAAACAAATACTCCCATCGAGAATATGACGACCCAAAAGAAAATGTAAAAACAAAGAGTTCACTCGCCAAACTTTTCCTTATAAAGTTTAGCAAGTTTTTCGATTCCTACTGGAATTTCTTCCTTGTTTGGTCTTGAGAAGTTAAGCCTTATAGCATTCTTTCCAGACTCGTCCGTGTAGAAAGGCTTTCCTGGAACTACCACAACCCCCTCTCTTTCCATGAGCTCGTTGGCAAATGAGATACCATCTGCCCCCTCTGGAAGGAAAAGCATAACAAACATTCCCGCTATTGGCTTTGTAAATTCTGCATTTGGCAAGTGCTTTTCAAGAACCTTCAGCATGATATCCCTCTTCTCTCTATAACCGAGCAGTGCTCCTTTCAAGTGATACTTCTCAAAATAGCCCCTCTTTAAGTATTCCAGGGCAATGTACTGGGAAATAGCTGGAGCACAGAAGTCAATTGGCTGTTTCTGCATGAGAACTTTTTTGAGGATTTCTCCCTCTGCTATTATCCATCCAATTCTGAATCCTGTTCCAAGGACCTTGCTGAGCGTTCCCGCCACGATAACTCTCCCTTCATTGTCCAGAGCCTTTAAGGGGACTATATCCCCACCTTCATACCTCATAAAGTTATAAGCGGTGTCTTCAATTATTAGGAGGTCGTACTTGGATGCAACCTCCAGAAGAGCCTTTCTGCGTTCCATACTCATGGTGACGCCCATTGGATTCTGGCCAGTCGGGATGGTATAGATGAGCTTAACTTTCTGTCCTTTAGCTTTAAGCTCCTTTATTTTCTCCTCCAGCAGATCAACTCTCATTCCATAGTTATCAACTGGAACCCCCTCAATTTTGGCTCCCAGCTGTTCAAATGCCAGCAGAGTGTTTATGTACGAGGGATTCTCCGTTATCACGACATCTCCAGGGTCTATCAAGACCCTTCCAAGAAGATCCAGTGCTCCCGTTCCCCCTATTGTAATAACAATGTTTTCTGGAGAAACTTCTAAATGGTCGTATTTTTTCAAGAATGCTGCCAGCTCCTCCCTAAGCTCTGGAATCCCATTTGCTGGAGTATACATAACAGATTTTGGCTCCTTTTCAAGAACCTCTTTTGCTATTTCTCCAAGAACAGCCCTTGGGATTAAATCTGGATCTGGATCCCCAGCTGCGAGAGAAATTAGTTTCACTCCTTTCTTTTGAAGTTCTGAAGCCTTTTTCATCACATCAGCCAAAGCCGAGCCCTTAATCCAATTCGCCCTTCCGGCTAGGTATTTTGTGTAATCCATTCAACATCACCATTAACTAATCTTCATAAAGATATTTATACGTTTTGACCGTTATCTTAGAAGGGGAAATACCATGAAGCCCAAGGTGTTTATAACACGACAAATCCCGGAAAATGGAATTAAGATGCTCGAAGAATTCTATGAAATAGAACTCTGGAAAGATCCGAAAGCACCTCCGCGGGAAGTGCTTCTGGAGAAAGTCAGAGAGGTCGATGCTCTAGTGACCCTTGTAACGGACAAAGTAGATAGAGAACTACTGGGAAACGCCCCCAAGTTAAAAATAATAGCCCAATATGCGGTCGGCTATGATAACATAGACATAGAAGAGGCTACAAAAAGGGGAATATACGTTACAAACACTCCCGGAGTCCTTACGGATGCAACGGCTGACCTTGCATTTGCCCTTCTTCTGGCAGTTGCAAGGAGGATTGTAGAGGCTGATGGCTTTGTGAGGAGTGGCGAATGGAAGAAAAGAGAAGTCGGCTGGCATCCGCTAATGTTTTTAGGATATGAGCTGAAAGGAAAGACTTTGGGAATAGTGGGCTTTGGAAGAATCGGCCAGGCCCTCGCAAAGAGAGCCAAAGGATTTGGGATGAAAATCATCTATTACTCGAGAACACGTAAAGTTGAGGCAGAAAAAGAGATTGGCGCAGAGTATGTTGATTTTGAGACCCTTTTGAAAGAGAGCGACTTTATAAGCCTTCACGTTCCCCTAACCAAAGAGACCTACCACATGATAGGAGAGAAGGAGCTCAAGCTTATGAAACCCAACGCAATCCTAATAAACACATCCAGGGGGGCAGTCGTTGATACCAACGCCTTAATCAAGGCATTAAAAGAAGGGTGGATAGCTGGAGCTGGCTTAGATGTTTTTGAAGAGGAGCCCTACTACAATGAAGAGCTCTTCAGGTTAAAAAACGTTGTTTTAGCTCCACACATAGGCAGCGCAACTCGTGAAGCTCGAGAAGGCATGGCAGAGCTGGTTGCAAAGAACTTAATAGCATTTGCCAAAGGTGAGATCCCACCGAACCTTGTCAACAAAGATGTTGTAAAAATTAGAAAGCCAGGATTTTAATAAAACGCTTGGCATCGTCGCACATATAGACGTTGTTGAGGTAAACGTAGCTCTCCCCTTTATCCCACCCTTTAACTTTTTCGGCTATCGCCCTTAACTCTTCTTCACTGTATTTGTGTTTGTATATTATCCTCCCTCCCTGATAAGTGCCGTGAAGACGGTAGTAGTTAATCATTCCCCCATGAGTGGGTTCCCGTATTGTAGGGTCTGTGACATCGATGAGATCGAACCCCCTAACGAATTTCTTTATTCCCCTTTCACTCCAGCCTCTAAGTTCAACTGCAATTTCAAAATCTCCCCTTTCTATCTGCTCAAAAAACTTCTCCGCATTGCTAAAGCTCTCTTCATTTTCTTTAAAGCTTTTGGGGAGCTGAATTAGAATAAACCTTGCCCCTAACGCCTCAGCTTCTTTAAGTGTAAGCCCCCAGTATCTAAGAACCTCCTCTGTAGGTCTCAGCAGTCCCACATCCCCGAATGGTTTTACATTACTCCGTCTCCAAGTGGGACTGTTTGAAGGATGTGTTATACCTTGAAACGCCTTGAGGGAAAATACAAAATCTTCTGGAGCCTCTTTCCTCCACTTTTGGAGAGTCCTCTCCTGCAGAATTTTGTAAAAAGTTTGCTGAACTTCCACAGTGCTGAAGTCTTCAAAATATCTCTTCTTGGCCTCACAAAAACCACATGTTCCGACGAGTATCATGGTAAAGAATAAAGAAAAGGTAACTAAATACCTTTTTCCTTAGCTTCGGGAGGTTCCTCTATAAGGTTGTCGCTGTACTTGTCGTAGTCAGCAATGAGGAATTCTTCACTCATGGAGAGTGCCTTCACAGCCTTCTCCTCTCCTGGAAACTTTTTGCCTGGACAGACGTCTACACAGAGGGCACAAAACATACAGCGGGAAACATAGTGCCTTATTTTCCCAAGCTCCGGGATCCATTCCATAGCATTTGCAGGGCATACCATTATACACAGCCTGCACCCAATGCACCTCTCGGGATCGTAGTGCAGCTTCCCTCTAAATCCTTCCGGAACAGGGACGGGGGGATATATCTTCACTTCCCCTTTTTGGATCTTTTCAATGAGTGATGTTACGTCTTTTGGAGCGTGCTTTACTGGAAATGGATTTGTGAACGGCCTCTGAAGCATCTGTTTTATCATTAGGAACATTGCTTTTGTTGGCATTTCACATCACCTCCGCCCATATCAGCAAAAGTCCAAGCAGGGCTATTATGTTCACATATACCCAAAAGATCCTCGATGCCTGCTCTATCCTGAACCTCGCGAAGGATGTCCTGACCAGCGTTACTACTAGAATATAAAGCACCAGCACTTTGAAGAGGAACCACAGACTTTCAGCTATATAGAGAGCCGCTCCCGAGAGATTCAAGCCAAAGAGGTAGCTCAACGTGAAGGGGAAGAATAAGACCACCTCTATTGCTATCATGGCAAAGCCCCTAACTGCATCTGAAAGGTAGAACAAGGCAAGATTTCTCCCGCTATACTCTGCAAGCATACCCTCTGCTATTTCCGTCTCGGCCTCTGCTATATCAAAAGGGAGCTTTGCAAGCTCTGCTGGAGTTACCCATAGAAATGCTATCAAGAGCAATAGAACGCCCAATCCTCCCAAAGGACCTACAATGCTCCATACGGGGGTAGAGGCTATTGTGCTCAACGAAAAGCTTTTGTAGATTAGAGCAAAGCCTGTTATAACTATTGCAAAGGGCATTTCGTAGCTCATCATTAGAACCATTTCTCTCTGTGCTCCCACTGAAGAAAACGGGCTGCCCGAGGCAAATCCTCCAATGGCCATTGCAAGCGCCTGGAGAGTTAAGAGGTATAAAATCACTACCAGATCACCGTATCCTTCTAAGGGTGCCTTTAAGATGCCGAATGGGATATAAAGGAGGAGAGTCATTGATGAAGCAAATGCCAAGATAGGCATTGCGTTGAAGATCCATCTTACCGCGTTTTCCGGTACAACTGTTTCTTTAAGGAGAAGCTTTCCAACGTCCCAGAAGGGCTGTCTTATTGGGGGCCCTATTCTCGATGTCATTCTTGCTGAAACCCGTCTGTCAATACCCTTGTACACCAATCCGAGGAATACTCCAATTATTGGCATCCCTATAGCGTAAAAGAGAGTTTCGGGGGTCATCTCCTCACCCCCAACTCTTTTTCAAGTTTTTTGGTTTTTTCTACAGCTTTTCTGTGTAAGTAGGAGTAATCAAGAATTCTTCCGCTCGAATCCTTCACGACAGCTACCCTGTCGTTACAGCACATACATGGGTCTATGTATGCCACAACTACCGGAATATCAGCAACCTCTGCTCCAAGCAACAATGGCGCCCATGAATTTATGTTGTTGTAGCTTGGAGCTATGACCTTCCAGACCGCTGGACCATCCCTTGTCCCATCGTACTTGAAGTAGTGGATAACTTCTCCTCTCGGAGCTTCATGTGCTCCGATTGCCTCCCCCTCGGTCTTTTTGATCTTGTTAAGCAAAGCCACATAGTTTGGAATTGCAAGTATCTTTCCTTCTGGAAGGTTGTCAAGGCAGAATTCTATTATATCCAAACTCTGCTCAATCTCGTAAAGCCTCACCATTGTAATATCATAAGCATCTCCCCTTGCCTCTCCCACTATGTCTTGAGGAACAACCGCCTTAATGTCCATATCCGCATAGGCATCGTATGGAATATCCTGCCTAATGTCCATCCTTAAGCCGGCCGCTCTCGCTGTTGGCCCGACTACGTTGAGCTTCAATGCCATCTCCTTTGAGAGCTGTGCTACCCCCCTTGTCCTTGCCTTATAAACCGGATCAGACAAGAAGACTTCCTTCATGTGCTCTGTGAACTCCCAATAGTAAGTTATCATTTCTCTCAAGGCTTTTATGTGACTCTCCTTCAAATCCCTCCTGACCCCTCCAATCATGTACATGGAGTAGTTTATCCTGTTGCCCGTTATGGCTTCAAGAACATCAAGAACCTTCTCCCTTCCCTTCCATGTCCAGAAGAGGAGCGGGTCAAAACCTATCTCGTGTGCTATAACTCCAAGCCAGAGTATGTGGGAGTGAATTCTCTCAAGCTCGGCTATTATTGTCCTTATGTACTGGGCTCTTGGGGGAGCCTCAATGCCTAAAGCCTTTTCGCTGCCAATGACGAATGCATAGGGGTGAGATATAGAGCATATCCCACATATCCTCTCCGAGAGGTAAAGCGTCTGGATGGCGTTCCTCTTCATTCCCATGTACTCAATTCCCCTGTGGGCAAAGCCCCTCTTAACGTCAACCTTCACTATCCTCTCTCCCTCAACCTCCGCCTCCACTCTTATTGGTTCTTTTAATGCCGGATGAATTGGGCCAATGGGAACGTAGTAAGTTGTTTTAGCCATTCTGCCCACCCCTCTGCTTTCTAATTTCTTTTACACTTTTATGGGTGTGTTTGATCATGTCTTCAACTCCATACTCATCTCTCCTCCATGGATACTTTCCTTCGGGCCAGTCGTCTGGTAAAAAGAGGTGTCTCTTGTTCTTAAGTCCCTCAAACTCAATGCCAAGCATTTCTCTGATTTCCCTCTCATTGGTCTCTGCACCAATCATAAGATCCGTTATCGTGGGGAGAACAAGGTTGTTCTTCGGGAGGTCAAGCTTCATCACTATGCTCACTTCACCCCATGGGTGGGAGTGGAAGACTCCGAAAGAGTATATCACCTTGATTACCTCGCCAACGTCTTCTCCGGCTATAAAGTGCAAATGCGGATAGTCTATTTCGAATATCGCCTCAACTGCTTTCCTAAAGGCATCTTTGTTAATCTCCATCCAGATTTCCCGATAGGTTCTGGGTCTTTTAACACCCATCTTGTATTCCTTTACCTCATAGTTTAATATCGCATCTCCAAGTTTTTCCTTTAACCTCTCAAGGATTTCTTCAGTTGTTAGCGTCATTCTTTCTTCCCCTCCAGCTCCTTTTCAAGCTTCTCAATCTTGAGCCATGCCTTTACAATTCCGTCTATTATTGCTTCTGGCCTTGGAGGACACCCTGGAACATAGACGTCCACAGGTATTACCTCATCTATTGGTCCGGCTATGTTGTAGGAGTCGTAAAAAACTCCCCCCGTGGTTCCGCAGTTTCCTATTACAACAACGGCCTTTGGATCTGGCATTTGCTCGTAGATGCGCCTAAGCTTGTCGGCAAAGTCTCTTGGAATAGCTCCCGTGACAAGTAAAACATCCGCATGTCTTGGGGAACCGACAAGCTTTATCCCAAACCTCTCTGCATCGTATCTTGGGGTAAGCACAGCCACTATTTCAATATCACATGCGTTGCATGAACCCCCTGAAGCATGGAAAACCCAAAGAGAGCGCTTAAAATTGGTCAGCTTGCCCATATTACACCCCTCCAATTAGTATGAATGTTATTATAGCCCCAACGCCGAGGTACCACAAGATGTAATCCCTCATGTCCCCAGTATGGATTGCTTGGAGTACTTTGTAGTATCCTTTCAAAGCCTCAATGAATCCCCAATAGATGTCTCCAGCCTTTACCTGGATTTTCTCCTTTGTAGGCTCTGGATTACCGCTCAAATAGGGCTTTATCTGCTCGGTATCCTTCTTATACGAGGGGTTGCCCTGGGAGTATATCAGATAGGCTATTATGCCGAAGAGGGCCAAGAATACCAGCCATAGGAGTGGATTCCAAAATCCCGAAGGGGTAGTAAGTGTAAAGCTCATGCCAGACCACCCCAGCTGTGGTATTGAGCAAAGTTGATTAACGCATCAACTGCCGGATAAACAAGCTTGTCAAGCACCAAGTTCGGGAAGAGACCAAATATTATACAAAGCGCTGCCAGGATTATCATTGCAATTACCATTGGCCCGGGAACCTCTCTTGCACTCTCAAACTTTTCAAGCGGAGGACCGAGGAAAGCCGATGCAAATACCTTGACGAAGGAAGCCAGAGTTAAAACACTGGTAACCATTGCAAACACCGTTAGGAGGGGATTAAGCCGGTATGACGTCTCATATATGAGAAGCTTGCTTGCAAATCCGTTAAACGGTGGCAAACCGGATATCGCAGCGGCTCCCACCATGAAGCTTATCGTAGTTACGGGCATCTTTCTGGCCAAGCCTCCCATTTCATTAAGGTTCCTCGTACCCGTAACGTAGAACAAGGCTCCAGCGGTCATCAAGAGTAAGCTTTTGTAGATGATGTGGTTTATTATGTGGAACACTCCACCGGCCATGGCATCTCTTCCGAACTCAGCGAGCTTTGAAGGATCGTGTAAGACCGTCAAACCAACGCCGACACCAAGAAGCATATAGCCGGTCTGAGATATAGCGTGGTAGCTCATTAATCTCTTGACATCCTTCTGCACCAGAGCCATTGTAACGCCTATGAACATTGTAAGCACTCCTATGATAGACATGATCCACCCTACCCTTGCCAAATCCACTACAATATTCGCAAAGAGTGTGAAGCTCACCCTAAAGAGGGCATAAAGGCTTGCATAAGTCGCTACCAGGAGGGGTGGGTTTATTCCAGTTGGAACCTCTGTATATGCATCCGGCACCCAGTAGTGCATTGGGACGGCACCACATTTCATTGCAAAGGACGTAAAGAGCAATCCAAGCGCAATCATGTCAACCATGTTAAAGGACACGTTCTTGGCTATGTATGCGAGGTTTAAGTTTCCGTACTGTCCATAGAGTATACCTATTGCAAAGAGCACCATTAAAGAGGCTACAGCACTAACAATAAGGTATTTTATTCCCGCTTCGCTTGCTTCACCGCGATAGTTCCTAAATCCTACCAACGCTGATCCGGCTATACCCGCTATTTCCAGGAACACGAAGAGGTTGAAGAGATCTCCCGTAAGCACCATGCCAAGGATTCCCACCTCAAGGAGCATTAACAGGGCATAGTACTTCTCAAGACCTGTCTCTCCCTCTACATGGCTGGAGGAGTAGAGAGCCCCTATAAAACTCATCAGCGTTGCGGATATTGCCATAAAGGCACTCATAGCGTCTACTTCAAACATAATCCTTATTGGAACAGAGTAACCAGAAGGTAGAACAAGGGTTGGCTTGTCCGCTCCAAAAACGTAGACCATTATTCCCCCGGTAACCACTTCCTTGGCAAGCAGGAGGGATAAGATTACAGTTATGCCGGTTATTATGATTGCCCATATTGAAACTCCCTTGTAGTGTTTCTTAAATAGGGGTGCTGTAAATGCTCCAAATAGAGGAACGGCAATCATTAAAGCAGGTAAGTGCTCAATCATCCTCTCAACCTCCTTATCTTGGTAACGTCGAGAGTTCCATAGTGTTTGTAGATGTTAACGGCAAAAGCCAGCATTAGAGCGGTTACAGCAACACCGATAACTATGCTCGTAAGCGTTAGTGCCTGTGGCGTTGGTAAAACCATTTTTCCTGCAGCTTCAGGCGGTGCCTGAGTATAGATTGGAGCGTAGCCACCTTTTACATAACCTAACGCAACAATGAACATATTTACCGCTCCTTCAAGGATTTCAATACCAATTACGACCTTTATGAGGTTCCGCTTGAATCCGATTGTGTAAAAGCCGAGCGCAAGCAGCACTGCAACTACGATAAACGGGAAGTTCACAAAGACACTACCATTCATCTCTCTCCCTCCTCAGTATAAGGAAGAAGATCAGAACTATACTTGTAAGACCGGCTAATACCTTCGTTCCTACAAAGATGTTTAGGTATGAAAGCGTTCCACCGGTGTTGAGATAACCCGGATTGATTCCTTTAGGTGTTGGTGCTCCAAAGAGGAATCCGCTGTTTGCAATTACGTTTTTCAAGAACGTATATCCCATAAGGCCTAATGCACCAATTCCCAAGAATCCCAAAGCTCCAAGGCTTTCTAACTGACTTAGAGGAACCTTATCGAATAGTTCCTTGACCTTTTCTTTGTTGTTTGCCACTATCAGCAGGGCTAAGCCGCTTGCAAACACGGCTCCACCTTGAAAACCTCCACCGGGGGTGAGGTGTCCATGCAAAATAATATAAGACCCAAACACCAGTATTAAAGGTGCTAAGATTTTTGTTGTTGTTCTTATGATTGTGGTGGTCATTTCTCCTTCCCCCCGTAGTGTCTTAACACCATTAGAACCCCAGAAACTGCGGTGAAAAGGACCGTTGCCTCTCCAAGGGTATCAAAACCTCTGTAGTCAAATACAACACTCGTAACAACGTTGTTTGCAGAGGCTTCTTCTTGGGCATGCTCTATGAAGTAAGTGTCCATCTCCGCATGGGGAGGTTCCCCAAAAGGTCTCAAGCTTATAGCTGCAGCCAGAAGGAAGATTATGAACGACAAGAACGCAAATAATCCGAGCGCTCTTCTCATTCTACCACCTCCTCATCGGTGGTGTTTTTGATGGCAAGAAGGTACATCGCCGTTGTGAGCCCGGCTCCAACACCCGCTTCCGCTATAGCAACGTCTGGAGCTTGTAGAACGTAGAACTCCACGGAAAGGGCCAAGCTGAAGACTGCCATTGCTATTACAGCAGCAATTAAGTTTTTGAACCTAATGGCAGCTATTGAGCTTCCCACTAGGCCGATTGCAATGAAGATTTGCAGAATCCAGAAGAAGTTTTCAAAGTTCATAGTATCCCTCCAGTTCATCTATTACGGCACCATAAGGCCTTATCCCGGATTTTCTAGCTGCTCTACCAATTGCATGGGCTCCAACGGGGTTTGTTAGTACTAAGAAGATCACCACAAGTGCCGAGTGGATTCCTATTGTAATCCATCTTGCATCATGGCTTGGAAGCCACCTGTAAATTGAGTACACTACCGCTGCCAGGACTATGAAAATCGTTCCAAAGGTAGTACATTTTGTCGAGGCGTGGATCCTTGTGTAAACGTCTGGAAACCTCAGTATTCCAACGCTGGCCAGTAGATTAAACCCAACTCCGATTGCAAGAAGTATAGCCAAAACTCCTTCTATCATGCCAATCCCACCCTCCTCTTTACTAAGTACCTCGCTATATACAGGGTTGCAATATAGCTAAGGACTGCATAGACAAGTGCAACATCGATAATCACCGCCTGCTCCGTAATTACCCCATAGAGAACCATGGCACCGGCAGTAGTGGTTGTTAGGGCATCCAATGCCACAACCCTGTCAGGGATTGTTGGGCCAATTAGCATTCTTATCATCGTTAATGTGGCTGAAAGGAAGAGCAGTATCATTGCCCCCATAAACAAACTTTCAGGCATCATTCCGCAATCCTCCTTGCCCACTTTGGTAAATAGCCGCAGAGCTCTTCGGGGGTTGGCTTTTCTTTTCCAGGTGGAACGTTAATCCAGTGAACGTATAGGTTTCCTTCATCATCAATTTCCAAAGTAAACGTTCCAGGAGTGAGGGTTATTGAATTTGCAAGAAGAGTCCTGCTTTCATCTCTTGTTAGCCCGGGAGATATTTTCACTATACCCGGCCTTATATTCCCGGTTATAACTCTGTAGGCAACGTCAAGGTTTGCCTTTGCCATAGCATAAAAGAACGGCCCTATTGCATAAATCAGAAAAAGCACCCATCGTTTTGGATTGAAGAAATAATCAAGTCTTTCGTCCATTATGTTTCTCGTTGAGTAGCCTATGAGAGCTGCTATTACAATTCCCGCCACTAGTTCTTCCGGACTCCATAGTAAAACACTACCGGAGCCTGCTGTTAAGATCAGGTACACAATCAACGACCATAGGAAAGATGTCGTAAAGGACATTCTCCCACCTCAACTTTAGGTTTTAAACCTTTTAAGAGCATATTTCAAACTGTCTCCATTATCTGCTTGTCTAAAATCCATTAAATACGTTTCTTTAACAAAAGGTTAAAAACATGTAATTTGACAAATATAAAGGTAACAAAGCTTTACATAAAAGAGAACATAAAAATACAAAATTGTCCAAAAAAGTGCAGTGATGTTAAAAAATCTGGAGGTTATGACAATAAATGGACAATTCAGCTAAAAACCATAAGGGCAAGGGGAAAAAGAGATAGCGTTCACTCTTCGTATTCTTCTATTGCACCAAAGCGACATACCGTTGCACATATTCCACAACCAACGCACTTACTGGGATCAACCCTATGCACCTTTCCAGGCGAGCCTTCAATAGCATTTTGTGGACAGTTTCTGGCACACAGTGTACATCCCTTACATTTCTCTGCAATTATGCGATACTTCTTTGTTTTTCCTCCCTGTCTGGCAAGCATCTCTTCAATTTCCTCATTTTTAAGCCATCTGAGGTTATCATCGTATTTATCGTAAGTAGCCAAGAGAAACTCACTGCTCATCTCAAGTGCATTTACTGGACAAACATCAACACACTGCTGGCAGAAGACACATCTTCCCAGCCAGAGGGTCACCTTTTTGAGTTCCGGCACATATTCAAACACTCCTGCCGGGCAAACTGTGATACAAAGCTTACAGCCTATACACTTATCCACGTGATAAACTAGTTTTCCCCTGAATCCCTCTGGAGTTGGAACTGGATCATTCTGGGGGAAGGGATTTGTTGCAGGCTTTTTGAAGAGGTTGCTTAAAACTACGGAGAGAGTTGGGGGAATCTTCATGAAATCACCCCCAGAACGTCTATGATCAACAACAATACACCTATTAGACTCATTGGAAGTATCCTGCTCCAGAACATGCCAACTGCCTGTGTAATCCTGAGTCTTCCAGTTATAGCCCTAAATACGCTCATACTAACAAAAAGCACTGCAAAAACTTTAAGCGTGTGGAAGATTAGATCAAGAACCATTGCTGCAACACCGGTTAAACCGATGTGCCCGCTTATACCCCATGGGAGAAAGATAGCCACAACCAAACTGGCACTCGCGAATTCTTTCAGAGCATTGCTTAGCTTGAATAATGCCAAATGTCTTCCGCTGTATTCTGCCATAGGCCCCTCTGCAACTTCTGTTTCTGCCTCTGGAATGTTGAAGTAACCAACCTCAATCTCACTCGCAAGCCAGAGCAAGAACACTAGGAGAAGAACAAATATACCGACGACTGTCAAAGGAGTACCAATTTCCCAGATGTTGTACTGATAAAGTGTTCCCAAGCTAAAGGGTTTTTCAACTCCGAGCTTGCTTAAGCGCCAGAGTATTGCAAAGAGTCCCAGCATCATGGGCACTTCCCTGGAAACGAGCATAATTATCTCTCTCTGAGCCCCTATTTGTGCGTATGGAGAGCCTGAGCTAACGGCACCCATTACCCTTATGAAGGCTATGAGGCCGAGTAAATAAATGAAAACTATCACATCACCCTTTGTTGCTAGGAGTGGCTCAAATCCAAGAGGAGTGTAAGCCAAGAGGGCTATTGAAGAGGCTAATGCTAATATTGGGGCGATTTCAAAGAGTCTATTGGCGTCTCTTGGGATTATGGACTCCTTACTTACCAGCTTTAGGAAGTCATAAAACGGCTGGAGTATCGGAGGGCCTATCCTTCTCTGCATTCTCGCAACGAGCTTTCTATCTATTCCTTCCCAAAGGAGAGAAGCAAAGGAGACGTAAAGGTAAATCGCTATTAGCCCCAAAGTTAAATAAACGATGTTCATCACCTAACACCCCCACAAGAACCCCCAACGGGTTCTGGTTTTGCCTTTATGTTGGGGTTTATTTCTCTTGTTTTCTCAATTGAAGCCTTGAGAAGATCTTTTTCTGTAAGAACTTTTTTCTTGCCGGTTTTGGCATCTATAACGGCCACTCTATCTGTACAGCTCAGGCAGGGATCTATTGACGCTATTGCAACTGGAACATCAGCAAGCTGTTCTCCCACTAATGCCCTCGCAACTGCAAAGAGGTTTGGAAAAGTGGGCTCTCTCATTTTCCACCTTTCCGGAATTTCGCTTCCAGGGTTGGCCATTACATAGTGAATGAGCTCCCCTCTTGGGGCCTCATACCTACCTACGCCTTCCCCTTCTGCTTTTTTAAGTCTGACCAGAGTTACGTTGTCCTTCGGAAATGCCTTTATTTTTCCTTCTGGCATCTGGTCCAAAGCCCTCTCTATGAGCTCCATGCTCTGCCACAGTTCCCCAACTCTGACGACCATCCTATCAAACACGTCTCCCTTGATAACCCCCGTGAATTCCTTTGGAGTTACTGGTTTAATTCCCAGATCTGGATAAACTCCCAGCTGCTCGTTGTACCTAACGTCCTTCTCAACGCCACTCCCCCTTGCCGTTGGGCCTTGAGCGCTGTACTCAATGGCTATCCTCTTGGGTATGACCCCGGCATCTCTAAGCCTTGCTTCAACAGTTGGATCATAGAGGAATATTTCCTCAATCTTTGGCATGACCTTTTCGCGGTAGTATTTTATCATCTCCAAAATTGCCCTCTTGTGTTTTTCTTCTATATCCCTCCTCACGCCTCCAATTGTGTTCATAGAGTAGTTTACCCTGTTTCCCCCAATTGCCTCTAGGAGATCCATAACCCTCTCCCTGGCAAGCCAGCCTAGGTGGAGAACAGTGTCATAGCCTATGGCATGCCCTACAACTCCGAGATTGAGCAAATGAGAGTGGATTCTTTCCAGTTCTCCTACTATCACCCTTATGTATTCGGCTCTCTCTGGTACCTCTATCCCCGCCATCTCTTCGACTGCCCTTGAATACGTATAGTTGTGAGAAAAAGAGCATATCCCACACATTCTTTCAGCAAGGTAGAGTATCTGGATGTAATTTCTTCTCATGCCAATCCATTCTACCCCTCTCAAGTTGTATCCAAGCTTTACATCAACATTTACTATTCTTTCTCCATCGAGGGTAATGATGAACTTTTCAGGTTCTTCAAGTGCTGGGTGAATAGGACCAATTGGGATTTTAACCCAATATTCAACTCTATTCTCCATTCTTAACCCTCCTTTTTCATTTTGTAAGGATGGCCTGCGTTCTTTACCATTCCACTGCTAATACCTTTCTCATCTTTTCTCAAAGGATAAACGCCCTCTGGAAAGTCTTCTGGTAAAAACAGCTTTCTTGGATCTGGTATTCCCTCAAAGAACAATCCCAAGAATTCCTGAACTTCTCTCTCATAGGGAAGCGCACTCGGAAAAACATCTGTAACAGTGGGAAGTTTTGGGTCATCCTTGGGGCATTTAGTGCCGACTATAAGCGAGATACTCGGGGTCTGCTCGTAAAACAGCTCAAGATGATATTTAGCCTCCAAGTAATCTCCTCCATCCCTGGCTATTATTATGGAAAACTGTGCCTTAGGGTCTATCTCCTTGATAAGCTTCATAAGATCCTTGAAGTTCTCTCTCTCGACGTTTATCCAAACCCTCTTTCTTGGATGGGGAAGCTTATTCTCACGAATTTCTCCCTCAACGTTAGGGAATTTTGTTAGAATTATCTCCAAGAACTCTTCAGGGGTCATTCTTTCTCACCTTCTATCTTTTTTATGAGCTTTTCTAACCCTAAAACCACACCATAAAGTATTGCCTCCGGCCTGGGAGGACATCCCGGAACAAAAACGTCTACCGGAATGTGCTTGTCTAAGGGGGCATTTGTAAAGGGACTCTCAAAAAACACGCTGCCACCAGTTGGGCATGCCCCTATGGCAACAACCACCTTTGGATCGGGGGTCTGCTCGTAGATCAATTTAACCCTTTCAAGGCTTTGGTCTGTAACCGGACCGGTTACCAACAAGATATCCGCATGTCTCGGGGTTCCTACGAGTTTTATCCCAAACCTCTCCGCATCGTATCTAGGTGTGAGGGCGGCGATTATCTCAATGTCACATCCGTTGCATGAACCGCTGTTAACGTGAAATACCCACGGCGATCTCCCAAGATACTTGCAGAGTTTTGAAATTTTTTTCTCAAGCATTTCTCTCTCACCCATAGCTTCACCCCCCAATGACGAGCGCTCCAAGCACTATTGCCACAGTGAGCAATAGGTATGCAACATAATCTGTAAGAAGGCCAGTGTGCTCCCTTCTAAACATCAAAAACATCCTGTGGGTTCCCCTTATCAAACCCCACATAACATGTCTCCCCGTAAAGTAACCTTCAAGGTGCTCAAAATGGGGAATAACCTTGTCCTGATCCTCACCGCTAATGTATATTTTCGTTCCATCTCCTGCCCTCCTAGTACCAGTGCTAACTTTTTCCGCCCATTTCATGAGTAGGTAGCTGATCAACAGACCAATTAGGAAAGCATAAAGGAAATAGAGAGCATCCCAATAACCAAACATTTCACGCACCCCCAATGAATTTTAAGAGAGCAAGTATGTACTCACCATTGAGCTGTTCGAGCATTTTTGCAGCCGGTATCATTATTTTGTCGCTTATTTGCCATGGAAGGAGACCCATCACGGTTATTGCAACTACAAGAACTAACATTGGAAACATCATGCTCTTTTCTGGCTCTTTTGCTTTTCTCACCGCATGACTCTCAGTGCCCAGGAAGGTGAAGAGCACTTTAGTGTACGCAGCGAGGGAGAACACCGTGCCCAAAACTGCAACGGCCGCTAAGATTGGATTATACATGGCGGAGCTTTCGTAAATGATCCACTTGCTCGCAAATCCATTTAGCGGTGGGAGGCCTATTATAGCAGCCGCTCCAATTGTAAAGGAAAACGTCGTCAATGGCATTCTTTTTGCCAGTCCACTCAATTCATTAAGGTTCTTTGTGCCAACCTCATGGATAACAACTCCCGCCACAAGGAAGAGGAGAGCTTTTATCAATGCGTGGTTCACTATGTGGTATATTGCTCCAGCCAATGCAAGCTCTCCGACCTTAGTGCCATACGCAAGGGTTCCAATTCCAATTCCAAGTAAGATATACCCTATTTGCCCCACACTCGAGAAGGCAAAAAGCCTCTTCATGTCAGTCTGCACCACCGCCATGGCATTTCCCACAAGAAGCGTTAAGCAAGCAAAGAACACTATAATCCAGCCAATTACGTCCATATTGACTGAGGGAGCATTAAATGTTCTCAAGTATATGTGCAATCCGGGATTGAAAATGCTGAATATTATCCTTGCTATAGCGTAAACTCCACCAGCTTTGATGACTAATCCCGAGAGCATCGCAGAGATTGAACTTGGAGCCGCCGGATGGGCATCAGCCAGCCACATATGGACCGGAACCGCACCACTCTTAAAGAGCAGCCCACCAATAAGGAAAGCTAAAGCTACTTTTGCCACAAGTGTTGGATTTTCGGCTATTTTTATTGCGAGATAGCTCATTGTAAGCGTTCCATACTGGCCATAAAGCAGGGCAATGCCCAAGAGAATAAAGGAACTCGCCAGTGAACCAACAAACATATACTTGATTCCTGCTTCAATCCCTTCCCATGTGTCATTTCTGAAGGCAACTAAAGCATAGCTTGCAATGCTCATTATCTCCAAAAATACGTAGAAGTTGAAAATATCCCCGGTAATGACAACTCCCAGCATTCCCAGCTCCAGGACGAGCACTAATGTATAGTATTTCTCCAGGCCAGTGTCATGCTTCATATATCCGAGGGAATAAACTATCGCCAAAAAGCTCACAAAAGTTATCGTTAAAGCTAAAAGTGCCCCGAATAAATCTACCTCCCACACAATCCTGATCGGGAAATCCACCCCCCGACCAATTGGATTATCGCTTCCAAGGGTGTAGAGAAGGATTTCATTGTTTCTCCATACCGTGTAAAATACTTTAGCGGCAACTGCAAATGTAGCGCCGCTGATGATAACCGCCCAATACTCCTTAAGTTTCTTCCCAAGTAAGCTAACTATTGGCATTGAAAATGCCCCAAACAGTGGAAGGATAACCAGAAACGGGAGCGTCATCCTCTCAACCTCCTTAACTTGTTAACATCAAGCGTTCCGTAGTGTCTGTAGGCGTTTATTGTCAGTGCCATTGCCAATGAAAGCACACAAACTCCAATGACTATGCTCGTGAGCACCAAAGCCTGTGGTATTGGGCCGACCATTGGGGTGCCCTTTAATGTTTCATAGCCGGTGTAAATTGGTGCCGTGGGTAAAACTCCATTTTCCAATCTGTATCCAAGACTTATCAGCAAGAGGTGTATGCCCGCATCAATTAAATTGAGAGCTAAGATAAGCTTAATGAGGTTCCTCTTGTACAAGAAAGCATAGATTCCCATGAAGATCATTAAAAATGCCGTAACAAATTGGAGAGGTATCACTTTCTCCACCTCCTGAATAGGGCCATTGCAAAAACGGCGCTCACTAGTCCAGTATAAACCTTTAAGCCCACAGCCAAGTTCATTACTGGGAGATAACCTGCTGAGAGAAGTGTACCTGGTTTTCCATTGAAAATCGGGCCGTTGTACCATAATGTGTTGTAAAAGAACGCTACACCAAGGCCGAGCATGCCTGCTGCTAGAAAAACCAGTCCTCCTAACCCCTCAAGGGCAGAATATAAGCTTTTGTTTATCCTTTCCTTGGCCTCGTTGATACCAAATGCTATAAGGAACAATATCCCTGCTCCAGCAATTGTTGCTCCTCCCTGAAAACCTCCTCCAGGGGTGAGGTGACCATGAGAGATCACGTAAGCTCCAAAGATCCCAATAAGAGGTATCGTAGCCCTCGCCATTGTTTTAACTATAAGCCCCATGTCATTCTTCATCCTCATCCCTCCATTTTCTAAGCAATGCAACAGCTCCCGCTATTGAAGTGAAAAGAACAGTTGCCTCTCCGAGGGTATCGTATCCTCTGTAATCAAAGACTATGTCGGTAACAACGTTAGTTCCTCCCACTTCTTCAACACCATTGTCTATATAATACTGGTCGGTGTAGCGGTACTTTTGCCATTCTTCTCCTCCCAAACCAAATTTTAAGCCATAATCTGGATTGGCGATTAGGAGTAATATCCCGAATATGAAGAGCAAGGATAATGCTCCAAAAGTCCTCCTCATGGACCCTCACGCTCCCATCTCTCAGTTTTTGAGATTCCATAAACAACTATCGCAGTAACAACACCCGCACCAACTGCTGCTTCCGCTATGGCAACGTCTGGTGCATGGAGCATATAGAATTCCAAACTAAGAAGGAGACTCATGGCTGCAGAGGCTAAAGCCGCTGAAAGCAAATCTCTTGTGGTTATCATCCAGTATGAGGATAGGAGTATCCCAATAAGCAGTCCCGCCTGAATTGCCATATCAACGCTCAATACGTTCATGCTTCCCCACCCCTCAGCTTCCTCTCATAGGCATCGACAACGGCCTTTGCTGGTTTATAACCGCTCAAATGGGCAGCTTTCGCTATTGCATGGGCTCCTGTTGGATTTGTAAGCATCAAAGATATCAGAGCAACTAAGCTGTGCAATGCCATTTGGAGGTACTTTGGATCTCCCGTTTCTCTTATCTGCCAAACAGCATGAACGATCACAGCCAAAACGGCAAATATTGTTCCAAAAGTTGTGCACTTTGTGGCTCCATGTAGTCGGGTATAAACATCAGGGAATCTGTGAAGTGAAAGGCTCCCAAGTAAGTTGAATGTAATGCTAATTGCCAGAAAAACGTAAATTATGCTTTTAATCACTCCAATCCCCCCTGAAGGTACTTTGCAATCACCAAAGTTCCTATGTAACTGAGCAAAGCGTAGACTATGGCTATATCGATGTAGATCACTCTATCATAGGCCGCCCCCAGGAGAACCATTCCAGCTACAATAAGGGTATTCAATGTGTCAACGCCAACAACTCTATCGGGAACACTGGGGCCAAGCATAATGCGAATCAAAGTTATAAATGCTCCAAGAGCGATTGCCATCGCTCCATAGAAAAATTCACTAAAAATCATCTCCCCAACCTCCTTGCCCATTTTTCAAAAGAACCTGCGACAGGCTCAGAGCTTTTTGGCTCTTCTTCTTTTACATAAATCCAATGAACGTAGAGGGCTTTTTCTTCTGGACAGGCATCTACAGTCAGAGTTCCGGGAGTGAGGGTAATCGAATTGCTTAAGATAGTGTATTGAGCCTCATTTTCAAGATCGACTGGCACTCTAACAATTCCAGGTTTTATCTTTCCGGTAATCACTCTATAAGCAACGTCTAAATTTGCCTTTACCATTCCCCAGAAGAGGGGACCCAATGCATAAACAATAAACCCAACCCATTTTACTGGATTTAGAAATCTCTGTGTCTTTTCTCCTACGATGTTCCTTGTTGAAAACCCAATTATCGTGGCGAATATACTTCCTGCTATCACCTCTTCTGTGCTCCAGAGCATCCCCTTAGTGCCTGCTGTAAGTACAAGCCAGAGCATGAACGACCATATAAATGCAACAATGAAACTCATTTTTCCCACCCCGAATTTCAATTTAGGCTCAAATTCTCACCAGTTTTTACTTCTGTCGATATAGATTTCAACAATTTCTTTTAAAAGGCTTTTGTAAAGGTCTAAATTAACAATAAAGGTATAAAAAGTCTTGTTTTTAACCAAAGGTTATGTACAAAGGCGTTTTTTTCTGTCAAGTTACAGACTATGCTGCACAATAATATACATTAATCAACTTTTGAATGCCTGAGTAATTACCATTGTACATAGTCAAAACAAAATGCAAACCTTTATAAACCTTCAAAAGAACTAAATTCAGCGCTCTTCTAGGGTGCTGAAAATTTGAAAGGAGATTGCTGGAAATGTATGGAGATAGATTTGGTGGAAGAAGATTTGAAGCCCCAGTTAAGGTTGGAGAAAGATATAAGGTAAAGATAGAGAGTATTGGACAAGGCGGAGATGGAATTGCCAAAATTAAGGGGTTTGTAGTATTCGTTCCAAACACAAAAGTTGGGGACGAGGTAGAGATTGTGATTAACAGTGTAAAGCGAAAATTCGCCTTCGCTGAGGTTATCTGATATTGTTTACCCCCAAAACTAATTCAGAGATTCAAATTTGGGCTTTTCTCTTAATTTTTTACCTTTGAGCTACGAAAGGTTTATTTATCATAATTTAGCTATTTTTTCATAGTGACAGCAATGGAGTATTACCAAGCAATTTTTATCGGACTACTGCAAGGGATTACGGAGTGGTTGCCAATAAGCAGTTCTGGACAGGTAATGCTATTTTTGATAAACCTTCTCAAGATTCCTCCGGAGCAAGCCTATTCTTATTCCCTACTTTTGCATTTAGGAACTCTCATGGCATTGTTTTTTAAGTTCAGATATGATTTGGGGAGGATTTTGCTCAAATTGATTCTCTTTAGATGGGAAGAAGAGGAAAGGTTCCTATTCTATTCCACCCTGTTCACGGGCATAATAGGCCTCCCCATATACAAAACTTTTAAGATTGTTGCATCTTCATTCAACGGAGAGGCAATTAATGGAATAATAGGCATAGCTCTAATACTCACCGGCATAGTCCTAAAGAAAGCTCAAGAAGCTCCTTTGGAAAAGCTGGAAAAAGGATTAAAAAAGGAAAAAGAGGAAGTTACAATATTCGATGCAATAGTTGCAGGAGTGGCACAGGGAATGGCAGTAATCCCCGGAATATCAAGATCGGGGATGACGGTGGGAAGTCTATTGCTCTTGGGTGTAAAACAAGAAAAGGCTGTGAGGCTTAGTTTTTTAATGGCAATTCCCGCTATTACAGGAGCGCTGTTCTTAGAGCTGCCCGAGGTCTCAAGCACTTCTGAACCCCTTACACTTCCTTTAACTGCAATAGTGACAGCATTTGTGGTTAGCCTCCTTATGATTGAGGCCATACTAAAAATAGCAAAGAGACTTGACTTTTCCAAGTTCTGCATTTTCTTCGGTTCCATAGCTTTGATAGCATCTCTCTTGGGGGTGTTGGTATGAAGGGTGTAGTGCTCGCGGCTGGAAAGGGTGAAAGATTAAGACCTCTTACAGATGATAGACCAAAAGTCATGCTTAAGGTTGCAAACAAAGCGATAATAGACTATGTCTTTGAAAGTATATACCCTTTTGTTGACGAGTTCATAGTAATTGTGAGGTACCAAAAGGAAAAGCTCATGGAGTACTTAGGAGACGAATACGGCGGAAAGCCAATAACCTACGTGGAGCAGGTAGAAGGAGAGGGGACAGCAAAAGCTATCTATTCTGCAATTGAATACGTAGAAAATGAGGAGTTTTTGGCAGTTAACGGGGACATATACTTTGAGAAGGAAGGCATAAAAACTCTTTTACAATCCTTCAGGAAAAGCAATGCCGATGCCGCGTTGCTTGTGAAAAGGTTTGAAGATTTAACCTCTTTCGGAATGGTAGAGGTAGAGGGAGAGCTCGTAAAGAGCATTAGAGAAAAGCCCGGAGCTGTTTCAGGGTATGCGAACTTGGGAATTTACTTATTCAAGCCAGAAGTTTTTAAGTTCATAGAGAACACTCCACAAAGCCAGCGCGGAGAATACGAGATAACGGACACAATAAATCTCATGATAAAAGAAGGTAAGAAAGTAACCTACGCAATTTATGAGGGCTACTGGAACGATATAGGAAGGCCATGGAACCTCTTAGAGCTAAACGAGTACATTCTCAAAAACCATCTCCGGCACAGTATAAAGGGTATTGTGGAGGAAGGGGCAACAATTCTCCCCCCGGTGGAAATCGGAGAAGGAACTGTCGTCAGAAGTGGAGCCTATATCATAGGGCCCGTAAAAATCGGGAAAAACTCCAAAATAGGCCCTAATTGCTTTATAAGACCCTACACAAGCATTGGAGACAATTGTCACGTAGGAAACGCCGTTGAAATTAAAAACTCAATAATAATGGATCACAGCAATGCTCCTCATTTAAACTACGTGGGAGATTCAATTATAGGTGAGAACACCAACCTAGGGGCTGGAACAATAACGGCTAACTTAAGACACGACAACAAAACTATAAAGGTGGAAATAAAAGGTAAACTCGAGGATAGCGGAAGAAGGAAGCTGGGGGCGATAATAGGACACAACGTAAAAACGGGCATTAACGTGACTATCTACCCGGGAAGAAAAATAGGGAGCAACTCTTTTATCGGCCCGGGTGTGATAGTTGATAAGAACATTCCTCCCAACGTGCTGGTTGTTGCCAAACAGGAAAAAGAGATTGTTGAAAGGTGAGGTGAATGAGTGTTATCCCTTACATTAATTTTCTATCGAGATGGTTGCTTTTCCTTGCCGCGCTTTATAAAACCACGAAAACCAAAGAAAAAAGGTGGGGATTAATAACCATTGCTCTCTTCATAAATGCCCTCGATGTAGAAAGCTATATCTTAACCCCTCTTGGAGTTTCCATTAAGCCAGAGGCATATGAGATTGCCTCCAAAATACCAAACTTCCTTATAGCAGGCCTACTATTTTGGGGAGGGATTCAGCTAAAGAAAGAGAGAAGCGAGTTCAAAGACGTTGTAGCTTTAGGGGTATTTGCTGTTGCTGCGTACATCTGGCTCTTTCTTTTGGCAACTGAATTCTTTGAGGGATTTAAACACTCATTTGCAATTAAAGCGTCTTTTCCCAGCTTTGTCTTTGGAGTCTCCTTAATATATGTTGGATACGTGTTGAGGAACTATGTGATCTCCAAGAACACGCTTGAGGAACTCTTTCCATGGGGATTAATTCTTTTGGGAGCAATAAACCTCACATACCCGTTTATAAGAAACATTGAGTCGATTGCACCAGTGGCATTTCTGCTGGCAGCAGTTTTTCGATTAATGGCTGCAGTGGGGGCATTGAAATTTGTAATATATCCCTCAGAAATAGCGGTGTTTGAGACACCAAAACAGCAAAAACCGCCGGGGATTAAAGGAACATTTATATTCAAAAGCAAAGAAGACCTTGAAAAAGTAATTCCAGACTTCTTTAAGCAGAATGTTATCATGATAACAAGGAACCCACCAAAGGAAAAAGTTCCCGAAAATACTTTAGTTTACTGGCTCACAAAAATTGAGCAGAGTAGCATTAAATCTGATGGAAAAATTTACCCAGTGTCACCAACGAGAATAGATATCCTAATTCATCTCCTAACCAAGAACCTTGAAAGTGGCTACAACGCAGTTTATATGGACGGATTTGAGTATTTAATGATAGAAAACGGGTTTGAGAGTGCCGTCAAGTTCTTGTTTGATTTGAAGGACAGAGTGATAAGTGAGGGAAAAGTTATTGCTTTAATAATAGACCCAAGAACCCTAACCGAGAAGCAGATGGCACTCTTAGAGAGAGAATTTGGCAAGAGAACATGAAAAAGAAAAAGGCTCAGAAGCCAAGATACTCTATAAACCTTCTGGTGTGCTTTGTTTCCCTTTTAAGTTCTATTTCTTGAAGTATCTGCCTCTCTATTGCCCTTAGGGCATCATGAACTGCCTGTATTGCACCCCATGTCTCTCCAGTAGCAATCCACTGCCCTTTATCGGTTACAATCCTCATTCTTGCCTGATAGAGGTGAACCCCACGGAGCTTCTCCGGAAATCTTCTGATTCTAAGATAGATTATCCCCTCGTTTCCGAGAAGCTCTTCATACCCATCCACAAACCTCTTTATGTCTGAAATTATTCTCTCCCTTGTAAAGTCACTTAAATAGTGGGCATCCCCACCAAGCTGTAAGTAGAATCTTGCTTTCTGCTCGACCATTCTTGAGATCGGGAGCAAAAGATCTTTAACTGTGAGAACTCCCCGGACTATGTTTTCACTATCAACTACAACAAGTCCGTCGATGTTGTGCTCCTTCATTAATTCTACAGCTTCCCTAACGCTTGCCTCTGGTCTTACTGTTATCACTCCTCTAAACATAACTTCCCTAAGCTGAGTTGAGAACGGCGGGATTTTTTCTCCAGCCACTTCTCCGAACTGTGCCCTGAATCTTGGTTTTATGAACCTGATAATCAGGTCATGCAGTGTTACCAAGCCTTCGAGCTTTCCCTCTTCGTTTACAACCGGAATTCTTGAAATTGCATGATCCCTCATTGTTGCAAGTGCCTTAGCCACGGTATCTGAGGGTTCAAGTGCAATGACGTCTTTTGTCATAAATTCTTCAACCTTTCTTTTTCCAAATTCTTCCTTGGCAACCCTTTCAAGTAAGGAAATATCGCTTATTACACCAATAACATTGTTCTTATCCTCTCCGACAGGGAGTGAACGCAAATCGGTCTCAATCATAAGTTTAGCCGCTAAACTTAAATCTTCATCGGGTTTTACAACGGGTGCGGGCTTGTACACATCCTTAACCTTAGCCTTTGTTGGATCCCACTTTAAGTGGGAGCGGATTATCAAGTCTTGGGTCAATACACCCTTATACAGCTTTCCATCAAAAACAATGATTAAATCCGGATCTTCCTTTTCAAAAATTCCAATCGCCTCAGAAAGGGGGGCGTTTATGTCGATTTTTGCAAATTTTTCTGTCATAACCTCTTGGACAGAAATCCCGACCATTCTTGACACCTCCTTCAATTTTATATTGGTTTCCATTCCATTTAAACCTTTCCGAGATAGACTTTATTCACATTAGGTTAATAAAGTTTTCGATTCCTTAATGCTCCAAATCCATTTCAAACGGGTACCTTCCTTTGAGAACTAAGTACAGAGCAGATAATCCTCCAAATGTGTTCATAACAACGTCCCTCAGTTTATTCCCAGCATCTTCATGAATAAACGAAATTTCGCTTTCACTAAGTTTTTCAGCAACTTCCCATCCAAAACTTAAAATGAAAAGAACCAAAAAAGAATAAAGGGTCAGTTTTCTTCTTGTTAACCTTAAATACCCTCCATCTGATAGGTTAAGGAGAACTTCAGCAATTATAATCCAAACAACCATTCCTCCAAGGAAGTGGCTTATCATGTCCGCGTTTCTCCACTCTTTGTGAAAAAGATCGACTGTAGTGAAGGGAACGTTTACAAGGGAAACATGAACCGCTATAAAAACTCCCAAGAGTGCCATTGTCTTTTTGTTGTAGATTGGAGCCAAAAATTGTCTCAATTTAGCATTGTTCGGAAAACACCCCTCAACCACATCCGGGATATAAAGGCCAATTAAGGCCACAAGAGTCCGGTATATGTGATCCACCCTTTGATAGAGAAGGGCAGTTATAAATCCCATGAAAACGATGAATCTGCTTATATTGAGAACTGTTTTTGGCTCTATATGAATCACCAAAATAGCAATACGAGGATATTCCATTTAAAAGTTTCTGAAGAAAAATTAGAAAAGAGAGTCAGTTGACAGCTTGAACAGCTAAATCCGCTCTAACTATTCCATAACCATAGTCTGCATCCCAACCCGAGCTTCCAAGGTCGTCAGCCGTGATGTGTAGAATTCCCCTAACAGTGCTCATGGTATTATCATCAAACGTTCCAACCGGAAGAACACTTCCATATTTGTTGTAGTACGCCGCTTGGATTAGCGCCACAACTCCGCTTACATGGGGTGTTGCCATTGAAGTGCCGCTAAGCGTCTCATAACTATCGTCCGGATACGTGCTTAGTACATCAACGCCAGGAGCACTTACTTCCACTCCCCTGTTGCTCCACCAAGGTACTTGATCATTAACGTCAGTTGCCCCAACGGCTATAACCTCCGGATAAGCTGCTGGATAGCTTGGGCTTGAGGCTCCCTCATTACCACTTGCCGCCACAATGACTACTCCGTAATTGTATGCCTCTATTATTGCATCATGGAAGGCTTGAACATCGCTTAAACCTCCAAGGCTCATGCTTATGACTTCGGCCGCATCATCATCCGGATCACCCACTATTATTCCATCTCCGTCACTGTCAAGAACTCCATCGGGACCAAGCAGTGCTTGCTCTATTCCAAGGATTATGTCGCTATAGGATCCTCTACCGCTTGCATCAAGAACCCTAACAGCATAGATCTCCACAGCTGGGGCGACTCCTACAACTCCAATGTCATTATTGAGTGCCGCTACAGTTCCCGCAACATGAGTCCCATGGCCATTCTGGTCTTTGTAATCTTTGGGCTTTGTGGACACTTTGCCCCTAAGTACGCTTACACCCCACGCGAGATTTGCCGCTAAATCTGGATGGTCATAATCAATTCCAGTATCTAGGATTGCAACCTCAATTACTCCACTACTTGAACCGTCAGTTATGCTCCATACATCCGGGGCTTTAATCCTTTCAATTCCCCATGGAATCGTTTGAGCTGGTTGTGAAGGCTTTGGCTTGCCTGCTCCCGGGGATTTGCCCTTTAATACCTGCACTTCTGCATCGTACTCTACTCTCACGACACCCTTAGCATTCTTTAGCCTTTCAACTGCTCGTGGAGAAAGCTCCGCTATAACGATTGGAAATACCTTTCCTCTTGCAACAACGTTTCCTCCAAGTGCAAAGACGGAGTTTTCGTTAAAGTCCTTGTCTATTGTTATTATCACCCGAACTTTCTCGGCAGACACTGCCCCTACTATCCCCGCTGTAGCTCCAAGTACAACAAAGACCAACAGCAGAGAAAAAACTTTGTTAAATTCCATATCTTTTCACCCCAATATTTGGAAACTTTTTTGTTTCCTTATAATCTATTTCGACCTCCAAACTATTTAACACTTTAGGTGTTTTGTTTGAACTAATTACAGCAACCTCCAGTTGGAAAAGGAAGGTTTTAAAAAAGCTTTTATTTGGTGTTACCTTAACAAGATATGGTGTTACCAGATGACCAAAGGAGGTGAGTTATGTGCACATACCCGATGGTCTGTTGAGTCTTCCCGTGATAGTGGTAACATATGCAGCGACAATTGGCATCCTCGCGTATTCCTTAAGGAAGCTAAAGGACTTCCCAGAAGAGAAAATCCCCCTCTTAGGATTATTTGCAGCCGGAATCTTCGCCGCACAGATGGTAAACTTCCCAATTATAGGAGGAGTAAGCGGACATTTACTTGGAGCCGTGCTTGTAGCGGTGCTCTTGGGCCCATATGCAGCAGTGCTTGTAATGACGGCAGTGCTATTGATCCAGACCCTTCTCTTCGGAGACGGTGGAATAACCGCCATAGGGGCAAACATACTAAACATGGGGATAGTTGGGGCTTTTGTTGGATACTGGATATACTCCAAGCTCAAGAACTTCAATGAGGCGTTTGGAATAGCCTTTGCCTCTTGGTCGGCGGTGGTTTTAGGGGCCTTCTTAGCTTCGGTGGAGATAGGAATAAGCCACAGTCTGCCTTTTGGGAAAGTATTAGCTCTGATGGTCGGTTACCATGCAGTGATAGGGATTGGAGAGGCGTTAATAACTCTCTTTGTGGTGAACGCTCTCAAGTCTAAACTCCCCGAGATAGGGGGTGTTCCAGCATGAGAGACATCGTAAAAGGATTGATCATAATCCTTATCCTGCTCGCAATTGCTTTGCCATTTGCATCCGAAAACCCGGATGGGCTTGAAGCAACAATGGAAAAAGTACATCTGGAAGAATCTCCAGTTTACAATGCCCCTCTCGACTATGGTGAAACGTGGGGACAAAGTCTTATAATGGGAGCAATTGGGATAACACTTGTCTTTGGAATAGCTTACGGACTTGGAAAACTGATAAAAGGTGTCTGACTTGTACCTCATTTTTATTTTTATTTACGCACTGCTGATCGTTACAAGAACAAGCTTAGTTGAGCTGTTTTATTTTCTCCCGGTGCTGATGGCTTTGATATTATTACTCAAACCAAAAAGGGCACTCTTTAAACACTTAGGATTCCTTCTGGGCTTTGAGGGGCTACTCTTTATTCTGGCGTTGTTTACACCGGGAGAGCCAGCATTAAAAACTCCCCTTGGGGTAGTAACCTATGAAGGCATTCAAAGGTTCTCTCTTCTACTTGGAAAGGCCTTTCTCTCGTCCTCTGCCGTTGTTGTAGTCTCAAATTCTTTGGGATTTCCATACATATTGGGTGAGATGGAAAGCCTTGGCTTTCCCAGAATACTGGTGCTAACTCTTGCATTCACCTATCGGTATCTTGAACTTTTTGAAGAAGAGGCCCTTAGGATGAGGAGGGCACTTGATTCCAGAGCATTTAACGTTGGGAAAATAGAATACTACAGAAAGTTAGGGACTCTTATAGGAGAGATATTTACCAGAGCATACATGAGAAGTGTGAGGATACACTGGGCAATGCTTTCCAGGGGTTTTGGAGAATTTCCCAAAGTTAATGAAGAAAGAAGACTTGAGCCCTTAATTCTGACCTTAATTGCATTGGGGGTGGCGTTGCTTTGATAGAACTCGTGAACATCCATTTCTCGTATAACAACCGAGAAGTGCTGAAAGGCATTTCACTTAAAATAAACGACGGGGAGGTATTTGGAATTCTGGGTCCAAATGGGGCAGGAAAATCAACTCTGATAATGCACTTAAACGGCATATTGAAACCCAAAACGGGCAAAGTTATTGTAAACGGGATAGAAGTCAATAAAAATCCAAAAGAAGTTAGAAAAATAGTTGGGATAGTGTTTCAGGACCCAAACGACCAGCTATTTTCCCCCAAGGTATTTGACGATGTTGCTTTCGGCCCCTACAATCTTGGTTTGAGGGGAAAAGAATTAGAAGAAAGGGTTGAAAAAGCCCTAAGGCTTGTTGGTATGGAGGGATATAAAAACAGAGAAACAAAAGAACTTAGCTTTGGAGAGAAAAAGAGGATAGCAATAGCTACAGTACTTGCAATGGAACCGGAGATTTTAGTGTTTGATGAACCCTTTGCCAACCTTGATTTTCGGGGAAAGAAAATGTTGAGGGAGTTAATTGAGAAATTCAGAGGAGAAAAGACTATAATCTTATCCTCTCACGAAGCTGAGTATCTTACACTCTGCGACAGGATAGCCCTTTTAGATGAAGGCAAAGTTATAAAAATTGGAAGTCCAGAGGAGATTTTAGGAAACGCAGACCTTCTCAGAGGGCATAATTTAGATGTTCCTCCCCTAGTAGATTTATTCTCAAGTCTTGGACTGGAAACCCCCAAGAGCATAGAAGAAGCAAAAAGGAAGCTCAAAAAGGTTTTAATATGAATTCGCTCGTCGATTTTCATTTTCTCCAAAATCCTTATAATGTATCACTGAGAATGAGTAACAAAGTTGCATGAACTTGGGGTGATAGCATGGAGACCGTTGTTAATCGGATAAAATCAAAACTCCCAGAAAATTTGGAAGGTCTTTTGGATCTGGCCTATAACTACTGGTGGAGCTGGAATAGGAGAGCCACAAAACTCTGGGAAAAAATAGACCCCGAACACTGGTGGGAATATAAAAATCCAGTCAAGCTCCTCCTCGATACTCCAGAGGAGAGATTAAAGGAGCTTTCGAAAGATGATGATTTTATAAACTTGTACGAACTCGTTATTGACCAGTTCAGGCATTACATGAACCCAGAAAGCACGTGGTTCTCAACCAATTATCCAAAATGGAAGGAACCCGTAATATATCTCTGCATGGAGTACGGGATAAGCAGGAGCCTCCCAATTTATTCCGGTGGACTTGGAATACTCGCTGGAGACCACATAAAGACGGCAAGCGATTTGGGGATACCTTTCATAGGCATCGGTCTCCTCTACAAGCACGGATATTTCAAACAAGAAATCGACAAAGATGGGAAACAGATAGAGGTGTTTCCGGAGTACAACCCAGAGGAGATGCCGATTAAGCCCTTAACCACGGAGAAAGGAGAGCCACTCCTCATAGAAGTGCCAATAGAGGATAGAACAGTATACGCAAGAGCCTTTGAAGTCAATGTCGGTAGGGTAAAGCTGTATCTTCTCGATACCGATGTTCCTCAAAACTCTCCGGATGACAGGACCATATGTGACTACCTCTACAACGCTGAGATAGACAAGAGAATAAAGCAGGAAATCCTCTTGGGTATTGGAGGAATGAGGCTCTTAAGAATGCTGGGAATTAATCCAGCTGTTATCCACCTTAACGAGGGACATCCAGCGTTTGCAAACTTCCAGAGGATAGCATGGTATATGGAAGAGGGTCTAAACTTTTTGGAGGCTTTAACCGTTGTAAGGGGCACAACGATCTTTACAACTCACACCCCCGTGCCAGCTGGACATGACAAATTCCCAATAGCAGAAGTTGAGAAAAGACTTGCCAAGTTCCTCGAGGGTCTTCCAAAGGATGAATTTCTTAATTTAGGCAAAGAGGGAGATCAGTTTAACATGACCCTTCTCTCAATAAGGACCTCAAGCTATGTGAACGCCGTAAGCAAGCTCCATTCAAAGGTAACTAAAGAAATGTGGAGAGACCTCTGGAACGGTGTTCCTTTAGACGAGATTCCGGTAGAGGGCATCACAAACGGCGTCCACACAAAAACATGGCTTCATAACGAGATAAAGAAGCTCGTCGATAGGTATATCGGGAGAATCTGGAGAGATTATGCAGAGCTCGAGGGTCTCTGGTATGGAGTGGAGAGAATTCCTGATGAAGAACTCTGGGAAGCCCATTTAAAGGCAAAAAGGGAGTTCATAGAGCTCATCAAAAGAAAGATAAAAGAGAGAAACGAGCGCCTTGGGATTGAAGAGCCTCTCCCAGAAATAGATGAGAACGCCTTAATAATAGGTTTTGCAAGGCGTTTTGCAACCTATAAACGGGCGACGCTAATTCTAACCGATTTGGAGAGGCTGAAAAAGATACTCAACAACCCAGAAAGACCAGTGTATATAATATTTGGAGGAAAAGCACATCCAAGGGATGAAGCGGGCAAGGAGTTCCTCAAGAGGGTCTATGAAGTATCCCAGATGCCCGAATTTAAGAACAAAATCATAGTGTTTGAGAACTACGATATGGGAACCGCGAGAGCCATGGTGGCAGGAGTGGATGTGTGGCTCAACAATCCAAGAAGACCCCTAGAAGCAAGCGGAACAAGCGGAATGAAAGCAGGTTTAAATGGCGTTTTGAATTTGAGCGTCTATGATGGGTGGTGGGTCGAAGGTTACAACGGCAAAAACGGATGGGTCATAGGAGATGAAAGCCTTGAACCGGAAACAGAGGAAGATGACATTAGAGATGCTCAAAGCCTCTATGAGCTCCTTGAAAACGAAGTGATTCCCACATACTACGAAAACAGGACAAGATGGATTTACATGATGAAGGAGAGCATAAGGAGCATCGCACCAAGGTTCAGCACCCACAGAATGGTAAAAGAGTATGTAGAGAAGTTCTACTCAAAAGCTCTGACAAATGCTGTCCTTCTCCAGAGGGACAGCTTTAAAGCAGCGAGGGAAATTGCATCGTGGAAAGCGAAGATCTTCAACTCTTGGGATAAGGTAGAGATAGAGCGCATTATAACCCATGATGCCACTGGAGTTGAAGTTATAGTAAACCTCGACAGCCTAAGCCCAGAGGATGTAAAGGTTGAAATTTATTACGGAGTCAAAGCAGAAGGATACGCAATAGAAAAACCCTACGTCATAGAGCTTAAACACCCTCAAAGTCTCGGAGGCAACAGATGGCTCTATCGCTATGAAGGGAACGCACTCAAAAATCTCGGCCATCCCTGCTGGCATTATGCCGTTAGGGTCTATCCATACCACGACAAGCTTCCCCACAAGTTTTTACTTGGTCTTGTCAAGTGGAAGGGATTTTTTGAACCCTGACTTTTTATTTTATTTGGAAAACGTTATAAAGCAGAGGGCTCATACTTATGGAGGGTTACCATGAGGATAGTATTCGACATTGGAGGCTCTGTTCTAGTTCCCGACAAACCTGATGTTGAATTTATAGAGGAGATTGCCTATCAGCTGACAAAAATCAGCGAAGATCACGAGGTAGCAGTCGTCGTCGGAGGAGGAAAGGTGGCGAGAGAATACATTCATGCCGCAAGGGCTTTTACTCCAAATGAAACATTCATAGACTATATCGGAATACACATAACAAGGGCCAACGCAATGCTCCTGATAGCGGCACTCAGAGAAAAAGCGTATCCATTTGTGGTGAGCGATTTTAGAAAAGCGTGGGAAGTAATGCAGCTCAAAAAGATACCTATAATGGGTGGGACTCATCCGGGGCACACAACAGACGCCGTTGCCGCTCTCTTAGCCGAGTATCTCCAAGCGGATTTGCTGGTGGTTATAACAAACGTTGATGGCGTTTACGATAGCGACCCTAAAAAGAACCCAAACGCAAAGAAGCTTGAGAGGGTTTCAACTGAAAAACTCGTAGAGATAGCTATGCAGAGCGAGAGCAAAGCGGGTGGAAGTGGTGTTGTTGACGCTTTAGCTGCCAAATTCATCCAGAGGGGCAAAATAAGAACCCTAATTATCGGTAAGGATGATGCAAGAAATCTTTTCGACGCAATAAAGGGCAAACACAGGGGCACTCTAGTTGAACCTTGAGTTCACAATTTTTTTATACTCTCCGGCTTTTCTCCTATTTGGTGATAATTATGAGAATAGCGGTCATCGGTTCCGGAACTGCGGGAAGTAATTTTGCCCTCTTTGCAAGGAAGCTCGATAGAAAAGCGGAAATCATCGTGATAGGAAAAGAAAAAACAATGCAGTATTCTCCATGTGCGTTGCCCTTTGTTTTAAGCGGGAAGATTCCAAAGCTGGAAAACATCGTAATATTTCCAAACGAATTCTACGAAAAGCAAAAGATTCAGATGATGCTGGACACTGAGGCAAAGGAAATAGACAGAGAAAGGAAGGTCGTGATTACAGACAAAGGTGAAGTCCCTTATGATAAGCTCATCCTTGCCACAGGCTCTAAAGCGTTTGTTCCCCCAATAAAGGGCGTGGAAAGCGAGGGGGTCTTCACCCTAAAGACAATGGAGGACGTAAAGAAAATCCAGGCATATCTGGAGAAAAGAAAACCAAGAAAAGCCGTTGTGATTGGAGCGGGCTTGATAGGATTAGAAGGGGCGGTGGCATTTAGGGAGCTCGGACTGGAAGTTCTTGTTGTCGAACTGCTCGAGCATTTGCTCCCAACAATGCTTGATAAGGACATCGCCTCAATAGTCCAGTCCCATCTTGAGGAAAAGGGAATAGAGTTTAAATTCGGCGTTGCAGTAAGTGAGATTATCGGAAACCCTGTGAGGGCTGTTAAAATAGGAGAAGAAGAGATTGAAGCAGATCTTGTTCTTGTGGCAACTGGTGTAAGGGCTAACATCGATCTTGCCCGTAAAGCCGGATTGGAAGTTAACAGGGGCATTGTTGTTGATGAATACCTTAGAACAAGCGATCCCGATATCTATGCCATTGGAGACTGTGCTGAGGTCTTCGATGCGGTTACAGGGAATAGAACGCTAAGCCAACTCGGCACTACGGCAGTAAGAATGGCAAAGGTAGCGGCGGAAAACGTTTTTGGAAAAGGCGTAAAATTCAGACCCGTTTTTAACACAGCCATAACCGAGCTCTTTGACTTAGAAATTGGGACGTTTGGGATAACTCAGGAGAGAGCAGAGAAAGAAGGAATTGATGTCGTTGTGGGCAAATTCAAGGGCTCAACAAAGCCAGAATATTACCCCGGAGGAAAGCCAATAACCGTAAAGCTGATCTTTAGAAAGGAAGACAGAAGACTAATAGGTGCCCAGATAGTCGGTGGAGAGAGGGTATGGGGCAGAATAATGGCCCTTAGCTTTGCCGCTCAGAAGGGGGCAACGGTGGAGGATATAGCCTATGGAGAAACCGCCTACGCTCCTCCAATAAGCCCCACGATAGATCCCATTACAGTCGCAGCTGAAATGGCATTGAGAAAGTTTAAATGATCCTTTTTCTATTTTTTAAATGATGAGGGGCAAAGACGAGTTCTTGAGGAGCAGAGAAAGGATTAAAATTAGCAAACTAATGAGCTACATCTTAAGGCACGCTCCCTGGGAATTTGACGTTGAGGTAGATGAAGAAGGTTTCGCCAATATTGAAGAGGTTGTCGGGGCTGTTAAAAAGTCCCATCCATGGGTAGAAAAAGAGCATCTCCTCTGGATAATCGAGAACGACCCAAAGGGCAGGTTTGAGATTAGAGGAAACAAAATAAGAGCCAGATATGGACACACTTTTGATGTTTCTTTGGATCATGAGGAAGATGTTGAAGTTAAGGTTCTCTATCATGGAACTCCCCGAAGAAACCTTGAAAAGATACTAAAAGAAGGCATAAAATCGATGAAAAGAAAGTTTGTTCATCTAACAACAAGCAAAGAAGAGGCCTACGAAACAGGGCGTAGGTATGGAAGGGATGTGGTGGTTATTTTAGTGGATGCTGAATGTCTGAGAAGGAAAGGATACAAAATCTACAAAGCCGGGAAGAGTGTTCGTATAGCTAAATTTGTTCCTCCTGAGTGCATAATCCTCTACGAATAACCAAAAACCCCTATTCAACTTCGGCTTTTTTGACATAATGACAAACAAAACTGGGAAATATTTTTATAGGGAAGAACATTCCAATGCGTTGATGCCCTATGACGTTCAGGAGTGAGTGTTTTTGGAAGTATAGTTGGTGAAGCTCTTCTATCGTTAATTCAAGGTAGGGATTGTTTTTGGCGCTGATTCCATAAAACCTTTTGGAGGTGGTAGTTTGTGGCAAGAGAAACTTGGGGAAGTAGAGTAGGGTTTGTTGCAGCTGCAGTAGGAAGTGCAGTAGGTCTGGGAAACATCTGGATGTTCCCAATGAGGACGGGTCTCTACGGTGGAGCGGCATTTTTGCTTCCGTACTTGGTGTTGCTTTTCGCAGTGGGAGTAGTTGGACTTACGGTGGAGTGGACTCTGGGGAGGGCAACTAAAGGAGGTCCCATAGAGGCATTTGCCAAAACACTGCCGGGAGGAAAATACCTTGGAGTACTTGTAAACGCGATAATGGTCATGATATTTGCCTTCTATTCCCTGGTGCTTGGCTGGATAGTCAGATACTTCATAGCCTCCCTTACCGGAGAGCTAAAGGGAGTTAATCCAGGGGCGTTTTTCGATGCTTTAGCCTTCAGTAAGGAGGCTATCTTATGGCAGTTTATCGTCATAGCAATAACGGTAGCCATAGTGGCTATGGGCGTTCAAAAGGGAATTGAAAGGGCTAATAAGGTCATGATGCCCGCTCTGTTTGTGCTACTGGTGATATTAACGATAAGGAGCGTTACATTGCCAAATGCGTATGAAGGTTTGAGGTTCTACCTTCTCCCAGACTGGAGCAAAGTGATGAGTGGAAAAACTTGGATGATAGCCCTGTCGCAGATGTTCTTTTCCCTAAGCGTCTTAGGAACTACAATGGTAGTCTATGGAAGTTATCTAAAAGAGGAAGACGACATTCCACTGTCGGCAATAGCAACGGCCTTTGGGGATACAGCGGTAGCAGTTACAGCTGGATTTCTAGTATTTCCCGCGGTTTTTTCGTTTGGTCTCGAGCCTACAGCCGGCCCAGGGTTAGTTTTCGTAACGTTGCCAATGGTATTTCAGAAAATGCCGGGAGGAATGCTCTTTGGTGCACTGTTCTTCCTCTTGCTAATATTCGCCGGGCTTTCTTCAACGGTCTCAATGCTCGAAGTTTATGTAGATTCAGCCATCACAAAGCTCAACATGAGCAGAAGGAACGCTTCAATCCTCTTGGGGCTCTTAACTTTCCTAGTGGGAGTACCTTCTGCAATTAATCCATCCTACTTTGAGTGGCTGATCAACGTCTCAACAGTTTATATAGGGCCACTGGGGGCTTTAATAGCGGCCCTAGCGCTGATAAAGCTTGGAGTGGAGAAAGCATATGAGGAACTTAAAAAAGGAGCCCTCATAGAAGTCCCAGAACTCTGGAAGCCCTGGGTAAAGTTCCTGTACCCAATAGTGATAGCGGCCATATATGTCTCACAATTCCTTCTGGGGTGAGTTGAATGGATGCAGTGTACATAATAGCCCTGTTTGTAGTGCTTATAGTCTATGGGCCCCTAATATGGGCTCTCTACAAACTTTCAAAGGCTTCAACCCCTTAATTTTTTATTTTGGTGATTCAACAAGCCCCTCCCCCCGGTTCAGTCGTCCTTGGCTATGCTCCGCGGTTTCTACCGTACATCAACGATGCGTTACCCTGATGGAACCGGCGAACAGGCATGAAGATATTGAAAAAGGAGAATTAAGAGCTGAGCTCTTGAATCTTTTTCCTCACGAGCTGGTTAACCAGCTTTCCATCGGCCTTTCCTCTAAGCTTGGCCATTGCCCTTCCCATGAGCATTCCCATTGCACCCATGCCCTTGGCCTTCACTACATCTATGTTCTCCCGAACTATTTCCTCGACTATTCTTTCAACTTCCTCCTCACTTAACAAAGCAAGCCCCTTTTCCTCTGCAACCTGCAGAGCGGTCTTCTCTGGATGGAGTGCAAGCTCCTTGAATATCTCCTCAAATGCCTCCTTTGCTATTCTGTTGTCGAGGAAAAGTTTGAACGCATCTTTTATGTGCTTTTCCGTAATGTTTTCAACTGGCACTTCCTTCTTAAGACCTTTGAGAACCACCACAAGGACTGAAGCCGCCAGGGAAGGTTTAACACCCATTCCTATAAGCTCTTCAAAGAGCTCATCTCTCTCCTCATCAATTAACGTCTGTGCCAAGCTTCTATCTATGCCGTATTCCTTGACATAACGCTCCACTCTCGCCTGTGGATACTCTGGAAGGTTCTCCAAGATCTCTTTCTTAAGCTCTTCACTGATGAGTATTGGCGGAATGTCTGTTTCTGGATACATTCTAGCCTTTCCCGGGAGAGGGCGCATGTATTGGGTATTCCCATCCGGCAAAGCCCTTCTCGTTTCCTCGGGAACGCCTCTGATGGCCTCTCTTGCCCTCTGAAGAACCTCTCTAAGGGCTTTCTTGGCGATCTCTTCCTCAGCCGCAACTAACACAAAGGCATCAAGTTCCCCAAGGTTGAGTCTCTCGATGACCTTGTTAACCTCCTCCTGGCTTATGCCATAGTTTGGCAGCTCATCGATGTGGAATATACCTTTTACGTACTTCTTAGCCCTGTCAGCCATTTCCGTTCCAAGCCTTCTTCCGGGCTGAATTTCGAAGCCTATGAGACCTCTAAACTTTGGAAGCCTAATAGCCAAAACTTTTCCTCCCTTTTTCAAGGAATTGGCAACTATCTTCGAGCCTGTGTTAGCAAAGATGTCGCTTACGTCATAAAACTCCTCTTTAAGTTCTTCCTCTTTTGCTCCCCTCTTCTCAAGCTCCTCTTTGATCTTTAGAAGGTTGAGCTGTCTCTCAACCTCGCGCTCAATTATGGTGGGTATCATATCCAGCTCCTGAACACCCTTAATCTCAATTCTCGCCCCGCCTTTGATGGAAACGTTTAGATCTTGCCTTATTGTTCCGAGACCACGTTTTACCTTGCGCGTTGCCCTCAAAGCATCGCCTATGAACTTTGCCACGACCTTTGCCTGTTCCGGGTGGTGAATGTCTGGAGTAGTTGCTATTTCAATTAGAGGAATCCCCAAACGGTCAAGCCTGTAAACTGCTTTCCTGTCACTTTGCTCTATAATCCTGCATGCGTCTTCTTCAAGACAGATCGTTGGAATCCCGACGCTCCCCCATGGAGTGTCCACCCTGCCGTTCATGCCAACTATGGCAGTTCTCTGAAAGCCAGAGACGTTGGAGCCGTCTATGACGATTTTCCTCATAAAATGAACTTCATCGACTGGAATGGCATTCAGGAGATAGGTAATCTGGAGGGCAACCCTTAATGCCTCTTCATCCGGTAGATGGGGCGGTTCTTCGTCCAGATAAACGAGGTCACTGTACCTGTAGTTCCCTTCGTAGACAAAAACCCTATCCTTTTTGAACTCCTCAAGTGCAGCCTGGTCGATCTCCTCAAGCTCGCTCATCGTGGGCCTTAACCTTCTCTCAACTGTAAAATCCACCTCCTCATGAAGTTCGCTCGGTACTGGGGAAAACAGCTTTTTTGTATCGAGCTGTCTGTGAATTTCAAGACCAACCTTGAGACCAAGTGCCTTATAATCAAACTCCATGTCTATCACCTCAGATAAGTGTCAAATCTTGTGTAGGGGGTAATCTCTCCAGCATAGTTCGTGAGCATCATATTTCTAACTTCCTCAAGGTTCTGCGTATGACCAAGAACCCATATGAGCTTCACGTAAGCCGTCTCCGGAAGCATGTCCTCACATGGAATAACTCCAGCTTTAAGAAGCTTCCTTCCGGTTGAATAGACGTTGAGGTTGACCCTACCGTAGAGGCACTGGCTCGTCATGCAAACTGCAACACCTTCCTCAACTGCCCTTTCTATTGTTGGTATTATCTCGTTTGGCGTGTGGCCGAGACCTGTGCCCTCTATTACAATTCCCTTATAGCCTTTATCCACTAAAAAGTCTATGAGCTCTCCGCTCATGCCCGGATAAACCTTTATTAGGGCAACTTTCTCTTCAAGCTTGTCGTCCACCCAAACTTCGCTCTCTCTTCTTTTTCTGTAGTCGTCCCTTAGGTACTCGACTCTTCCATCAGGCCATATCCTCGCTATGGGGACGTCGTTTATACTCCTGAAAGCGTCTCTCCTTGAGGTGTGCATTTTTCTAACCTTTGTCCCTCTGTGTGCCAAACAGTAGGTGTCGCTGGTTTCTCCGTGCATCACAACGGCAACCTCACCAAAGTCCTCAACGGCCATTCTGGTGGAGCATATTAAATTCACCGCGGCATCGCTTGAAGGTCTATCGCTACTCCTCTGGGAGCCAACGAAGATTACGGGCTTTCCTAAATCCCTCAGCATGAAGCTTAATGCAGCGGCAGAATACCCCATCGTGTCTGTTCCATGGCCTATTATAACTCCATCTTCACCGCTGTTGAGAGCCTTTGCAACCTCATGAGCCATCTTTTTCCAGTATTCCGGCTTCATATCCTCGCTCATTATGTTAAAGAGAAGCTTTGGGGTTATATTGGCTATCTCAAAAATCTCTGGAACGGCTTTTGCGAGCTCTTCAGCAGTGAAAGCCGCATGAACCGCACCGGTTTTGTAGTCTATTTTGCTCGCTATGGTTCCTCCGGTTCCTATTATGGTAACGTTTGGAAGCCCAGGTTTTTTAGGTAAAACTTCTTTAAATGAGATTTCTTCTCTTGGCTTGGCTTTTTCGAGGATTTTCACTTCAACTATCTGGTCGATTAAAATCCCGATGTTGTACCCGTTGTCCAGCTTTATTGTAAGGGTTTCCCCCTTCGAAAGCTCATATGGGGGCATTACAAGGCCCCTGTAGACAGCTCTTGTGCCGTTTTCCTTCTCAACGATCTCAACATAATCGCCAACTTCAATGCCTTTTTCCTTCATGAAAAGCTCAACCTTCCTCATAGCGAAACCCCCTTTGAATCCTAAGCTGGGTAGAGGTGGGAGGGATATAAACTTGTCTCTTTTACCACCGAGATAGCCCCTATAGGGCCTCTATTTTAAACCTCGGCTCTTCGATCCATTCCGACCTGCACTTTGGACATCTACCCGGTATCTTTATCTCCGGTCTAAATACGAAGCCGCACTTCCTGCACTGGGCTGGTTGAATGAGGAGAACCTTTCCTTCACGCTTTACAATATTTGAAATAGCTTTAAGGTCTTCAAGGATTGCCTTTTTACTCCCTTTGCCCCTCATCTCAAGGAGCACTGCAAGTTCACTTACACTGTAGTCCCTCTCCTCCAAAAGCTTTATTATCTTCTGTCTTCTCGTCATCATAGGGAAAAGTCTGAAAGGGCATTAAAAAGCTTAAGGGTGCGAGCGATGATAATGGAAAAGGCCGAAGAGATGCTCAAAGAGCACAAGCTATGTAACCACTGCTTAGGAAGAGCCTTTGCCCTGCTTGGGAAAGGAGAAAATCGCATCCGGGGGAAATCAATAAGGTTGGTCATTAATATGGAAAGAGAAGCTAGGGGGGAGGATGGATTTCAGGAGCCCCAAGAGTGTGAGCTTTGCGGAAATGTCTTCAAGAAGACCGAATATCTTGCAAGGCTTTGCTATGATAAGGCTTCAAGGCTTGGGCTTGAGTTTGAGGGCTTTCTCGTTGGCTCAAGGGTTCCCAAGGAAATTGTAGAGAAAGAACGGGAGATAATTGAAAAGTTTGGGTTGAAGTATGCCGAGCCAATAAACAGAGAATTGAACAGAGAAATTGGAAAAATCCTTGAACTCATACTTCAAAAGCCTGTAAACAAAAGCGACCCGGATGTTGTTTTTATAGTGGAACCATACAATGAGAGGGTGGAACTCCAGATAAGGCCTATCTACATCTACGGTCGCTATAGGAAGCTGGTTAGGGGAATCCCTCAAACGCCTTTGAGGGGATTCAAAGAGAGTGTTGCGTCAATAATCTGCAAACCTTTTTCAAAAGCGACAAAAGGGGAATGCATATTCCACGGGGCTGGAAGAGAGGACGTAGATGTGAGAATGCTTGGGAATGGGCGGCCTTTTGTCGTTGAGGTTAAGAGACCAATAAAAAGGCATGTTGACTTAGAGAAAATTGCAGAGGAAATCAACAAGAGCGGGAAAGTTGAGGTTTTGGGGCTTAGGTTTATAACCAATGAAGAAGCCGAAAAGGTTCTCACGTCAAACCACAAAAAAGAATACGAGGCCCTTGTTTATGTTGAGGAGGGCATCAGCAGGGAAGAGGTTGAAAAGGTCGTTAAGGCACTCGAGGGGGCGACTATTCATCAAAGAACCCCCAGAAGGGTTTTAGGGAGAAGGGCAGATATTGTGAGGATAAGAAAAGTCCATAAGGCTGAAGGTGAGCTTTTAGATGAGAGGCATTTTAAACTCCGCCTGATAGCTGACGGAGGACTCTACATAAAGGAGCTGATTTCCGGGGACAAGGGAAGGACAACCCCTTCAGTGAGCGAGATATTAGGAAAGAAGGCTTGGTGCGAAAAGCTTGATGTGCTGAACATCCTGGATGAACAGTGAAAACTTTATAAATGGTCGAGCAAATGAGCTTATGGTACTGGGAAAGACCCGTAGTTGATAAAAGCCTGTTCCTAAACGTATAAGTTGTTGAAACTCCTAAATAAGCTCTAAGAGGTGATTGATATGGTTCAGAAAGCCCATACTGTTAGAAGGAAAACCAGAGGTAAGCTTAGCAAGTCACCAAGGAGGAGAGGCCTTCCTCCATTAACAAGGTTCCTCCAAGAGTTTGAGATTGGACAGAAAGTCCACATAGTGATTGAACCAAGCTACCACAAAGGAATGCCCGATCCAAGGTTCCATGGAAGAACCGGTACAGTGGTTGGAAAGAGGGGAGATGCATACATAGTCCAGCTCACTGATGGCGATAAGACCAAGACATTCTTTATTCACCCAGTCCATTTAAGACCCCAGAAGTGAGAGCTATGATAGGGCGCAAGAAGCTTAAGGAGGAATACATCTCAATCCCAGAGGCAAAAGAGCTGCTGCTTAGAAGGAAAGAAGAGGGAGTCGAGGAAAACCCAGAGGAGCCAATATTCTACGAGGCAAGGGTCAGCATTGAGCATGCAGAGAGGTTTTCAAAGCTTCCAGCAGAAAAGGCAAAAGAGCTTAGAGAAAAGCTAACGGGCCTCTTTGAATGGCTCGACGGAAGGATAGCAACAAAAATTGTTGACATAATGCCCGAGGACTACTTTGACATAAGGGTCATCTTTGCCAAGGAAGAACACATGCCCACCAAAGAAGAAGCAGAAAAGATACTCGAAATCCTTGAAGAGTTTAGAGAGTAGCGCTCTCTTCTTCTTTTTCAAAATTTCTCGAAAAGTATTAAAAGCCCTAAGCTGTATATTCTTGGGGGGAGAGACCATGGATTATTATAATAGAAGGCATTCCTATGCCCAAAGCACCGATAAAAAAAAGCGTCACGTGGAGTATGAAGAATACGCATATGTGTTAGATTATCTTCCCACCGGTTATCTCGATCTTGAGCATCGAAACCTTAGGGAAAACAAGCCTATAGCACAGGTTATTGGGGAGAGTGCTTTTACCCTGCTCGAGGTAATCCCTAAGACAGACCTTATGCTCTATGAGAGGGTCTTTGTTGGAAAAGGACAGAGGGATAAAATATTAATGATAACCAGAAAGCTTAATTACGATGACCTCACTCCAACTGCGAAGGCTGAACTTCCGTACGTCCTTGAGGAAATTGTAAAGAACAATGAAGGGCGTTTTGTGAAGTTTTTTAACCTTGCTCCACCAATTACGAACAGGCTTCACAGCCTGGAACTGCTTCCGGGAATAGGGAAAAAGCACATGTGGGACATCTTGGAGGAGAGGGAAAGAGAACCATTCAAGAGCTTTGAGGACTTAAAACATAGGGTAAAGGGACTTCCAGATCCCGTGAAGATGATAGCGAGAAGAATCCTGGACGAACTTGAGAACAAAGACCGCTACAGGCTTTTTGTAGGCTCAAGGAGAATATTCAGGGAGTAGATATGCACTCCAAGGTCTTTTCTTTAATTTCTAAATACCATCTAAAGCCCAATTCTGATCTTGGTCAGAATTTCCTCATAGTGGAGGATGTTATCGAGAGAGAAGTGGAAAGGGCAGAAATAAATGAAAGCGAGACCGTTCTTGAAATAGGGCCCGGTTTGGGGGTGCTAACAGACGAGCTGGCAAAGAGGGCAAAGAAGGTTTACGCCATAGAAAAGGATTCACGGATAATCGAAATCCTGGAGAAGGAGTACGGATGGGACAACGTGGAGCTCATACTCGGAGATGCTCTAAAAATAGACTTTCCTTACTTTGATAAAATAGTTTCCAACCTTCCCTACCAGATATCTTCTCCCATAACCTTTAAACTTCTGAAGTATGACTTCAAGAAAGCCGTGCTTATCTATCAGCTTGAATTTGCCCAGCGAATGGTGGCGAAGCCGGGAGATAAAAACTATTCCCGCCTCTCGGTAATGGTGCAGGCTAAGGCTGATGTTGAGCTTGTTGAAAAAATTGGCAGGGGAGCATTCTACCCAAAACCAAAGGTTGATTCCGCAGTAATAGTAATGACGCCCAAACCCAAAGATGAGCGGATAACTCTAAACGAAAACCTCGTGAAGGCCCTCTTCCAGCACAGGAGAAAGCTGGCAAGCAAGGCCCTAAAGGACTCTTACCATATGCTGGGACTTACAAAAGGTGAGTTCAAAAAACTTAAGCCCATCATTGAACACATTCCCCACTCTCAAAAAAGAGTCTTTCAGCTGTCCATAGAGGAGATAAAAGATATCGAAGAGTACTTAAGGCAAAATGGACTACTTTGAGGAAACCCGGGTCTGATAAAGATCGTTTATCATCCCATAATGTCCAAGGTTCAGCTTTTCGATGACCCGCTTGGAATACTTCGACTCCATTAAGGACACCGCAGTACGAACTATCTGAGTTAAACTTAAATACTTTCGCTGGGTTTTTAAACCTCTAACCAAAATCCCCACACATGATAGTTGCAATAATAGACGGCTACACCGATGAACCCGCTGGCCTCGGAGTTCCCCCTTATTTAGGAATCTACCCGAGATACGCCTACGGTGCAATAAAAAAAGCCAGAAAAGATGCGAGAATTTTTTACCTCACGATAGATGACCTCCGCTTTACTTTTGAGGGCGAGCAGGGGATAAAAACCAAGAACAAAACTCCCAACGTGTATAAAACAAAGGAAATCCTTGAGAAGGCTGATGTGATCATATACATCGGTGGACTGCACACTCCGGGAAAATACCTCTCTGCGGTTCCCTCTCAGGTGGAAGAGGTTGCAAAGTTTATAAAACCCTTCAAAGGCATTAAAATCCTCGGCGGGCCGGCTTTTATGGGCTCAGCCCATGAAGGTGGGACAAAGATAAGCCCAAGGGAACTAGCCCTTGCCCATGCAATTTTTGACCACATCGTTTACGGCGACTTAGAGGCTTTTCTTTATGACTTCTTCACAAACCCTAAGGACGCAAATCCATTTCGCTTTAGGGACTATTTGGAATTAAGGGACTACGCACTCTTAGGTGCCGAAGTCGTGAAGCAATTTCCCGATTATCCAGATTTCGTTATAGTGGAAATCGAAACCCAGAGGGGATGTCCCAAAGCTGCAGGTATGGGGGGCTGTTCCTTCTGCACCGAACCCGTGAGATACAGAGCAATAGAAGACCGACCTATTGAAGACATCGTTAAGGAAGTTGAAGTGCTCTATAACTTGGGAGTAAGGCACTTTAGGGTAGGAAGGCAGAGCTGTATCTTTTCATACATGGCTAAGCCAAACGGCAGGGTTCCGATTCCAAATCCAGAAGCCCTTGAGAAGCTCTTCAAGGGGATTAGAACAGTTGCACCGGATGTGAAGACCTTGCATGTAGACAATGCCAACCCGGCGGTTATAGCAAATTATCCCGAGGAAAGCATTAAAATTGCGAAGACGCTTATAAAATACGGCACGCCTGGAAACGTCGTTGCCTTTGGGCTTGAAACGGCCGATCCAAAGGTTGCGAGGATCAACAACTTGAACTCCACAGCGGAGGAAACCTACGAAGCGGTCAGGATTTTGAATGAAGTTGGCGCTAAAAGGGGCTACAACGGAATGCCCTGGCTTTTACCAGGGATAAACATCCTCTTCGGCCTTCCTGGAGAAACTAAGAAGACTTACGAGCTTACCTACGAGTTCTTAAAGAAAATCCTTGACGACGGGTTACTGGTTAGGAGAATAAACATAAGGCAGGTCGTTGTCTTTCCAGGAACCCCTTTGTGGTATATGAGGGATAAGGTAAAGACCGAAAAGCACAAAAGTCTCATAAAGCACTACAAGTACAAGATAAGGCACGAGATAGATTACCCAATGCTTAAAAAGCTCGTACCGGTGGGGACGATTTTGAGGGATGTTAGGGCGGAGGTGTTTGATAACGGCCTAACATACGGCAGGCAGATAGGGAGTTATCCATTGATAGTAGGAATCCCAAAGAAAATTGAGCTGAACAGGTTTTATGACGTTTTGATTGTTGACCACGGCTTTAGGAGCATAACCGGTATACCAATTCCCATAAACGTGAACAGGGAGGGCTCAAAGGTTTTAAGCTATCTGCCCGGAATTGGAAAGAAAAAAGTTGCAAAAATCCTCGCAAAAAGACCGTTCAAAAGCAAGGAGGAGTTTTTAGAAATTATAGAAGCAGAGAAAAGGGAAATGTACAGGGATGTGGTGGTCATTTAACCCTCGACGCTATGATGGTTTTCAACAGCAAAACTTCCGCAAAGAGAGTCTGCTCGCTTGTTGCTTCGAGGACTACAACACCCTCTTTTGGGGAATATATGCGGTCTATTTTTCCTCCTTCTGCAGGCCCCTTTAATAGGACAAGGAGATGCTTTTTGTTTCCAACGATCCCAAGTCCAATCTTGACCTTCTGAATGAATCCAAGGGAGACAGTGTGCATTTTTTCAACATCGGCTTGAGCCATAGCCATGGACTCATTCTCATCGTATCCCTTTCCCATGTAATACCAGTATCTATTTGCTGTGAACGCCGGTGACAACACAGCGGCTATTTCCGTTACTGTCCTTGTCCTCCATATGCACACATCCCCAAGAGCCTTGGCATCACAGTTTCTAAACATTGGATCTCCAACGATGAGGGTCATGCTCTCATATACGTTCCCTCTCAGGGTTAGATTTAAATCCAAGAGGGGATCTCCAGTGTTGTAGCTTTCAAGAAGGATTTTATAGTCGATTCCTTTATAAGGAACCTTAACAAGAACTTTTCTCAAAGGTTCTTTGTCCGGATAAACATTACTCGAAAAGTGCAAATACCCATAAGTAAGGACCCCCAAAGGAGCAAGCACAAGGATAACCAAAAGGAGCACTGCAACTAGTTTTTTATCCAATCTCAAAACCTCCAGAAAAGTTAATTAAAAAAGAAGGAAAAGGCTTCAGAGTTGAGCCAAGTATTGCATAAGCTCTTTGGCTGCTTCTCTTGTGGCGTACCTGTCCTTACCGGCAACGATGAGGACGTCGAATGTTCCGAATGCATCTTCGATGTACTCTAGGTCGCCATCGCTGTTCTTCCAGTCAACTGTGCTTAGTCCTTGGTCAACGAGGTACTTGGTGATTGCGTTTGCAACTGGTCCACCGACGAGGATGAGGTTGCTGTCAACTGCGTTGACGTCAACTTCGGTGTCAAGGACTGTGATTGGCTCTGTTGGGACCATTGGTGTAACCTTGGTGTAGGTTTCGCCCTTGATTGACTCGATTATCCATCCGTCAAGCTCGCCACCAACTGCAAGCTCCTTGGTCTCATATACTCTCTCTGTTGGTTCAATTACAATCATAGCTTTTGCAGTCATTAACTCGTCTTTCTTGTCACCATCATCATTAATGTCATAGTTAGCATCTGCTTCGTCTTTGGTCCATGTTTGGAGCTTGTAGTAGACTTTGTATTTTCCTAAGACGTCTACAGTCTTTTCTTCGATGTCATCTGCATTGCTTAGTGTTATCCACTTGATGACTTTGTCTCCATCACTGTTTGTGCCAGTAGTAATCTCTGCTTTCCACCCAGCCACTAACTCGTCACCGCTTTCAATCTTCTTCTTATTTGTAACTACTTGAATTGTAGCAATCAAGTTGCTGTCGATACCAACGAATGTGTCGGTAAGGGTAAGGATTATTCCACCGTTACCAAAGACATCCTTCTCTTCGTCCTTCTTGAGTATAACGAGCTGGTCAATTCCATTTGGGCTTGTGACCTCTACCAGTGCTCTGTTCTCGTAAACGCTTATGTCAACGGCCTTAACCTTGTAGCCGTCGTAGTCCTTGATGTCTCCAAGCCTGAACCAGACTTCGCCGTGATCCTTACCGTATTCAAAGGCTTTGTCAATAACATTGAGCACATAGTAACTATTGCCAAGAACGGTAAATGTATCTCCTGAAGCTACTCCTTCGTACACGTAGCCTTTGAAGTTTATTTTAACGTCACTTGGATCAACGTCGTACTCATCTGCTATCTCATTTGGGTCTGGTTTGTCATCATCTATTATGTTAAAGCTCTCTGAGTATGGGATTCCCCACTGGCTGTCCTTTCCGAGGTCAACTTCCACTGACCAGTTTGAGATTGTGTAGTTCAGGAGAACTTTGAATGCTCCTTTTGGAATTTGGAGCTTCGCGTCTTTTGGTGGTTGGTCGATATCGTTTTCATCCCAATCATCTGGATCAGTTGGTATTAGGTGTATTTCGTCAATCGAGAAGTCCCAGTCAACTTTGAAGTCCTCATCTATCCCATCCATGTCTTCTACTTCGTACATCCATGGGAGGGTTTGGTAAGCAGCTACCCAGTCATCATAGGAACCGTTGTAGGCACTTCCATTCCACCAGTAGTCTCCTGGCAAGTCTGACCATTCCTCGGCAGTTATTGGACCTTTAACTGTTGAGTAGAAGTACTTGTAGATTGTAATGTCGTCTGGGTCGTCTGTGATGTCTTTCTTAACTACAACACTAACTCCGCTTGCCTTGACTTCCTCAGATGTGTAGAGTAAGCTTCCAATTGCAAGGGCTATGTCTGCCGCTGAGGCGACGTCCATAGTTGATGGTGCGTTTGCACCGACTACGATTTTAACGTTTGGCATTCCATCCTTAACAAAGAACTCCTTTCCCGGCATTGCAGCATTTGCGTATCCAAGGGTTGCTCCAACCATTGCGGCACCAACTGCAAGGGCCGCGATCTTCCTTACCTTCATGTCTTCACACCTCCGATACCTTGTAGGGGCTAAACCCCTAGCTATGGTATTCTTCATTACCTATAGGTGCCTTGGGGTTTATATACTTTTCGCTTTCAGACCCTTTCTAACGATTAGAAAAGCAGTCTTTTTCCTCCGATGGCCAAAAGTGGCATTTACCTAATGCCTACACTCAATTCGCCTTTTGCCGATAATATCTCGACAAGAGTTGAAGATGGCAGTAGATTCCCTACCAGCAATGATGGCCTCTGCTTATAATCTTTTCCTCCGACAGATTAAAGGCTCAGGAGAGCTTGAACTTGAAGGTGTCCTTCTCTATAAGCTTTTTCTTAAGCGGCCTGTGGATGAGTTCGTGGACAAAACCACCCAAATCGGTTAGGGCATTTTGAAGCTCCGTTGCAGATATGTCAACTATCTCCGGCTCGATTATCGATATTGCGACCGGTGCATATTTTGCCGTAAGCTGGAAGAGAACCTCAAAAGGTGATATCAGCTCACTCGCAACAAGGGCGTAGACTCTTTCATCCCTTTCTTCCTGCACCTTCACAATTATTTTGTTTATCTTACAGCCCTCATATGCGAAGGCCTTCAGCATGGTTTCCTCTATCTCCCCTTTGCCCTTCCCGTAGGTCTCAATAACGAAGCGGTAGAGAATTTCTTTGCCGTCGATTATCATATCTTCAATCTCTTCCCTGCTGTAGCCCACTTTTGGCTTTGGAATCTCATCAAGCGATGGGTATGCCACAAGGCCCCCAAACTTCTCCATGAGCTTGCCCATGAATAAAGAAACTTCCCCAAGGATTCTCATAAGGTCTTTGGCATCTGTTTCAATTTTAGCCGGGGATATTACCTCAACTATTGCGGGGGCATACTTCATGGTGGCTTTCACTATTTCTTCAAAAGAACCCTCCAGCTCAGCCTCAACCATGCTTGAGTATTTGAGCATCTCCTCTTCAGGGTTTTCAAGGACATCCTCGGCTCTTATGTTCTCAACCTTTACGTTGGTCTCATTCTTTAGGGACGTTATGATTTCCTCAACGGCCCTTTCCAAAGCTTTCTTATGGTTTGAGAGCGCCTCTATATAGAATCTAACCCTCATTGTTGCCATATTACCACCACATTCCTCCGTAATGTCTTTTCTTATATTCGCCAATTATCGGTATTGGCTCACCACAGTATTCACACTTTCCATCCTTTATGTGGTACTCCTCTATCGTAAAGCCCCACCTGACTATTAAAGGTTTTCCACACTTTGGGCAGTAGGTGTTTTCCCCCTCATGGCCCGGGACATTACCAATGTAGACGAACTTCAACCCTTCCGCTCTAGCTATGCGATAGGCCTTTTCAATGGTCTCAACCGGCGTTGGAGGCAACGTGAGAAGCTTATAATGGGGGAAAAAGCGTGAGAAGTGCACCGGTGTATCATCACCAAGCTCCCCAACCACCCATCTCGCAAAAGCTCTTATCTCATCTTCGCTGTCATTTAGCGTTGGTATTATGAGGTATGTAAGCTCAACGTGAATCCCAAACTCCTTCTTGGCCATAACAGCAGTCCTCTTGCTCGGCTCCAAACTTGGCACCTTCGAGATCTTTCTGTAAAACTCATCTTTGAATGCCTTTATGTCTATGTTCATTGCATCAATGTAGGGGGCTAACTCCCTAAAGGGTTCCTCGTTTATGTAGCCGTTCGTCACGAGAATGTTCTTGAGGCCTTCTCTTTTGGCGAGCTTTGAAGTTTCGAGAACGAATTCATACCATATCGTCGGCTCGTTGTACGTGTAAGCTATGCTCTTGCATCCGTAATGCTTGGCCAATCTCACTACAGCCTCTGAAGTGGCATCCTCCAAGTAGGGGAAAGTCTCATCAGCTTGGCTTATCTCCCAGTTCTGGCAGTGGATGCAGTGCATGTTACACCCAACTGTGCCTATAGAGAATGCACAAGAGCCGGGATAGAAGTGGAAGAGCGGCTTCTTTTCAATCGGATCGGCAGCCATAGAGGATACCTTCCCATAATTAAGGGTGTAAAGCTTACCGCCAATGTTCTTCCTAACCCTGCAGGAACCCCTTTGCCCTTCATCTATAAGACAGTTCAAGGGGCATAAGTAACATCTCACCCTGTTGCCCTCTAAGGGCTCCCAGTACATAGCCTCTCTCATAAAACCACCATTCTAAAATAGCACTTACTATAGTTTAAGCTTTTGGTTCAGGAAGAAAATGTGGCTGTATAAAGTTAGAACAGGAGTAATCAGTGTTATTCCTACTCCTCTTTTAGGCGGTCTACCCCAAAAATAGAAAGGGAAAAATCTCTAAACACATTTCAAACCTTATCAGCCAACTTTTATCATCCAAACCCAGCCGACATGAGCAGTACCAGAGTCGGAAATATGTAGTGGATTGGCAAACGTAACTTCGTAGTCTATTTCAACAATGCTGTGCCACCGGCCATCCCTGAGGGCACTTTCGCTTACGCTTCCCACTGATGCCACTCTCGTCTGAAAAGAGTATTTTCCTGAATTGGAGTACATATCAAAGTTGAGCCCCCACTTAACTCCCGCTCCACCTTGATCAACAGCCGTATACATACCATAACTCGGAACCACAACTACTAAAGGCAAAGAAACTCCTCCATATCCTATCGACAGCTGGTAAGTCGCTGGACCATCCAAAGGAGTTCCCGGTCCAACTTCTTCCAAGTTCGGGAGAAGGCTCGTTTCCAACTTCCATTTATGATATACGCTTCCTTTGTAGTTCCTATAGGGCAAATAATTGGAGTAGCCCCACTCATTTTTTAACTCATACCCCGGGTCGCTTCTATAATAAGCCCACGTCCCATATTGATCGCCTGCTACCATAAAATACTCCCTATGGGATCATTGTCATTCCAGAGCCCCCAGTAGTAAGCTTTTGCATAAATGTCTCCATATGGGGGATAAAAAACTTCATCTTTCACGGCACCAAAGTTACGTCAGTACGGCTCTGATGTGCCCTGGCAAGCATGGTTTCTGTCCCATCGCTTTTTATAGCTTTTACCTCGTATCCATGTGGAGTTCCAATAGGACGCTCCGCTTTTATATCCGGAGCTCTCTGAAAGGGTTCTTTTGCCCATTTCTTAAGGTTTTCGTGAATTTTAGTGATGTTTATGATTCCATCTGCCACCACTCTCTGGATGTTGACTTCCACTGAGCCATCTTGAGATATTTTTACTCCATATCCGATTATATTGGTGCCGGGAGTTTCAATAGGGATTGCATACATTTTATACCTGCTTTTACTTAATTCCATTATACTCTTCATTTTTTAAGAGATTAGCGCTGGTGTTAGAGGCTTTTCCAGGGTGCCGTAGAGCGGGAAAACCGTATGGCTCTGGAAATTCAGTGTCTCTACTTGAACATCATCTCTTTCTCCCAGCTTAGGAGTGTTACTGCTCGGTTCTGTCGCAATAAAAAATAAACTCCCGAGTAGCACCCCAAGCATAAACCATGACTACAAGAAATAGCAAGCAAAAAATGGATACCCCTTTACAGCACTCTCTTCCTAAACATCACCACCAAAGGTATCAGCCACGCCAGATGCACCGCAAGAGCTATTGGGAAATTGCTGTAGTCGTTAAGTGATATTTCCTCAAAGACCTTATAGAGCCAGTAAGTTGGGAGGAAAGCTGTGAACTTGCTCCAGTCCGTTGAGAGGTTTCTCCACACGACGATGAGCTTTATCGCCGGGGGCAGGAAGAGCAGCCAGCCGAGGACTTTGCTCACCGTTAATGCCTGCATCCTTGACTCGGAGAGCGAGGATATCATGAGGCCGTACGTCCATGCCTCGAAGAGGAAGAGCGTCATTAGAGCTAAGAGGCCCTTTTGGGGTATTTCTATGTCGAGTATATAGGGGGCAACGAAAGTAAATACAGCCACTACTATTGAAGCCCAGGTCAGCCTATACGCTAAAAAAGCCTCGCTCGAGATGGGGATAACTTTCAATGCCTGAACCGTCTTTTCCTCCTTCTCGTCGGCCATCATAAAGCCTGGCAACATGCCGAATATCATGGGAATGAGCACCAGCACTACGAGGGCCAGGAGGGAGTAATAAACTCCCACACGGTCTTTGAAGTAGCGGACGATGAGGAGGAGGACGAGCGTCATGGCAACGCTGTACAGCAGCATCGGATCCCTCCTTAAAAGCTTGAGGTCGGTCTTGTAAATGGCTCCAAACTTTTTGACAAAACTCATCTCAATCCCTCCACAGCATATTTGTAAAACCTTATTTTAGCGAGGTGATATGCTATAGCCGACCAGAGGAGCAAAGCTATTCCTGAAAGCGCCAGGGTGCCCCTTGAAATCTCCTCAAAGGGTGCCTTGAAGAAATAAAGTGCTGGGTAGCTGGGAACAATGTAGAGGGCTTTCCAGATTGAGTGCGTCAGGTAGCCGTGATAATGGGCAAAGGGAAGTAGCGAAACCACCATGACGGCCAATATTGGGACGAAGTACTCATCAAGGTCGCGGTACTTCGCCGATATGGCTATTCCGAGGAGGGTGTAAACTATGGAGCACAGGAGGACTCCCAAGATGATGTAGGAAAGCCCGTTGAGGGAGCGTGTGCCGATGCCCATTATAAACACGGCACCAACCACCGAGAGAACGCTCATTATGACCGTTTTTGCCAGAATATAGTTCCTCCATTCTATTGGAGTCACTGCTAAGGCTCCTATTGCACCATCCTTCTTCTCCGCGAATATCTCCGTGCCCACGAACATGAACCCGACAAGCCCAGGCTCGAAGAGGAGGAATATTGGCACCATCGCCGGGAGGTACTGCTCTGGAAACGCCATGAGCATTAAACCGTAGGCGAGGCCTATGAGCACGTATATGGGGTAGACATAACTCCTCACCCCGATGACGAAGTTCGTCTTCAGCAGGTTCTTCATCATACGAGCCGCCTCCCGGTTACCTTGAGGAATATCTCTTCTAAGGTAGGCTCCTCCGTGTTGATTCTCCTTATCTCGTGGTCCTTCAGAACCTTCAGGAACTCCTCGTTTTGGCCGATGCCCTCGAGCGGGAACTCCGCCGTTTTCACCCCGTTGCTCGCCACGTACTCGATCTTAACGAGCCTCTTCCCCATCTTCACCTTGAGCTCGCCCGGGTTGTCAACCAACCTTACGGAGCCGTCAACGATGAAGGCAACCCTGTCGCAAAGCTCATCAGCGACGTACATGTTGTGCGTGGTTAGAAAAATCGTCTTTCCGCTTTCCCTCATTTCAAGGAGGAGGTCTTTGAACTTTCTCGCGCTCGCCGGGTCGAGGCCCTCAAGTGGCTCGTCGAGGAAGAGTATGTCTGGATCTGGAAGTAGAGCTCTCGCCAGATCAAGCTTTTTCTTCATGCCCTTGGAAAACCCGGCAACAAGCTGGTCTGCTTCTTTATCAAGGCCAACCATCTTGAGCACTTCCATCGGATCGAGGTGCTTTTTGTAGAAGCTCGCGAAGAACTCAAGGTTTTCGAGGGCCGTTAATCGGGAGTAAACCGCTGGAAACTCAAAGGAGACGCCGATTCTGTTGTAGTAATCCTTGCCCCACTCGCGCAGGTCTTTTCCGAGAACCCTGATCGTTCCTTCGTAGTCCCTGATTATCTTGACGAGGATTTTGACGGTGGTTGTTTTTCCGGCCCCGTTTGGTCCAAGAAAGCCGTAGATTTCCCCTTCCCCGACCTCGAAGCTGAGGTTCTCAACACCCCTAACATCGCCGTAATACTTTCTAACATTCTTAACCTCAATCACAGGCATGCTTCCACCAATTTAAAATAGGGCTTTGAAGTAGTTATAGTTAACCCCGCACATGTGCGGGCCTCTGCCTAAACAAGAAATGAATTCAGTCCTTCTGAGATTGCTATTTGATGTAATTTTTTGTCCGCTGTATAAAATTCAGAAGCCTTTACTCGCTTTGCGGATTCAATTTGTATAGCATCCGCCTGGTAGATATGATATTTCTCCAAAAGATTCCAACAATTTGCTAGAATTGAGCCATGGACCGGAATTATCTTTAGTATCCCAAGTTTCTTCATCCTAAGGGCTTCAGAAAGAAATCTGACTCTAACTAATTCATAACTCTCTTTGTCAACCCGTTTTATTCTCTTTGCTCTATCCAATACCCCCAAAACTTCTCCTATATTCCACAAACTAAAGGCCAGCTTAATTTCACCTTGATATGCCCTAATGTATAGCTCCACTATTTTTTCGCTGTTTTCTTCCTTTATGTAGCGCTTTATTATAGCACTACTGTCCAAGTAGGCTGTCTTCTCGTTCATCTCTCATCCTCCTAACAAGTCCACTTACAGAACCCCTGGCAGGGACTGGTTCGAACTCAATTTTTTTCTCGAATTTTTCTAACATCTTCTCCAAGGCACTTTCAACATCCAATAAAAGGCCCTCAGAAATAATCTCTTCAAGAAGCTTACTTAGCTCTTTTTTCTCTTCCGCAGCATCTTTTTTGAGCTCCCACCATAGTTTATCATCTATATAAATGCTGGTTTTGATCTTCCCCATAAGTCTCACCTGTAGATAATTACCGAAAAACAGATTTAAGTATTTCGGTAAAATTAGCCTATCAATTCCCCAAGGATTTTCCTCTCCGCTTTCCTTAAGTGCTCCTTCACGGTTGAGGGGCTCAGACCGAGTATTTGCGCCAGTTCTCGGAGGGTTATCCTCCTTGGATTGTCGAAGTAGCCGCTCTTGTAAGCTACTAACAGGGTTTTTAGCTGTTTTTCTGTGAGCTTTGAGAATATGTCCTCCTTTGGCGTGTAATCTTCTATGCCAACAACCTCCGCATTGTAGGTTTTCTTGAGAACCGATATAATTTCTGAGACGAAATTCTCCTCGCAGACAACGTAGAGAAAACTTTCCTCTGGTGTCATCGTACCTTTCTCGAATATTACGAAGCCTCTTTTCTGGAGCTCAAGTACGTCGAAAGCTTCTTCTGAGTTCGGGTATTTTGGAAGCTTTGCACGTGTGTACATGTAGTAATGACCGTTTTTTAGAGATATCAGCTTGATGTCCTCGACATAGGGAAGCTTCTTCATGCGATTTACGATATCTTGGGGATTGGCTTCCTCTTTGAACTTAACTTCCACGAGCTTTATAATCTCGTCACCAACCATGAAGTGCGTGTCTCCATATGCCCATTCTATTGCCTCTATAAACCACTTAAACTCTGAGAACTGCTCCGAAAAATTGGGAAATTTGAACTTTATCCTCTTCATAGGCATCAAAGATAGTTGGAAAGCAAAAGTTATTAATTTTGCCAAAGCCGTTTCAGTTAGACTTATATCCAAGGATGATTCAAAAAAGATTAGACGGTGAGCAGAATGTTGGCTGTAGTTACGGGAGCGTCAAAGGGCATCGGCCGTCTTTTGGTTGAGAGGTTAATCAAAAAGGGCTACCAAGTTGTGGGGATAGCAAGGAGCAGAGAAGCACTGGAGGAGCTTAAAGCCAGATTCGGTGACTCTTTTGAATATGTAGTCCAAGACTTGGCCAAAGAAAATGCAGAAAAAGATGTTAAGGAGGCTCTTGAGGATTTGGGGGTAAACAGGGTTGACGTCTTGATAAACAATGCTGGATTTGCCCTAATGAGGCCCCTTTTGGAACACAGCGAAGAAGACCTCCAAAAGCTGTTTAGAGTTTTAACGATAAGCCCGGTTTTAATGACCAAAGAGCTGCTGCCATTTATGCATAGGGGCGGAAAAGTTGTGATGGTAATAAGCGGTGTTGCCTTTGTTAGAACTCCTGAAATTCCAGCGTATGGTGCCGCAAAGGCTGCTCTTCACTACTTATCACTTACACTCAGCGAAGAGCTCCGGGAAAAGGGGATAAAGGTCATAAGGGTATATCCCAAGCAGGTTGCCACGCCCTTCTGGGACAAAACTCCGAAGGGAGCTATCTCACCAGAGCAGGTAGCAGATGCCATAATGAGGGCAATAGAAAAGGAAAAAGAAGAAGTTTTCGTGCCGGGATACATCAAGGTTGCGAAATACCTTCCGAGATGGCCGGCTTTGACGTATAAGTTTGAATTTTAAGGATTTGCCAGGTGTTCCCACCCTAAGAGAGGCATCTCTCTAATTTTTCCATCCTTTTGCAGGTAAACGCCTTTTCCCTTTTCAACCTCTCCAATTATGGAAAACTCAAAGTCGAGCTTTTCGAGATGTTCCTCAGGGATAGTAAAGATGAGCTCAAACTCCTCTCCACTCGCCAGTGCAAGGTTAATAGGGTCAACCCCCAAGAGCTCTGCAACTTCAAAAACTTCCTCCCTTATTGGGAGCTTTTCGGCATAGATGGTTATTCTCACTCCACTCATCTCAGCTACCAAGTGGAGCTCCTTGCTCATGCCGTCGCTTATGTCTATTGCGGCGTTTGCATAGTTTGAAAGTATTTGCCCCTCTCTAACCCTCGCCTTGGGCTCGAGGAGCTTCTCATAGAGAGCTTTCCTTGTTTTTGGGCTAACTCCAAGGCTATCAAAGTAGACTTTAAGCCCAGCTAAGGCCCTTCCAATGTCGCCGGTAACGCAGACCAAATCCCCCACCTTTGCTCCGCTCCTCGTGAGCAACCTTTTGGTCTTTCCAAGGGCTATTCCATCTATTATGAGATCGCATGCTTCGTTGGTATCGGCACTTATTATGGGCGTGCTGTAGAAGTCAGAAGCCTCAGCGATTCCCTTTGCAATGCCCTCAAGGTACCCTATATCAATCTCTCTGGGCACTCCAAGGGAGAAGAGAAACCCTATCGGTTTACCCCCCATGGCGGCAACGTCGCTTACGTTCATAGTGAAGACCTTAAAGCCAACCTGTTCGGGCGTCATTATTCCCGGAACGTCCGTGCTTTTCACCAGCATGTCGTTTGTTGCTATGAGCCACTCATCGCCGAGCTTTAGTGCCCCAGTGTCATCTCCCAAAGGCAAATCCCCTTGATTCTTGAAGTGTTTCATGAAGAGCTCTATTATCTCGCGCTCCACTGTGATCCCCTTTGATACTACAATATGGGGGTTAAAAAGTCTTGGGAGAAAGGAATTTATATCCCAAGAGCTCAAAATTCTTAAGATGGTCATGATAAGGATTGAATCCCCCGGCAGGGTGAACTTAATAGGTGAGCACACCGACTACACTCTTGGCTACGTAATGCCGATGGCAATAAACCTCTACACGATTTTGGAAGGAAGAAAAGCGGAAGCGGTGACTCTCTATTCAGAACACTTTAAAGAGGAGAAGTTCTTCAGCCTGAATCAGCTTTACAAGGAGAACACATGGATAGACTACGTGAAGGGAGTTTACTGGGTTCTAAAGTCGGAAGGGTACAATGTAGGTGGAATTAATGGGAAAATATTGGGCAACCTGCCAATTGGAGCAGGATTAAGTTCTTCAGCAAGCTTAGAACTTGCGGTTATGGCTTTCCTGAACAAGGCATATTCCCTCAACCTTTCTCGTCTCGAAATGGCATTGCTTGCCAAAAAAGCGGAAAACGAGTTTGTAGGCGTGCCCTGTGGAATACTTGACCAGTTTGCAATAGCCTTTGGAAAGAGGGGACACGCAATATTTCTGGATACAGACACACTAAGCTACGAATACATACGGTTTCCAGAGGATGTTTCAGTGCTGGTGTTCTACACGGGAGTTAAAAGGGAGCTTGCCTCTTCAGCATATGCGGAAAGAAGGAAAATCGCAGAGGAATCACTTCGTCTTCTTGGAAAAAGAACCTCAAAAGACGTTGATGAGAGTGAACTTGTTAAACTTCCCTCTCTTTATCGAAAATTCTTTGGCTACATCGTTAGGGAAAATCGGCGTGTCCTCGAAGTGAGGGATGCCCTGAAGAACGGGAATATTGAAGAGGTCGGGAAAATCTTAACCAGAGCCCACTGGGACATTGCAAGAAACTACGGAGTGAGCTCAGAGGAGCTGGACTTCTTCGTAAGAAAGGCCGGAGAACTTGGAGCATATGGGGCAAGGTTAACAGGAGCAGGCTTTGGAGGTTCAGCGATAGCCCTCGTTGACAAGGAAAATGCAGAAGGGCTTGGGAAAGCAGTCCTTGAGGAGTATGGGAAAAAGTTCCCGTGGAAGGCTGGGTACTTCATCGTAGAGCCATCTGATGGGGTGAGATAGTTGAGGGCGCTTGTTTTTCATGGCAACCTACAGTATGCCGAAATCCCAAAGAGCGAAATCCCAAAGGTCATAGAGAAGGCATACACTCCAACTATTGGGACGCTGATTAAAGAAGAGATTCCTTTTGGGCTCAACATAACGGGCTATACCTTAAAGCTCCTCCCGAAGAAGGTCATAGATCTCGTTAGGGAGGGCATCGCGAGTGGTCTGATAGAGATAATCGGAACGAGCTACACCCATGCAATACTCCCCCTCCTGCCCCTTAACAGAGTAGAAGCACAAGTTCAGAGGGATAGGGAGGTTAAGGAAGAGCTCTTCGAGGTCTCCCCTAAGGGCTTCTGGCTGCCAGAGCTTGCTTATGATCCGGTAATACCGGCCATACTGAAGGACAACGGCTATGAATATCTATTCGCCGACGGGGAGGCGATGCTTTTCTCAGCTCACCTCAACTCGGCGATAAAGCCAATTAAACCGCTCTATCCGCACCTCATAAAGGCCCAGAAGGAAAAGCGCTTTAGGTACATCAACTATCTCCTCGGTCTCAGGGAGCTTAGGAAGGCGATAAAGCTCGTTTTTGAAGGTAAGGTAACGCTAAAGGCAGTCAAAAACATCGAAGCCGTACCGGTTTGGGTGTCCGTGAACACGGCTGTAATGCTCGGCATCGGAAGACTTCCCCTTATGAATCCTAAGAAAGTGGCGGGCTGGATAGAGGACAAGGACAACATCCTCCTATACGGCACCGACATAGAGTTCATTGGCTATAGGGACATTGCAGGTCACAGAATGAGCGTTGAGGGGTTGTTAGAGGTTATAGACGAGCTCGGCTCGAAACTGTGCCTTCCCTCAGAGCTGAAGCACAGTGGAAGAGAGCTCTACTTACGGACTTCAAGCTGGGCACCAGATAAGAGCTTGAGGATATGGACGGAGGATGAGGGGAACGCAAGGCTAAATATGCTTTCCTTTGGTATGGACGGCGAACTTGCCTTTTTAGCCGAGAACAGCGATGCAAGGGGATGGGAGCCCCTCCCTGAGAGGAGGCTGGACGCCTTCCGGGCTATATATAACGATTGGAGGGGTGAAAATGGAGAACCTTAGAAGAAGGGTTTCGATTGCACTGCTTGTATTGATGGCGGCTTTTTTGATGGCAGATCAGAACCTTCTTCCTCCAAACTACCAGCAGATAATGGCAGAATTCGGTATAAGCGAAACTCAAATGGGCCTTGTTTCAACTATTTTTGTTGCAACGAGTGCTTTGATCACTATCTTATGGGGCATGCTCTCCGACATAAAAAGCAGAAAGAAGCTCCTTGTGATAGGAGTTCTCCTTGGAGAAGTCCCGTGCTTCCTAACGGCTTACGTTACCAGCTACTGGCAACTCTTGGCAATGCGCTTCCTTACGGGAATAGGTATAGGCTCGATAATCCCCATAGGATACTCCCTAATAGCCGACATGTTCGAGGAGGAAAAGAGGGGAAGGGGTTACGCTTACATAGAGACTGCCTTTGGTTTTGGGACGCTCTTCGGAATGATAATAGCAGGTTTAATAGTGAGCTGGAGGACTCCATTTATAATCGCCGCGGTTCCAAACTTTATCCTCGCGCCGCTCTTCTACTTCGTAGCAGAGGAACCCAAGAGAGGAGAGGGAGAAAAGGAGCTTAAAGAGATTTTGGAGAGGGGCTATGAATACACTTACCGGCTAAACAAAGAAGCCCTCAAAAAGTCCTTCAAGACCAAGACAAACATCCTAATTTTCCTTCAGGGCATCATAGGAACAGTTCCATGGGGGGTTATAATGTACTGGCTTATCTCTTTCTTCATTGTGACGCGTGGAATGGAAAAAAGCACCGCCACGTTTGTCCTCCTTATAATTGGCATCTCAAGCGTCATGGGAAGTCTAATAGGCGGATTTGTGGGGGATTACTTCGAAGCAAGGCAGAGGGGCGGAAGGGCTGTAATTACCGGCCTGGCGATCTTCATCGGGATGATAGCTGCTATAGGCCTTATTCTTTATCCCCTCCCAAGCAAATTAATCCCAATTCACTGGGTAGCTTTAACGCTCTATTCCATAGTGTTTGTTCAGTTCGTTTCCTATGCTGGGCCAAACGTTAGGGCAATAGTTTCTCAACTTAACCTCCCAGAAGACAGGGGTACTGTGTTTGGCCTCTTTAACATCCTGGATAACGTTGGGAAAGCCACTGGCCCCTTGTTCGGTGGATTTTTAATAGAGACACTTAGGAGCATGGGCTACTCAGACGCTTTAGCTTACCAATATACGCTCCTAATAGGGAGCCTCTTCTGGATACCCTGTGCATTGGTGTGGCTCTGGATAAGAAAGAGCTACCCCGAAGACAGAGAAAGAATCAGAGAAATTTTGAGAAAAAGAGCGGAGGAGCTTGTAAAAGGGACGTCATAGCTCCGGAAGTCCATACTTTGCCAGCAGTTCGTCTTTTACTTTCTTTTCCCTTGCAATCTCTCCATATACGTAAGCGCTCTTTCTCGGTCTCCTCTCAAAGGTCGTGTAGTCCACCTCAATCAACCCAAAGCGCGGTCTAAAGCCTTCAGCCCACTCAAAGTTATCTACAAAAGACCAGTAGAAGTACCCCCTCACATCAAACCCTTCACTCAGCGCTTTGTGAACGTACTGGAGGTGCTGGATGATAAATTCTATCCTCCACTCATCGTCTAAGGTAGCTATCCCGTTTTCCGTGATGTACATTGGCTTTCCGTAGCGTGAAACCTTTGCTATAGCTTCGTATATGCCCCTTGGATAGACACTCCAACCCATATCTGTTTTTCTCTTGCTTAAGTCTGCAAGCTTGGCATCGAAGAAAAACTTCAGCGGATTCCAGCTGTGTTTTATCTCGCTGGCTGTGTAGTAGTTTATCCCTATGAAGTCCACATCGCTTTCTGGAGTTTTGTAAGTCCCAAAAGCTCCTTTATATTTCCCGTTCCATATTGCATCGAGGAAGTTCCAGTTAAAGAGGGAATCAGCCTTTTGAGCAGCCTTTACGTCTTTCTCTCTGTTGCTTGCAGGGAGCATTATGGGGATGTTTTTGACTATTCCCACCTCGAATCTGTTGCCAAGAACTTCATATGCCATTGCATGGGCCTTGAGAAGATTTGAGGCGACTTTAAATGCTTTAAAGGGGCTCTTGAGGAAGGGTGGCCAGTAGGCCGTGAGGTAGCCCATCATAACATAGACCATCGGCTCGTTAAAAGTTGCCACAAGCTTGACTCCCTTGAGGAGCTCCGCGGCTTTATCAACGTACTGCTCCCAGTACTTGAGATTCTCTTCCCTCAAAAAGCCTCCCTTCTTCATAAACCATAATGGGGAGGTGAAGTGATGAAGCGTGACGTTAGGCGTTATTCCTTTCTCAAGGAGGAGCTCAATGATTTCACGGTAGCGGTTGAAGGCTTCCTCGTTGAACTTGCCCTCTTCCGGGAAGAGGCGGCTCCATTCTATAGAGAAGCGGTAGGCATTGTAGCCGAGCTGAGCCATCAGCTCTATATCTTCCTTATAAAGTTCCCAGTGATTGCAGGCTTTGCCGGATTTGTAGGGGAGCTTGCCTGTCTCCTCATAATACCACCAGTCGTTCCACCTATTGTCCCCCTCAATCTGATGGGAAGATGTTGCTGTTCCAAAGAGGAAGGAATCGGGAAAGACAAGCATGACATTCACCAAACATTTATTTGCCCTGAAAACTTAAATCCATTGTGATGGCTATGAGGGAACTCCGCTATAACCCTTTAACCGGGCAGTGGATTATGGTTTCCGCTGTTAGAAGGAACCGCCCTTGGAGGCCTAAAAACTTCTGCCCTTTCTGTCCCGGCACTGAGGAGACCGGTTACGGCTGGGAAGTTCTTCTTTTACCAAATAGATTCCCCATGCTGTCTTTTGATGCACCAAAGCCGGAGCAGGAGAAATTTTACACAAAAGCCAGAGCCCTCGGTCAGTGCAGTGTTATAGTGGAAACCCCTGAACACGAACTGAGGGATTTCAACGAGCTTCCGAAGGAGCAGATGATAAAAGTCGTAGAGCTGTGGAAAGAGACAACTGCCAAGCTCATGGAAAACCCCAGAGTGGCTTATCTCGCAATCTTTCGCAACAAAGGGGAAGAGATAGGAGTTAGCCTAACTCATCCTCACGGCCAGCTCTACGCGCTTCCCTTTATCCCCCTCAAGGCGAGGTTAAAAATTGAAAACTCAAGGAACTACTACCACCGCTTTGGAGAATGTCTATTTTGCAGAATACTTAAGGAAGAAGCCAATGAAGAAAGAGCTATCTATGAAAACGAAAGCTTCATTGCCTTCATGCCCTTCTTTGCCAGCTGGCCTTTTGAAATCCATGTGTATCCAAAGAGACACGTTCAGTATTTAACTCAGCTTAACGGCAAAGAGACAAAAGATTTAGCCGATGTGCTTCAAGCTGTTACCGGAAGCCTAAATGAAGTCTTAGAGAGGGACATGCCCTACGCGATGATGATCTTCCAGGCACCGTTTAAAGGGAAATACCCCTTCTACCACCTGCACATCGAGTTCTACCCAATCCTAAGGGACAACGGAAAGGTCAAATACACTGCCGGTATTGAATTGGGCACGTGGGAGTTCACTTATGACGGCATCCCGGAGGAGAACGCGAGAAAGCTCAGAGAGGCCTGCAGAAGAGTTGTAAAAAGGCTAAACGCGGAGGGCAGGTGTTTTTAGGCTTTCTTCAAGAAGCTCAAAATCGAGCTCTGTTTTGGTCTGTAGTAGACATCCTCATGCTTTATTTTTATATCCCCTATTTCTTCAAGCTTAGCTTTCTTTATCTCTTCTGGGAGCCTAATCTCGCCGTACTTGCCCCCTCCACCGGGGATTACGATAAGCTTTTCATTCCTGAACGCCCAGATTGCCTTGGCTATCTCTTCCCCAATCAGCTCGGTTATGCTTTTTATCGGAACATCGACCAGAACGGCAATTTCACTGCCGAACTCCCTCAAAAGGCGTTCCCATATGCTTTTGACGGCTTTGGTTTCAACAGCTTTGTTGAGAACCATGGCTATTATCTCCGCAAGAGGGGCCAAATGGAGGTAAGGAGGTCTGTCCTTTGGCCTTTCGTTTGTATCGGCAAGCTCAAGAATCCTATCATGAACCCCCTTCTTTATAACTCCTCCGCAAAGCTCACATCTCCAGTTTAGCCCCTTAGCATCCTCAAGCCTGTATTTGGTGTAGCACTTTGAGCAGGCTGTTAGATGGTACTTACCAAGCCTCGGGTCAAGCCCGACGTTGAGGATTATCTTCCTCCCCCCACGCTTTAGGATGGCCTTTCTAACCTCATCAAACGTCGCATCCTCAATTTCAAAGCGGTTGAATTCTCTGCCAAGCCTGTGGGGCATTGGAGAATGAGCGTCGGAGTTGCTTAAATAGGTAAGCCCGTGATGAGCCTTTATCCTGTCGGCCACGTAGGAATCTGCAGAAAGCCCCAGCTCAAGGAAGTGAACCTTGGCGTCACCATATGCCTCTTTAAGGCTGTTGTACTCCTTGTAGAGAGCTGTCCATGGGGTAAATGAATGGGCCGCGCCTATCAAAACGTCAAGTTCATTTGCTAAATCAGCTATTTCGGCAGCACTTAAATTTACGTGCGGCCTTCCCTCATTTTCAATATCCTTGGAGTAGGGCTTGAGCCTTTCACGCATCCCCCTTACCGCGTCAATAGAGGGAAAAATCAGGAGATGATGAACTCTCCTGCTGTCCTCAACCTCAGCCGTAAGGAGAAATCTCACGCCTTTTATTTCATAACTCCCCTCATCAACTTTTTGAGCAGCTTCTAAGAGCTCCTTCTCCCATTGGAGGTTTAGAATATCCCCAGTGCCCACAATTTCAAGACCCTTGAGCTTTGCGTTTTCTGCTAAAATGGGAAAGGTCATCAACTTTGAGACCGCCTTGGAATAGCGGGAGTGGATGTGCAGATCAGCGTCAACTATCATAAAAGCACCTCAAAAGAAAAGGAAAAAATCAAAGGTAGCCTCTATCTTCTTCCTCATGGCCCGGTTGTGGAAGCTGCTGCTCAAACATCGCTCTCTGCATTTCTTGAACCTTTCTAAGGATTTCCTCGGTTTCTTTCGCCCTCTCGTCGAGGGCACTCATGTCTATCTCTAAGTTGAGAACCTGTGCAACGACGCTTAGAACTGCCTTGGCAGCTCTCGCATCCACTATGTAGCCGAGGCTTTCTCCAAGGAAGCATGCCCCTCTCATTCCCCTGAGCTTTCCTATGCCCAAAAGCAAACCTGCTGCTCCGACTATTGCTCCCCCTTCGTCTTCCCTAAACACAACAGGTAGATGTTTGTATTTCTCCTTTGTTTCCAAATCGGTGAAAGAAGCCAATACCCTTGGCTCTCCTTCAAGCTCTGGCACTTGATAACCGCCCATTGTGATTATCTCCCTCGTTCCAAACTGCTCCACAAAGTCAAGCATCTTCCCAACGACTTCAAAGTGGCCGTAGCTGTCGGTTGGAGGTACTTGAGTGTCTCCGGTGATTATTATCAAATCCCTGTGCTCATCATCTGGGCTTTTCCAGTAGTAGAACTCATTTCTCATTAAATCCACTGTCGAATCCTTCTTTACTATAACTTGGTGCATGAAGTGAGGAGAGTAAAGCTCGGCAAATTTCTTTGCCTTGAGTTCCTGAATTAAATGATCTGCAGCTAATTTGCCAACTAAACCAATTCCGGGGAGACCTTCAATAAAGACCGGGTCGTATATGTCGGGCTTTTCATAAACAACTATCATCGTTTCCTTCATTTTTTCACCCCAACGCCGAATAGTTCCCTCTTAAGTCTCCTCCTATACTCCCCGTACGGATCCTCCGGGGAAAACTTAGGAGGATGAGCCGATTTGGTTTTTTCTCCACAAACCGGGCAAATATCTTTCAGAGTGTATCTGCCACATTTTTGGCATTTTTTAATTCTGAACCTCATGCCTCTCTCCTCTTTATCTTCCTTATCTTCTTTTCTTTCCTTATGAGCGAAGCTTCTCCACCGGCTTGTTTTATAACATGAAGTATCTCCGAGGCTATCTTCTCCAAAACATCTTCGGCTTTATAGTAGTCCGGAGCGGTAATATCTATTCTGTACCTCGGTGCCCCGAGATAGCTGAACTTAACCTCTATCCCCTGCTCTTCATTTGCCCTGTCTCTGGCCCTTATGAGAGCTTCTTTTATGATTTCAATGCCATTAGGAGTGGGGACAGTTATTTCGAACTCCGCATCTATTGTGACGGTTGGAATCTCAACGTAGTTCTTTATTATCTCCTCAAGAACCGGTAACCATTCATCGGGGATGAGATCTTTAAGAACTTCAATGCCATTTTGAGCGGCATCTTCAAATGCCGCATAAACCTCTCCGTATTCCTCCTCAAGCGGCACCCAAACCTCTCTCCAAGCCCTCTCAAAATCTTTGCCGAGTTTTTCGGCTGCCATCTTTAAGAGGTTCTCTGCCTTTTGAGCCCTCTTGAACTCCTGAATCTTTGCCTTTCTCTCCTGCTGCTTGACCCTCTTAAGGCTTAAATCTATATGCCCCTTACTTGGATCAACGCGTATAACCTTTGCCACAATCTTCTGGCCTTCTTTAAGGTAATCCCTGATGTTTCTCACAAAAGTTGGGGCGACTTCGCTTATGTGCATAAAACCTTCCTTTCCGGGATACTCGTCAAGTGTCAAGAACGCACCGTAGTGGTGAATGCTCTTAACGGTAGCAACAACAAACTCTCCTTCCTCCGGAAATTCTCTAGCTCTCCTCGGCATTCTCATCATCTCCCAAAAATTTTACCAAATAAAGGTAGTTGTATGAGGTTTTTAAGGTTTTGGAGAAAAATAAGAGAGGTCATTCAAGAACTTCGAGAATCTTTGCCTTTATGATTCCCTTTCCGCCAGCCGGTTCGACGAGAGTTGAGCCACAAACCAAACATCGTACAGTTGTTGCTGGGTGGCTAAAGACTATCTGCTCGTTTCCACAGTCAATGCACTTAACCTTGAGGAATCTTGACCTTGGCATTGGGATGAGGTTTTTAGGCACTGCCATCTTTTCTCACCTCACACGAGCTCAAACTTCTTTACTCTAAACCCTTCGCCTCTTGTGTGTGCCTTTCCGCACTCTGTGCACCTAAACCTAAGGTCAAGCTTCTTCACTGGCTTTTCCCTTCCAGTTGGGTTCGGCCTTGGGAAACCCTTGTAACCCTTTAAGATTCTCCTGAATCTTCTCTGACCAGCGCTAAGCTCACTCCTAGGTCTCTTCTTTACCCTCTCCACCTTATGAACTGTGTGCTTCTTACAAAACGGGCAGTATGTCCTTATCTGCTTCGGGTATTTCATACTTCCACCTCCATAACACGCCCGGTAGGTTCCTTCACGGACACCCCCGAGCATGAACCCATGACAGTCCGAGAACCCCTAACATAGAACCCTTTAAAACGTTTTTGGAAGCTCAGAAAAATTTTTAAATACAAAATGTTACTAAAAATCGGGGTGAGGGGCAATGATGCTGGAAGAGCTCCTTCATGAGATTAAAGGGCTGGAGGAAAAAGAGCTCGAGAGCTACAAAAAACTCCTTAAAAAGCTCAAAGATCCAGAATACGCAGACTTGAGAAACTTTCTCCTAAAGCTGACCATAGACGAAACACTGCACAAGCACATCTCCGAAGCTCTGGAAAAGGCTTATCAGGAAGTTAAAGAGCTTGTGAGAGAGTATACCCCGGAGGAAGAAGCGGAACTTGGAACAGCCGTCCTCTTCCCGGGGGTGCCAACGATAATTCTTCCAAGGAAGTAGACGCCATTGGCACTAAAATCCCCACAGATGAAATTTTAGAGGAGTATTTCGGAGAATTCCCGGGGGAGCCCGTTGTGGGAGAGCTCATGGAAGAGATTAAGGAGAAGTTAGGAGAATACATAAAGAACAAGGAAGCCCTCATAATGAACTACGAAAAGCTTTCGGAGAAAGCCAAGCACCCAGTGCTGAAGGGAATCGCAAAGGACATCAAAAACAACAAAGAACAGCATAAAAAGATGCTTGAGAAGCTATTGGAGCACTACAAAAGCTGAAGTATTAGGGGAATCAAAAAAGGCGCTATTGCCGTTAAAATAAACCCATGTACAAAAGCAAGAAGCGTTATCTCCGTTCCCCCAAACTTTGCCATCAGTGGAAGGGTTGTATCCATGGTCGTTGCGCCCCCCATGACTATCGCCTTCTCTTTTGGAATCTTCTTTATTGCAAGGGGGTAGAAAATAATCGTTAGAATTTCCCTCGTTAAGTTTGCCAGAAATCCAATTACCCCATATATCGGAGAATAAGTTGCCAAGAGAGGGCCCGTTAAGGAATACCACCCAAAACCCGCAGAAATTGCTAATCCCCACTTAAGAGGAACCTTCAAAAGGAGAGAAGCAAAAAGGCCCCCTATCAGTGAGCCCACAACTGTAGCAGAAGGAAGCAAAAGAGCCATTTTGCCAAGTCGTTTAAGCTCTTCTCTTAATCCCTTGCTCTTTCCAATGTCGATGCCTATAATAAATATGAGGAGATAGAGCATGAGCTCGTAGAGGTTACCGAACTCTAAACCCGTGTACTTCCCAACGAGCATGCCAAGGAGGAGGGATGAGAGTACCAGATAGAGAAAACTCACTTCCTCACCCCCAGCAGCGCCATGAAAAGACTTCCGAGTATTGTAAAAGAGGCAAAAACGAGGGAAGAGATGAAAAGCTTGAAAGCGTCTATTTCCACTCTGCCCGCTTCAACACCCATGAAAAATATCAAAAACAGCAAAGCAATACTCATCGGTTTGTCCATGCTAAACTTTATTCTATCCCTAAGCAGATAACCCACGAAGACACCCAGCACAAGGGGGATGAAAATGTTCATGTCTTAACTTAAGGTACACAAATATTAATAAAACTACCGGACGCATTCAAGGGCTTTTTCGTAATCCTCTCTGCTCAGCCTCCATCCCATCGCACCGAAGTTCTCCCTAATGTGTTCCTTGTTTGTCGCTTTTGGAATTGCGACAACGTTTTCCTTCCATATGAGCCAGTTCAATGCAACTTGAGCGGCGGTTTTGTTGTATTTTTTCCCTATCTCTGCCAAACACTCGTTTCTTGCCAGGGTTCCCTTTTCCAGTGGGGTGTAAGCCATCAACGTGATGCCCTCCCTCTTCATGTACTCCAACAAGCCGCTCTCTTCTGATCTTCGGTCTTTTAGAGAGTATTTTACCTGATTCACCACGATCTCGTATTTTCTCATAGCTTCCTGGCTCCTCTTGAGGAGCTCAAGGTCGAAGTTGCTAACGCCGATGTACCTGATAAGGCCCTCATCGACGAGCTCTTCAAGAGCATGGAGGGTTTCCTCTATTCTTCTGAAGTCCTCAGTAGGCCAGTGAAGGAGATAGAGGTCTATGTAAGTGCCAAGTCTCTTTGCACTTGCCCTTGCTGCTTTTTTGGCACTCTCGTATCCAAAATGGGTGGGCCAGATTTTGCTCACTATGAAAATATCTTCCCTTTCAAACCCCTCTATGGCTTTTCCAACGAGCTCTTCGCTGTGGCCAGAGGCGTAAAATTCCGCCGTGTCTATGAGGTTCATTCCAAGCTCAAGCCCGTATTTAAGGGCTTCTACATGTTCTCTATCCCTTGAGTAGTCCGGACTCTCCCAGCCTCCTACACCCTATGTACCCATTCCGATGGCCGTAACCTTGTCGTCTCCAATTCTTTTCAGATCATTAAACGCCTTAACCCTCATCTTTATCCCTCCATTCCTCAAGTAAAAGTCCAATTTCATTATACACCTTAACGCTCCTAAAACCTTTTTCCCTTAATACTCCAATGATGTCTCTAATAATCCTCTTCTGCACGTTCATGGCAATCGCCTGACAAAAGTGGCACTCTGGAGTGGTTCTCGCTAAGAGAAGCCATACCATAACCTTTTCATTCTCCACAGTTAGGCCATACACTAACCCTTCGTCCACTATATTAAGTTCCGTTTCCGGGTCTTTTACTTTCCTAAGCTCCTCCACGACCTCTTTAACCTCAGGAGGGAGCTCCCTCAGGTTTCCTCTTGGCTTTTCTTTAAGGAAGTCTAAAAATCCCATCTTCCTCACTTCTTCTCAAACTTTGCGAGGAGGTTGTTTTTCATGTCATATATGTAAACCCTCGGAAACTTCACAAGGGCAAAGCGTTCCATTATATCGCCAATTATCTTTGAATGAGCTATTGCAGCGCCCCCAATCATGTTGTAATATGCATTGCTCTCCACGGCGAGCCATATCTTGAGGGTGTTATCACTAACGTCAAGTCCCGCTAAAAGACCGGCATCGAGTATATTCATCGTGCTTATCGGATCAATAACAGTGCTCAACTCCTCGAGAACTTCTTTGTATTCCTGAGGATACTCCCTATCCCTTCTGTAAACTTTCATTATTCCTCACCGTTTGAAGATTGGAGAGAATGCATAAAAACATTTTTGGACAAATTTGGTTAAACCTTTTTCACCTCTACCCATGTCGAATGAAAAGCTGAGGCGTTTCCATATTTCTCAACGGTCTCATCGCTTGTAAGGAAGTTCACATTCCAGCCGAGCAGTCTAACCCAAAATGCCTTGTAGAGAATCACGACTCCTTCAGGAACATCTTCGCTAATCTTCGCCACCGTTTTTATTTTTCCGTATTCGTTGAAAACCTCCACCTCATCGTTTTCCTTGATACCTCTTGCTTGGGCATCCTTGGGGTTAATGTAGAGGTGAGGATCAATTATGTTGTAAGTGTTGTGGTACTGGCTTGTGATTGTCAGCTTCCATGTCGGACTCAAAAGCTGGAGCCCTTTCCCTTTCAGCGGTTTATACTTGGGGAAAGGAGAAAGGCCTCTCCTAAGAGCCCTCTGAGAGTAGAACTCTATCTTTCCACTTGGGGTGTCGTATTTTCTCCCCTTTGCTTCAACTTTTACAAAGCCTTTCTTTTTGAGCTCCTCCAAGCTTAAACCGTTCATCTCCAAGACCTTTCTCACGACCTCTTCATCGCTTTCATAAAGGTAGGGATTCTCTATACCCATGGCTTTAGCGAGCATTCTAGCTACTTCACTGTTGCTCTTCCCATAGAGCCTCGTCACAGGCTCGTTTAATGCAACATAGCGGTGGTAGTAGGAATCGGCAATGTCAAACCTCTCAAAAAACGTGTTCGCAGGTAAAACCACATGAGAATAGAGCGCTGTGTCAGTTAAAAAGATGTCATGAGTAACAACGAATACATCGTTCTCCATTATGGCTTTTCTTAATCTGTTCTGATTCGGAAGCGAAGCCAGGGGATTGGCATTGTATATGTAGAGAAACTTAATCTCTCCCCTCTCAATGTATTCGGCAAGCTTCATCTGGGGTATTCCCTTGACCGGTTTTGTTCTTAGAAAAGCCCCCTCAGCATAGCTTTTATCGATTGTTTTCATATCGTAGATAAAGCCAAACTTATGTCCCACAAGGGCTGGGAGAATGGAAATTGCTCTCACGGCCTCTCCGCCATTGAGGGAGCGCTGAAAACCGTATCCGATGTGGATAACTCCCCTCTTCTCGGAATACTCAAAGGCAAACTCCTCTATTCTCTCCTTTTCAATTCCGGTTTCCTCGCTTACAAAGTCCAGGTTTATCTTTTTGAGATATTCTGCAAACCCTTCAAACCCGTATACGTTTTCTCTTACGAAGTCCTTATCGTAGAGTTCGTTTTCAACGATTACCTTCGCAATTCCCAGGGCAAACAGAGCATCTGTGTTGGGCCTTATCTGGAAAAACTTTTCGCTCCTTTTTGCAGTTTCAGTTCTTATAACATCAACAACCCATTTTTCGAGGTTGTGCTTTTTCGCAAGCATAAACCCATGGAGGTTCGTCCATAGGGGGTTTATTCCCCAATACACAATGAGTTTCTGATTCTTCAGCTCCTCCGGATCCATTCCTACTGCACTTCCATAGACGTCTTTTAAAGCCTCTTGGCCGGCTCTATCGCATATTCCATAATCGAGCATTGCGGTGTTGAGATAGTGGAAAAGCCTCAACGGGAAGGCATAATTAACAACCCCCCTATCGCCGGCATAGTTATAAACAAGAACGCTTTCGCTTCCGTAGCTCTCTATTGTTTCTTTCAACTTCTCTGCAACTACTTTGATAGCTTCGTCCCATTCTACCTCTCTGAATTTATCCTCCAGCGTTTCCCTCATTAGCGGCTTTTTTAACCGCTCTTCGCTGTGGAACCACTTTGGCAGAAGAGCGCCCTTCTGACATAAAAAACCTCTCGTTATTGGATGATCCGGATTCCCCCTAACAAAAAGCTTTCCGTTTTTGAGCTCGCTTATAATTGCACACGTGTCATAGCAGTCTCTCATGCACACACTAAACATTAGAACCACCTAAGGGGAAATGCTCACCCTTCTAGCAACTTCCCTCTGAACTAAAACATGCCCGAGGGTTCTTGGAAGAGTAACCAGATCCCCCGCCTTGAAAGGCCCGTACTCCCTCAGGCGTTCGTCCATGACCTTGGGGATATCTTCGAGAATAAGGTAAGCCTCCCAAATTTGTTTTCCGCTCTCTGGGATTTCTTCTTCTGTTTCCTCCTCAACCATCTCAAAACCTTCCATGGGAATATGCTCCCTGTTCACAAACGCCAAAAGAAGGGAAAAGATTCTCCTTTCTTCACCGACAAGGTTTTGTGGTCTTCCTTCAAAGACCATGTCCACTATTTTATGAAGCCTTGCCCGAAGTATCTCCTTGATTAGCTTTTCTGCAACGTTCATCTCTGCAAGGTACAGTCTTTCCTCGATTTCTTCTCCCCTCTCCTTGGAAGACTCTGCCCTAAGCTTCAATGCCTTTACAAGGCTGTCGAACTCCTTGTAAAACTCCTCATCTAAGGAAGTTAATTCATTTGAAGATAACTCCATCTCAAGAAGTTCCCTGAGCTTTGCGAGATCCAATTTAACCACCTAAAAAATAGTATGGGAGAGGTCACTCCTCAACCCTTGGAGCAAGTAAGAACGTTAGCCTTCCTTCATCCCTAATGGGATAGTCCATCTGGAGGGGCATCTCGTTTCCAAACCTGAGGACTACCTCATCAGCCTTCCCTATTCCCTTTACCATGTCCGCGAGGTAGCTCACGCCGTAGGCGCTCTTGGTTTCCTCTTCAACCTCAAGGTCAAGCAAGCCTTCGTCCTCAAGCGTGAGCCTTATCTCGACCTCTTGAGTCTCCCCCTCGGCCCTCATAATGAACTCATTTCCCTTGGCAATAAACTTTATGGAGTCACTAACGAGAGATGCATCTTTAATTGCCTCCTTAAGAACCTCACCGAGAACGACTGCCTTTACCGTGAAGGGCAATTCGGGGAGCTCAAGCTCAAGTTCCTCAACTTCAATGAGGGGAAGTCTGAATGTTCTCTTTGCAGTTCCCTCAAGGATTACCTCAAGGAAGTTCTCTTCTCCCTTTCTAAGGACAAGGATGTCTTTGCCCTTTCCTCTCTTGAGGATTTTCTTAAAGTGGTCCATGTTAACGCCGATTGTTTCTTCTCCTTCGACTTCGTATTTGCTGAAGATTCCAGCGGGGAGGTTGAGGTCAATCAAAACAACCCTGCTTGGATCCATTGCTCTCATCGATATGCCTTCCTCCGTAACTTTGAAGGCCGCCTCATCGATTAAATTGCTTGCTGTGTCAATCAAGCTTGCAAAATCCTTTGCCCCATCAAAAACTATCTCGAACGGCATCTTTATCCCTCCGTATCGTTGAGAATTTTAGCCATCAACCTTATCCTTTCTCTGCCCCTCCATAAATAAGTTTTTCCATTGTTCACATCGGGTATCCTTCTATATGCTTCATCTAACTCCTTTAAAGCTTTTTCTACAAGACGTTTAAGCACTTCTATTTCAAGTCCCTCCATGAATTTCACCGTTATTCGTAGCTTCTCCACGTGTGGCCGCACTTTGTACAGCGGTAGAAGATCGTTGAAGGTTCATCTCCAGCCCTTGTCTGCATTTCCCACCAGTAGGCTTCATCGTTGCCACACTTTGGACAGGTTATCTTTACTTTTGGGAGTGTAGCTATGTCCTGCTCAATAACGGGGACGTCTTCTCTCTCATGCCTGACCTTTTGGGTTATTTTGTATCTGTTTGCCGTCTCCGGATCAAGAGGTTCCTCATATCCGCATTTTCTGCACACAAAGACTCCCTTCTTCTTATCTGGCAGCATTATGCTCCCGCATTTTGGACAGAATTTCATTCTCTCACCCCCAGTCTAAGACAAGGTTGCCAAATTGAAATAAAAAGTTTTGCCATATTAAATTCATAAAGGGAAGAGTTTTTAAGACCACACCAAAACTCAAGAATAAGGATAACCGATGATGAGTGTCATCCCAGCCGAGTGGTGACGACGTTTTATCCCCACCTGAGGTGTGGAAGATGTTCAAATTTTTCAAAAAGAAGAAAAAGTACGGTGCTTTGATATATGTGAGTGAGCCCACCATTATTTATCATACCCAAACCGAAAGGGCACTGCTGAGGATTATTGAGGAAAGGCTCAATTCGAACAACATTATACTTCCTTCAGATTACGGGCTAAAGCCTACACACCACATGATAAAAGACGCCGAAATATTCGTGGCAGTCGGCATAGTGGGAAAGTTTACATCTCTCGTTAGCAGGGAAATACAAATCGCCCAAGAGCTTAAGAAGAAAATTTACACCATAAACGTGGCGAGGAAAGGTAACGAGATTTACTACGATTTCTTTGAGGGCATTCCCGATGACATGGAGTGGCTGAGCGAGGAAGAAACTCAAAAGCTCTACAAGGACTTTAGGGGAGAGGAATTCTCAGGTTTTATGAAAGTCTTCTTGGGGGACAGAAGAAGGCAGTGGTAAACCTTATTTAGGGGGAATTAAACATATTTTTCGGTGAATCTCATGGAAAGGTTAGTGGTGTTTATGCTATTGTTTTTGCTGCCCTTTGCATATGCCCAAGAGCTGGAATACCTTACATGGGGCGGCGATGAGATAGATAGTGGTGTAGCCTACCTCCCGGGAGAGGGATACTCCATTTTGGTGGGCTCTACCAAAAGTTTTGAAGATCTGAGAGGAGGATTTATTGTTAAAGTCGATGATAAGGGAGGTCTGGAATTTCAAAAGCTCATCTACTCCTCCAAACCAATCTTCATTAGGGATGCAACCCTCTACGGAGACAAGACATATTTGGTGGGGCAGATAGGTTCCATAAACTTTCAGGATGCCGATGCATTTGTGGGAGTACTCAACGTAAATGGAGAACTTGTCTATTTCAAAACCTTTGGTGGGAGCTTTAATGATGGTGCTGAAGCAATGGATATAGCAAATGACAGAATTTACATAGTCGGCTATACGAGCCCGACGGGGAGTATCCAAAGGGCATTCTTAGCGGAATTGTCTCTTGAGGGAAAAGTAAACTGGGTAGTGGAATTCGGAAATGAAAACGCCAAAGCAACTGCAGTGAAAGCCACCCAGTCCCTCATCTACGTTGCCGGAACTTATGATAAGGGTATTTTTGTGTGTGCCTTTGATTTAATCGGAAGGCTAAGGTGGGCTAAGGCGTATCCATTGAAAGATGTGGAGGCAATTGAGTTCAAAAACGACGTTTATGTAGCCGGAAGCACAAAGGATGACATAGGGTTTGGGAATGCCTTCCTACTGAGGATTTCACAAAATGGAGATACCATATGGAAAAAGCACTTTGGAATAGGGTATGGAGACAATTTCGTTTCCATAATGTTCAACAATTCCGAAATAGTTCTCTTAGGTTACACAGGCAACTTTACCTCTGGCAACCGCGATGGAATAATCTCAAAATTTGATGAAACGGGAGAGCTGCAATGGTTTGGAATAATCCAAGGAGGAAAAGAGGATATAGTTGCCAAAGGGATTCTAAAAGATGGCGTCATATACGCAGCCGGTTACACTGAGGATTTCTCTAAGAGATTCATCGTTCCTAATGTTTCAAAAGTTACATGGGAAACCCTATATGGCCCCCTAGACATACCGGAAGGGGAATATTCACCCGAACCCAAGAAGATAACCTTGGAATCTTCCGACTACAAAGTCCTCGTAAAGACGGTCAGCGGAAGGTTAAACTCCCCAAAAAACGGCGACGCATGGTTCTTCAAATTCGGAAAAGAGAAGAGTGAGGTTGAGACCACCACCAAAACTTCCGTAGAAACGAGCCCTTCAATATCTACAACAAGCACAACGCAAACAACAGCCCAAAGCCCTTCCCCACCACAGACCACTTCTACCCCTTCAACCACAACTAAAAAAGAAACATCTTCTTCTGAAATTACCTCTCCAACAGCCACTCCCTCAACAACGAGCTCTGCGACCACAAGTGAAGAGAGCAAAGGTATCTGCGGCCCCTCAATAATCCTGCTCTTCACTATGGCTTCACTCCTCTGGAGACACCTGAAGAGGTAAGAAAAGACTTTTATTTTCTCTCTCTTATACCCCTTCGGTGATAAAAATGGCAAAATTTTTTGTCCCAAAGTCTCATCCCAGATATTGGAGCCTTTATTACAGGCATAAACTGGAGGAAGCCCTTGAAAAGGGCATTTTAGCTACAGCAGGGTTAATTGCCCATGGAAGGGGAGAAGCTTTTGATTACCTTATCGGGGAAACCACAATTGAACCGGCGGAGAAAGCTATGAAAGCCGCTGTTGCGAAACTTCTATTGGCTAAGCATCCGGTAATTTCGGTAAATGGAAACGTGGCAGCACTGGTTCCAAAAGAGACGATAGAGCTTGCAAAGGCTCTCAATGCAAAACTTGAGATAAACCTCTTCTACCGGACAGAGGAAAGAGTTAAGGCGATAGCGGAGGAACTCAGGAAGTATGACCCGGAAGTGGAGCTTCTCGGCATAAACCCAACCAAAAGAATTCCAAACTTGGAAAGCGAAAGGGGCAAAGTTGATGAGAACGGCATATGGAAGGCAGACGTTGTCGTTGTACCATTGGAGGATGGAGACAGAACGGAAGCACTCGTGAAGATGGGCAAGTTCGTTATAACAGTCGATTTGAACCCCCTCTCACGGAGCGCAAGAATGGCCGACATAACCATAGTTGACAACATAGTAAGGGCATACCCAAGAATGATCGAGCTGGCCAAGGAAATGAAAGAACTCCCCCGGAAGGAACTTGAAAAGATAGTGGCGGAATACAACAACGGGAAAATACTCAGTGAAGTCTTAAGCTATATAAAGTCCAGGCTAGAGAAATTAGCCGAAGAAGGTGTTTGGAGGAGAGAAAATCTTTAAATTTTTTCAGCTTTTTCTACTAGAGCTCTTAGGCTTACAATCAGCTCGTTTTCGTCTTTAGCTTTTGATATAACCAGAGGGACTCTCTCCCTCTCCGCTATTTTTACAGCGAGTTCATCAAGTCTTTTAACCCCATGAAGGACAACCACCGCTGGTTTTAATCCTTGAACTCTTATAGCTATCATTGGGCTCCTTCCCGTGGTCACTTTGGTGAAGACTAACGCCCTTTCAGTGGTCCAGCCATAGAGCTTCAAAAACTCATCACTGCTCATTTCTAAAATGGCCTGTATGCTGTCTATAACGGTATAACCATAGATTTTCCTTCCAAGAAGATCTTCGTTTGCGGCAATTTCTCCTTTTACCGCGGCAACTATCTCAGCCACTGTAACGGGAAAGGCAAACTCCCTTATGTCGAGAATAGCATTTGTGGGGAGATCACTACCTATAGTCCTGCTAAAAGCCCTTATGACATTTCCTCCCCGCTTTTCATCTATTTCAAGGAGAGCCTCAACGAATTTCCTAATTGTAGAGGCACCGGGGCTTTTTCTTCTACCACCCTCATAATCGCTGATCACCGAAGAAGATACACCAAGAAACTCGGCAAGTTCTGTCTGACTTACGCCAAATATTTCTCTCCACTTTCTCATGGTCTTTCCGGGATCTGAAGATAGGGTTATTTCCCCGGCAATTCTTTTTGCCAGAGCTTCCTTCTCTTTCTCCAACATAATTAATTCCTCACATTAGGTTGTTATAAGTTTTTCGGCAATTGCCTATAGAAAGGGGGTAATAACCCGCCCGAGTTCATCGACTCCGCCTTCGGCGGTGCTCCCCGGGCAGGTGTAGTTGGAACTTTTCATTAATAACCTTTGCTATTTCTTCATTTCCTCCTCTATTGTCTCGGCAAGCCTTTTTATACCCTCTCTAATCTTCTCCTCTGGAACGTAGGTGAAGTTAAGCCTCATTGTGTTCTTAACATCCCTGTGGGCAAAGAAAGCCTCCCCCGGAACATATGCCACACCTTTCGCAACGGCCTTCTCAAGCATGAGCTTCGTATCTATTCCCTCAGGAACAGTTGCCCAAACGAACATTCCACCCTCTGGCTTTGTCCACCTAACGCCCTCTGGCATGAACTCTTCCAAGGCTTCCAGCATTGCATCTCTCCTTGGTTTGTAGAATTCAATTATCTTCGGTATGTGCTTGTCTAAATATCCTCCCTCTACATACTTCCACGCTATAACCTGGCTGAAGGTGTTTGTACAGAGATCAACGCTCTGCTTGGCTATCTCAAGTTTTCTTATGAAGTGTGGTTCTCCAGCTATCCATCCAATTCTAAAGCCCGGTGCAAGGATTTTGGAGAACGTTCCGAGGTATATAACCCTGCCCTCCTCGTCCCATGCCTTAATGGGCTTTACCGGCTCACCAGAATAGCGGAGCTCTCCATATGGGTTATCTTCAACTATTATGAAGTCGTATTGACTTGCAAGTTCAAGGAGCCTTTTTCTTCTCTTTTCGTTCATTGTTACACCAGCCGGATTCTGGAAAGTTGGTATTGTGTAGACTATCTTCACTTTCTTCCCTTCTTTTTCCAGCTCTTGCAGCTTCTCTTCAAGGAGGTCAACGTTCATTCCCTCATCATCAAGAGGTATCTGGACAAATTCAGGCTCGTAATACTTGAAAGCTTGAAGGGCAGCAAGGTAAGTTGGGGCTTCAACCACAATAATATCCCCCGGATTTATGAAGACCCTGCCTATTAGGTCAAGAGCCTGCTGTGATCCGCTTGTGGTCATAATATCTACTTTGGAGATGGGGATATCGTACCTCTTCCTCATCCACTCGGCAATAGCAAGCCTCAAAGGAGTAAAACCTTTGGTGGTTCCATATTGAAGTGCCTGAGCCGCGTGCTTTTCAAGAACTTCCTTGGTAATTTCCCCAATTATCTCCACTGGGAAGGTTTCAGGCGCTGGAAGGCCACCCGCAAGTGAGATCACATCTGAAGTCTCAACGAGCTTTAAAAGCTCCCTAATTTCTGAAGCCTTCATCCCAAGAGCCTTTTCCGAGAAGTACTTTTCATAATCCAAAGTTGGTGCCTCCAATTTCTCCTTAAGCCTTTTCTCAAGCTCCATCCTAATCTTCCTCCAGGCAGTTTATTTGATGTACTAAAGTGAACACGTACCCTATTTTATGCATTGATAGTTTTGTGGCAATTAAATATAAAGCTTTCGGCGTTGGTCGGAAATGGCCTTTATATTTGTAAAGATTCAGAATATAACAGATTTATGTACACCAAGGAACATATAAAAACATCAACGAACAGAAATTGAAAGGTAGGAGTGAGCTATATAAACCCCATTGAGGAATTAGAACAATAATGGGGGGATCGAAATGCCCGTGATAAAAGAGGTTTTAGAGATAGCGGAGAAAATAAAGACGATGGAAATAAGAGGGGCGGGAAAGATAGCGAGATCAGCTGCCTATGCTCTGCAATTACAAGCTGAAAACAGCAAGGCAAAAAGCGCAGATGAACTCTGGGGGGAGATTAGGGAAGCAGCGAGAATTCTATACCACACAAGACCCACTGCCGTTTCCCTTCCAAATGCCTTAAGATACGTTACATATCGTGCAAAGGTGGCATACAGCGGCGGTGCGGATTTAGAGGGGCTTAAGTTCATAGTGATTAACTCAGCAAAGGAGTTCATACACAACTCAGAAAACGCCGTTAAAAGAATAGCCGAGTTTGGTGCAAAAAGGATTGAAGATGGGGACATTATAATGACCCACTGCCACTCAAAGGCTGCTGTTGGGGTTATGAAAAAAGCATGGGAGGAAGGGAAGGACATCAAGGTCATTGTCACTGAGACAAGGCCAAGATACCAGGGAAAAATTACCGCTAAAGAGCTTGCTGAAGCAGGAATCCCTGTTATCTACGTCGTTGATGGGGCGGCGAGACATTACATGAAAATGACCGACAAGGTGGTTATGGGTGCAGATTCAATAACAGCTAACGGTGCCGTTATCAACAAAGTAGGGACTGCTCTGGTAGCTTTAACGGCAAAAGAACATAGAGTGTGGGTCATGATAGCCGCAGAAACATATAAGTTCCACCCGGAGACACTCTTAGGGCAGCTTGTTGAAATAGAGGAGAGGGATCCCTATGAGGTCGTTCCGAAAGAAGAGCTCGATAAATGGCCCAAAAATATTGTTGTGAAAAATCCGGCCTTCGATGTTACGCCACCAGAGTACATTGACGTTATAATCACCGAAAAAGCCGTTATCCCTCCGTATGCAGCGATAGATATCCTAAAGGAAGAATTCGGATGGGCTCTCAAATATACCGAGCCATGGGAGGACTGAGCTCGTAGAAAAGTTCATCCCCTCCAAGCTCCTCTTTCAGTTTTTTGAAGTTCTTCTCAAGTCGTGGTAACCTTGATTTGCTCCGCTTAAGCATCTCATTTGCCAGATTGATTGAAAACTCAAGGTATTCGTCGCTTATCAATATTCTCCCATCTCTGCCGAGGGGAACGGTTAAGTATTCGGTGCCGTTTATCTCCACCAACACTCGTTCCTTGTTTAGAGCTTTAAAGGTGGTGTACTTAAAGCCAGAAGAAAGACCGATTTCGTGGAGCTTTTTCCCGATTTCTACATTTTCTCCAACTATGTGAAAAATTGGAGGCTGGGCTTTAAGGAATATTACTCCTTTTTGTGCAGCTTTTAAGCTATTTTTTGCCTCTTCAAATGTTATTGGGAAGTGTTTTTTAATTAGCCATCTCGATAAAGGTTTAGCCCCTATTTTGGGCTCTTCGATTATCCCTATTCTACCAGAACATGAGCTCGTTGTGTAAACTCCTTTTATTGAGTTGATAAGCAAAAGGAGGTCAATTATATCACTATCGACCTTACCCTCTTTTATTGCTGTAAACAGTGTCTTCAAGGCTTCTCTTTTTGCTCTCATTTTTAACTCACCTCTAAAGGCATTCTTCTTCAATAAACTCTCTCTGAGGTGATTAATTGGTCATTAATCCATTCTTAGCACTTTTCGAACATATTTTGGCGAAAAGTTTATAAAGATATCCCAGATAGCTAAAGTGGACATGGCCGGGGTGGTGTAGCCTGGTTAGCACAGGGGACTGTGGATCCCCTAGCCCGGGTTCAAATCCCGGCCCCGGCCCCAGAACAACCCTTTGCTCCGCAAAGCGTTGACGGAAAGAAGGCGTGCCCTTCTGAAGGTGCCTGTTTTCAAGTGGTTTACTCTTTAACTGGCGGTTTTACAGTGTTCCACTCTCAACAAGGCGTCCGAGGGGAGAAGAATAAAAGTGGAACTCACAAAAAGTCCCGGTTTAATGTTAAACCCGTTTTCATAGGCAAGTTTGGAGTGCACGCTTGATCCCCTGCCAGTTCAGCAGGAAGGGAGTTCTTTTGGTGAAGCTTTTTCAAGCAATTGAGACATTTTGATGCCCTCTTTCCTTACAAACTCAACCAAATCCACCCTGACCAACGGCGTAACCTTCCACTTTGGTGCCCCCTTCTGCGCATCACCTGTATAAATACACGTGTATTTACACGCATTTGGCCCCACAGCCCAATACCAAAAAGAGGGAAAAGCCACCTTAAAAAGTTGGAAGAGAAATTGAGACAACTCAAAGAAGGCTTTCAATCAACCTGTAATCCTCTTCTGGGATTTCTCTCATCGCCTTGCCCATTAAATGCCCGCTCCAGCGCTTCTTATTGGTAATGAACTCCAGCTTTGGAATGAGGGGCTTGAAGTCCAGCTCACCAAGCTTCACTGGCTTGATCTTGACCCTCAGCGGGTACGTCTCATTGAGGTGTGGTGGGCTCTTGAAGATTCTGCTTGAGTCGGTGTAAGGCTCGCTCACGACCTCGAAGATGCCGACAATCTTCGGTTCGAGAACTTCCTTGTTCTCACGCTCCTGTTTCACGTAAATGACGAGCTTATCCCCGGGCTTGACCTTGGCAATGATGTTTTTATGCCTCTTCGCGACTCCCCAGACGTTCCTCTTTTTGACAACCTCCCAGTTGTCACGGTTGGTGATGCAGAGCCAGTACTTCATTCCACTCACCCAACCAGAGAAAAAGGATAAATAAGTTGTCATTAGAATGGAAGCTCTTCCAGATGCCTCAACGCAGATAATGTACCTGCAAGTCCCAATAAGCTAATCCCAACCCAAAGGGCATCGGAGAGATCCATCACAGTCATACCGTAAATTGGAGTATCGGAAGTCACTCCTAAGATGTTCCCGATATATAATATAAGACTATAAAAAGTCAGTGCCATTATGAACTGTGCGCTTGGAAGGGCCATTTCAAGAAGCATCTTACTCAGTACCTCAAAGGTCTCAGCAAGTTGTTCCAGGGGTTCCAGGGCATCCATCATATCACCTCAGCGAAGATATAAGCTCCATAAGTGCATCCATTATTGGAGTTACAATCGAAATAATCACGGACACTCCCACAAGAATCCAAGTTGCTTTGATGAGAAATGCAGTTGACCAGTCGTATGCCTGAATTTCTTGAGAAGCTTGAAATACAAGGGGTGTGAAAGCATCGTAAATTACCTGTTCAATACTCGGGACACTAAGTGTCAAAAACAGTGTTATCCCAAGCCCAATAAAAGCGAAAACCGCCTTTCCAAGGTCCATCTAAACCCACCAGTATGGTTTACAATCCTGGAATAAATAACCTTTTTGATTCGTTAAATGCCAAGATATTATTCACTTTTTATCGAAGATACTCATGACACAATCACACGAATTTATGAATGCTCGAGTAATCTAAAAGGTCACGTTTCCCCTGATGGTCTCAAAGTCTCAAAAATTCAGACGTTTTTATAAAACCGCTTGGAATTTTGAGACAGAAATTAGGAATAAAAGAGACGCAGTAAATTACTCCACCGAGAGCACCTTTCGAATCTTGTTCTTAATGTTGATGCTGACCTTTCCGGTAATCTCGACTTCCTTCCCGTCTTCGAGGACCGCATAAACCCTGGCATCCCTCTCAAAAGGCCTGAAAACCTTCAATATGACCGGCTTTTTCTTTCCGAGGTTTGCGACGATATAAATCCAGTACTTATCAACGTTTTTGGAGTCCGTCGCGAATTCATACTCCGCGGGCGTGACCTCTGCAGTAAGCAGGAGTGGCTTGTGGCCCTTAACCTCAATGTACCTCTCTCCATTCGGCTCAACGACCTTGATGTCATAATGTTCCTTCAATGAGACGTCTTTGACTTCCCAGCCTCCACCGGGGCCATATTTCTTTTCCAACCTTTTCCGCTCAAGCTCCATGACGATCTCCATTGCCTTCCGTTCGCTCTTCAGGATATCCTCCAGGGGCACGAAGTTCCTCTCGGTGATGCGCCTGTATTCATCGGTGGGCGGTTCCACGTCTTTCTCCGAGAGCCCATAAACGTCGAGAATACCACTTGGAACGTACTTTAGTATGTTGAACCTCTCCTCGCTGATGCCCTCGATCCTCAACACTTCAGTTGTTTCAATTTTCGTGTTCTTGAAGAGGCGCCCCTTCTTCAGTTTGCCCTTTGAAAATACCAGCTCGTAATTTCTGTACTTTGTCCTGGGCCTATAAAACCCATCCCTTGCGAGCGTCCTGAGCTGGGAAGATATTAAATTCTCTTCCATGGTGGGTTCGGGCCGGCCAATAACAACGAAATCCTGCGAGAACACCTCAATAAGGCGCTTCAACAGGTCAACGCCATAAAGGAACTCAAGCTTTCCACCGTTCCTCCTCACGAGGACGGGATAACGATGGAACTCCCGACCATCTTCCTCATCAACCAACCTTACAAAATAAAGGTATTCAACACCATCCCTGCCCTTAACACCAATCTTCATTGGCATTAGGCTTGAGGGGCCTTCCTTAACGACATCATGGAGAATCGGGGAAATTTCGGGAATGTTCCTCTTGCCAAGAACCTCAGTGAGATAAGTCCTCAGCACTTCTGAGACCGCCTCCCTGTCAAAGTCTCTCGGAGTGAGTATATGCTCAAGCTCCTCCTGAACCTGCTTTGCCGTATCAGAGGGAACCATTTTCTCAATGTTCTGTCGGAGACTCTTTAGAGTGTGTATTATGGCCCCCGCGTAACCTGTAAGTTCCCTCCTTATTGACGCAATCACAAGGTCGTACTCGGAAGGCTGTTCTCCCTTGGCACCCTCTTCGGAGGCTTCTTCCTTCCACAGTACCTCGAAATCCCCAGAGAACATTTGTTTTCCGAAAACAGGTTTGCCAAGGCGCGGACCACTCCCAATGGCTTCAGTTATGTTCATAATCTTTTGGTAAAGGTTCTCCAGAACGTAGAGGTCTGTCTCTGCCGCCAGGAACAGGGTGTAAGCGGTTGTCTCCCTTGGCTGACTGAGCCTCCATATCCTCCCGACCCTCTGTTCAAGCTTTATCGGACTCCAGGGAGCCTCGTAATTTATGACAACGCTGGCAATCTGAAGGTTCAAACCCTCGGAGGCAACGTCAGTTGATATCAAGAGCTTCCCATGCCGCTCAAATCGGGCCATCTGTTCTTCCACTTCTCTGCTCGACATTCCCCCGTAAAGGAGGGAAATCTCACGGCCTTCCAATCTAACGCCGTACTCGTCGGCCAGAATCTTGGGAAGCTTTCGCTTTATGTATTCCAGCGTGTCCTTGAACTCCGTGAAGATTATCACCTTCTCCCCTTGCTTGATGTGATACGCGGCAATCTCCGCCACCATTTGGAGCTTACTGTCCCTCTCTTTGATTTGCTTTGCTAATTCAAGAAGTTCCCTGAATGATTCGACCTGTTTTCTGTCGAGCAGGGGAGAATACTCCTCGATTATCTTCTCAACGGCATCGTCAAGCTCGTTGAAGTCCTCCAGCTCAATCTCATCATAACCGAGGCCAAAGAGACTTTTAATGTATTTGCTAACCTTTTCTGCCTTCCCGCTCCCTTCAGAGTTTGTACTCTCAGCAATCTTACTGATTGTCTTTACTGCCGCCTCATAACTCGATGAAGCCCTCTTCCTGACAAGAACCGCGAGAAGGGCCTCCGGAGAGTCCTCCCTGGCACCTTTTATCATCTCGAAGAGCGCTTTATCGAGCTTATCGAAAAAGGCCCTTTCAGCGTCGCTTATCTCAACGACAACTGCCCCAAAATAACACTTCTTGAAGACCTCCCTACCCTCAAGCTCGTTGACGACCTTTTTGGTCCTTCTCATGACGAGCGTATCCTGAGTTTTACTGTAAAAACTGGGCTTGTCAAGTTTCTGGTACTGATCGGTAAGGGTCGGGTCAAGGAGGGCAATCCTTGCGAGATAATCCTTGGGATTGCCCCTGTGGGGCGTCGCTGAAAGGAAAATCAGGTTGAGGTCCTCTCCGCCCTTCTCAACAAGGGCCCTAAGGAACTCGTACCTCTGGGTGCCGAGGGTAACGTTGTGAACCTCATCAACGATTATCAAGTCCCACTTAATATCGAGGAACCTCTCGCGATGGGGGGACCTCTTGGCAAGATCAATTGAGACGACAGTATAACCGTACGTGTTTCTCAGCTTGCTCTCGACCTCGTGACCGTTCTCGATTACGGTTGGGAAGCCTCCAACCCTTCTTATCTCCTGCTTCCAATGCTCGCGGAGAATCTTCGGCACGAGGACAAGAATTCTCCTGGCCTCGCCCCTCAGCTGGAGATACCTCGCAATTGCAAGCGCCTGGACGGTCTTTCCAAGCCCGATCTCATCGGCGATCAGTATTCTCACCGGCCGGGTGATCATAGCATGGTAAAGGGGCTGGAACTGATGCTTGAATGGGGTTATTGGTCTCCTGGCCGGAGCAGTCAAAGCGGTGTAAAACAGTGCAGGACTGTGGAGGAGGACATCCCTCAAGACGGCCCCCCCAACATCCTCCATCAAATCCACTCCACCTCCAAGAAGCGTCTTGCGAGGTAATCAAGCTTCCTCCGGTTCTTGTACTTCCAGTAAGTATTTTTAAACTTCGAAGACCAAAAACGGAGCTGTATCGGCTCCATCGAGAGCACGTATTCCTCAAGCGGCCCCCATTCCGCCGGCGTCTTAAGAACACTCATAACGACGCCGTAAACCATCAGGCGGAGATAAGCGTAATCATCGTTTGTCCTCAGGATTATCCTCTTGTTCCCGCTGTACTCCAGCCTTTCTCTTTTTGACGGAGGCAGGGTCAGCCACTTGAGGAGATTCTCTTCCGCTTCGACCTTAAATCCCAGCTTCTTGCCAAAATTGAGAAATTCGGGTAGGTATACCCTCGCCCTCGCCTCAACTTTTCCCGGGACCTTTTTCTGCTCTCCAGTGCCCATAACGTTGAAAACCGGTACGAACTCGGCAAGCTTTTGCTCCCGCGTTACCGGGAGGAAGGCCTTCTTGATGTACCTGAGATTAACCTGGTACTCGACGCTGCCCTCCACCTCAATCCTCCTCCTTCCTGAGCCTGAACCGAACCTTTCCATTGAGGGGCCTGAGCTTTTCGAAGAGGAGGTCATCAATCATTACTTCCTCTAAGAGGCTGAGGTCTGCTTTAAGGACTGCCTTTCCTTCGAAGAGCTCTTTCATCTCCCTGAGGAGATAAGCCAGCACTTCCCTGTCCACGCCCTCAAAGCGGCCCTCCCACAGCGGCCTGTCAATCCTCAGGCTTCCGCTTACGATGCCCTTAACGTTCTCGGGGATGAGGCCAAGCGTATCAACGTCCTCAATGTCGAGGATTGAAGTCAGGAACATGCCCTTGTGCTCCTCTTTGAGGGTGTCAGTTTCAACGATTTCCGTGCCGAGGTCAGGAATTAAACTCACGTCCCTGTAATGCGTTCTCTTGGGGCTCCGCCCTTCAATCGTTGCGATTGTCCTCGTCTCTGGCATGATTATTGTCCAAGTAACCTCAACAGGTTTTCCGTCTTCAAGCTTAACCTCGTAAGAGTCGAGCTCTCCATGGTTCACCGAGAGCTCCACCGTGAAAGAGTCTCTTCCGAGGGGCACGACCCTTACCTCGAGCTGAACCGGCTTCCCTGGCTTTTCCTTCACCTGAGGCATCTCAACCTCAATCTCAAACTCACCCTCCGTTATTGGGGTCTCCTCCCTCTTCTCAACAATGTGCCCCCAAAGAACCATGTCGAGATACTCGTCCTTTACCCTGCAGTCTTCTTCGCCGGTTACAAGACTCCTCAGCGGGATCCCAATGTCCGATGACGGCGAATAAACCTCATACCAGGTCTTCACCCGGAAATCCCTGTCCCCTCTGGGCACGATTAAATCCTTTTCCTTCTTCAGCAGATTGCAGACCTGTTTGTGGAGGGCGACTTCCCTCGGCAGGATTAGATCCATTGGCTTAACGGCACTGGGTGGATTACCCTCCTCTTCAGAGCTTGGAACCTCATTGTAAACCTTCTTGAAGAACACTTCCCCATCACGTTCAAGGCCAATTCTCAAGTCGAGAACGGCGTTCTTTATGGCCTCACTAATGCGGCTGTCCTCAATCATCGGCAGGCGGGTGTTCATCCTTATTATGGCAATGAGCTCCGAGACCCTGTAACCTTCGGGCCTCAGAACTTCCACACCGACGTCCCTGAGAAGCTCCACGAGCCAGTCAAAGTCGAACTCATCCACGATTTTGCCCTTGCTGAGAAGGGCGGAGTACACGTTCTCAACGACCGACTTTGAGCTGGACGGGGCCTTGGTGACGCGGACCCCGTCATCCTCCGGATAGGCCACCTGCCTGAAGGAGTTCACAATCTGGGCCTCAAGGTCTTCGAGGGCCTTGCTCCTGATGTCCTTCACCATGTTCATCTGTATCTTGACGACTTCCTCGCCGAACTTGCCGTATTTGACCTCGATGTCCCTGGTGACCTCATCGCACGCCATTATCCTCGCCGTCGTCTCAAGGAGAGGCTTAAAGCTCCCCTCGACCGGATAACAGACGACGACCGTGTTCCTGTACGTCCTCGTACCGGTTCCATAAGCGTAAATCAGCTTCCTCAGGGTTCTCTCATCAACGTCGTCCCTCACGAGCACCTGGAGCTTGTAATCAGGAGTGTCGTGGAATTCCTGCGGGTCCTTCGCCACGATGATGTACTGCTCCTTAAAGAACGTCACGTGGTCCTCAATCTTCGCCCCCTTTCCTCTCGTTGAGGTGAGGCTCTTTCTCTCCCTGACCATCCTGTTCACGTACTCGACGAGCCTGTTCCACACCTCACCGGGCCTCATTTCGAGGAGCTCCTTGGCCTTGCTGTCCACCATCTGGGCCACGTTGGCAACGCGCCAGAACCAAAGGACATTATCCTTCTTGTTGAGATAAACAAAGCGGACGCTCGCGGTTATCTCCTCAACCGTATCCCCAATGTCCGTTGGGAGCCACCTGTTGGCGTCAAACTCGTTCGGCTCGTAAACGCCCCTCGCGATTGAATCGGCCGTTGGGAAACCGGGCAGGGGAACGGGCGAGTCGAAGGGATACGTTTTGAGGAAAACGTACTTGAGAATTATCTCCGCGAGTCCCGGGTTGGTGAAGTCCTTGAACTTGTCCCCCTCAAGGTCGGTATCGACGATGGTAGCGTAGTCCATGAAGGTCTCGCTCTTGCCGAACAGCATGCCCCTTATCTTCTCGTTCCTGAGGTTGATGTGGTGGGGCATTACCATCGAAGGAGCAAAGCCAGTCTCAAGGTAATTTTTGACAAGCTCCCTCACAACGATTCTCGTGATCCTGAGCATGTCTCTCGTTCTCTGTAAGCCGGTCCTCTCGATTATCGTTCTGAGGACGTCCACGTACTCCGGGTGGAACGGGTAACTCCTCCGGAGCTCGTCCTCAAGGTTGTGCGCATGACCGAAGACGTCGGTGTTGCTGAGCTCCGAGCGCATTCTGGTCAGGGTCTTAACCCTCTCTTCGTCGTTAATTCCCTTGAAAATCCTCTTTTTGAGAACCTCAACGAGCTCGTTGCCCGCTCCAGAAGTCCTCAGCGGGGAGTAAAGCTCGGAACCGCCGACCCTGCTGACGGCGCCCCAGATGGCCATGACGACCTCCCTGTTGTACTCCTTCTCGACCTCGAACATGCCCTCCTTCTTCTCCATCGGGAGCGTCATGACCATCGCGCTTCCGGAGCCGAGCAGGGCCGTGGAAAGCCTGTCAAAGAAGTTGTCCACGTTTTTGGCATAGCGCCTGTCGTCCTCACTTCCGGAATTGTAAAGGTTGTCGAAGTAATCCACGATCTCATCAACGAGGAGAATAACCCTCTCTCCCCTGAAGAGCTCCCTCAGGGTGTCAATCTCCGGAACCGTGGCATTCTCGTCGTCTCTCTCGACGATGTAATACCTCCCGAGGGCGTGGGCGATGTAACCCCAGACGGTTCTCACCCTGTACGGCCCGACCTCAAGGGGCTTGCTCGGCTGGCCGAGCCTGCCCTTGCCGTAAACTGGGACGATTTTAACACCGCCAAGGGCCTTTATCCTCTCCGCCAGACCTCTGATTTTCTCCCTCTTCTCAGGGTCGTGGCCGGCCAGAACCTCAGGGTCAAGCATCGCATCCGGCTCTTTGAAGGCATGGTAAAGGGTGAGGAGCGTGTGGGTCTTACCACCGCCGAAGAGGGAGTAAATGAGGAATATGTTGTGCCTCTCGCCACCTTCGAGGGTCTTGACGAGCTTGCCGATGATTTCGAGCATCGAGTCCGTGAAGTAAGTCCTCCTGAAGAACTCCCTTGAGTCGGTGTATATCTCAGGGGCGTTTCCGCTCACAACGTCCCCAAGCTCCGGGGCCACCTGCTTGTCGAGGGCCTCATCCATCACGTCGTCCCAGACCTCAAAGGAACCGAGCCTCATAATATTCCACCCCCAATACTCCTGAGGAGCCTCCTCATGAGGAGAACCTCAAAGTGGCCGTCCTTTTCGAGTTCCTTCTCAATATCACGCTCATCGGCCTTTATCCTGCCACCCAGCGGGGCCAGGAGCTGGCCGTAAACGGCGGTGTAATACTCGCTCACGAGCCTCGCAATCGCGAGGGCCTCCTCAACCTCTGCGCTCCACTTCCTCCTGAGCCTTTCGCTGGCCTCCTCAAGGCGGGATTTTCCAAGTAATGCATGGTACTCAAGGAGCTGGAGGACGTCAATCGCGTTCCTCGGCTCTGGCTCAAGCGGGTTGATGCCCTTCTCGTAAAGGAACTTCTGGAGCTCCTTGGCATCGAGGGCCTTCTTTCCGAGGAGGTCAACGCTGTAGAGTGTGAACTCCTTCTTGCTGGCCGAGCCCTTCTCCTTTAACACTCCCGCCTTTATGAGACCGCTGGAATCGGTGAAGGTCGCGAGGTTTAGGAGGATTATGTCGTTGGGCTTGAGGGTCTTGTTGCCGAAAAGCACCTTGTAAGCGGTGTAAAAGACCGCCTCGTTCGAGGTTATCGTCTGCCCCTCCTCAATTTCCGCGATGGCCTCGATGATGCCCCTTATCGTTGCAGGGTAAACGTAATCGTTGAGGAGTTCCTTCGTCGGGAGCGGGCCCCTGGGCGAGAGGACTTCAGAGTACTTCGTCACCTCTTCAAGCACAGCAGCCATAACGCCGTAGAGCAGGTCGAGGCCGGCGTAACCGTACCTGATGAACTCCCTGGCGGAGTCCTTAGCTTTTCTCTCCATCTCACTCCTGAGGACGGAGATTTGAACCTGCTTCCTCTCTCCATCGGTTTTTCTCCAGACCGCCACAATCGAGGTGTCGAGGCTGAGCTTGCCCCTGCTCACGATGCTCGTCGTTGATTCCGTGCCGATTGGAATCGCCCTCGTTATCTGGAGCTTCGCCCTCTTCCAGCCGGCCTCGATGAGGTTCGCCCAGCTCTCCGGGTCGGTGTGGGCGTAGTAGGTAACGATGATTCCGTCGTCCTTGAGGTGCTCCCTCATCGCAACGAATGCTTGGCTAAAGAGGTTTTCGAAGTGCTGGACGGCTTTCTCCTTCTTGTTCTCGTCGTCCATGAAGCGGCCGGGGTTGGTTGAGACTTCTTTTTTAGCGAACTCCTCCCACTGCGTCTTTATCTCAACCCACTTGGGGCCGATTTTCTTGAAGAACGCGCTCCTGTGGAATCTTGGGACGAGCTTCCTCCCGTCGGAGTCGCTCAAAGCGCGCTTGAGCCAGACGTAGTAAAAATCGCTCAGCTCGGTGTACGGGACATCGTCGGCATAAGGCGGGTCGGTTACAATCACGTCGAACTTCTCGCCGAGGTTGAGAGAGGTCGCATCGCCCTGGAGAACTTTTACAGAATTCGTCTTCGTGAAGTCAGTGAGGGTCTTCTGGGAAGAGGAAGCGAGGGCGGTGGTGAGATACTTAAGAGATCTTGAAATTGTGTGCTCGATTCCTTGTCTCCATGAGCCGGTCCACCTCGCATACGGAGGTACCTCGAAATAATTCCAAGTCATAGCAATACCTCTCATTGACAATGTATGGCCCATAATTAAAGATGGATTCCATACTGTAACCACAGAGCTGTAGTTTGCATACTTCAACATCGCCATACTCAAGTACGTCGCCACCACCTCCGCGTACTCGAAGGCCCTCTCCTCGTCCCAGCCTTCCTTGAGCTTCTCCTCCTCGACCTTCTTTCCCACCTCGCGGATGAGCCTCACAATCTTAACCAGCGTGAGGAGCTGGCGGGGGTTGAAAAGGTGGAACCATCTATGGAAACCATAGGCAATGACCCAGATATTTCTTGAGTCATAAAGGGGTATCTGTTCAGTCGGCACGTCTGGATCATTTCCCTCGAGCATCTCCTTGACCTTCTCCTTCGCCCTCCAGAGCCTCTCGTTGTCCTCTCTGCTGGCGGGCTCGAAGACTAAGTCCCCGTCCTTGACTTTCACCTTCACGAGGAGCCTCTGCCTTGCAAACCTCTCATTGCCCTCGTGGTACTTCCTCAGGGCGAACTTCACGTAGAACTCGTTGTTGCCTTTCCTCCTCTCGGTGTAGTGCCTACCCTCCTCATCGGCGTACTTAATCACGTTGCCGCACGCCAAACAGGTGAGCTGACTCTTCCTTGCCTCGATGTTAGCGTGGGGAACCTTGAATATCACCCTCTCGCCCTCGACCCTGAAGTCCTTCTCCTTCAGCTTTCCTTCCCTGACGGCTTTCTGGGCCCTCTCAACGAACTCCTCGCCTTCAAAGACAATCTCCTCAGCCTTCGTGTCCACCTTGGCCTTCGAGACGTCGCCGAAGACCTCGTTGAGGTCAACCACCCTTATCTCGACTTCCTCATCGTTCCTTTCGGGCACCATGTAGGCCAGCCTATTGTAGCCGCTAGAATCCTTGACTCTTGCGAGCCAGTAGTTGCCAATCGCCGGAGTCCACCTGCCACAGTGGGGGCATTTCACCTCCCAGGTGCCGATGTAAACGGCAACGTCATCATCGTAAAGCTCCCTGATTTCGGGGTCGTTTTTGAGTTGCTCGGTAATCCAGTTGCCCCATCTCTCGACGTCCTTCACGAGGGGCTTTCCGAACTTCTTCGGATACTCAAGAACGGCCTTGAGGAAGACGTAAGTTGTGGGCAACAGCTCGACGGCCGTAACGTCCAATCCAAGGCGAAGCCCTTCGAGCGGTATTGAGCCAAAGCCTGCGAAGGGGTCGAGGAGCCTCTTGTCCCTGAAGTACTTCTCCCATTCGGCCGGAATCTTGGGGTTGAGGTGGTGGGGAGTCTTTTCATTTAAGCCTATGAGAGTTTTAAAGCGGTTCTCGTCAATCTCCTCCGGCAGGAGTGCACCGGCGATAACGGCCCTCGCTCCGATGAGGGGCTTTCTTGTCCAGTAAAAGACCATCTCCCAGTACGGCGGCCTTGCCGGGCCCTTCTCTTTGAGGCTCTTTTCATTGACCTCCCAGATTGGAAACCGGGGGCTTTCGATGAATCTCCTCTCCATGTTGTTCACACCCTTGATGTTTAACACGGCATGCGATAAATACCTTTTGATGATGGGCGATACATCGGATAACGCCCCCAGATGTGGTCACAGACGAAACCGTTATTAGGGGATTCACACTAAGGAAGAGTGGAGACAGCAACGTTAACGAGAATCTCTCGCCCGTTCCCCGCCACGACCCCGGAATGGGGTATGAAGGGGCGGTGGAGCAGGCGGTTTCTGTCGCTTTTAATGTTTTTTGTTCTTCTGCCCACGTATGGGACCAATACCACGATTTTTCAAGTGGAGGTAATTATCGGCGATCATTATTAAGATGCGTCTTCTTCTCTCGATTTTTAGCTCTCTCATGATTTCATCTTCTTCTAAGGTGTCTTTCCTCCGCTTTGCTTCTCTGAATCTTTTCTTGAGCTCTCGAATGCGCTTTCTTATCTCACCCTCCTTAACAAGTGATATTTGAGTGCCCCCGAACCTGTCCTTTACGGCCGTCCACAGGCCGTCGTCCACGATGAGTTCGAGTCCCCACTTGGAGAGATATTCAAGGTCCTCCCAGAAGTAATGGTCGACCTTGAGGTAATTCCTGATCTCAATGGGATACTTGTCCCGGACTTTTTCCAGAAGGGGTTTAAAGTATTCCTTCAGGTATCTATCCCTGTCGTCCTCCATCTCTTTTATGTGTTTGATTTCAGAGAACTCGTCCGTGACTTTATCGAGGTATTGGTGCGACACACTTACTATCGCAACGGCTGAAACTTCTTTGTCAATGGCGATTATGAGGTCCCCTGTCCCACTGTGGCAAACCCCAACTCATCTCCTCCCGCGTCTTTTTAGCGTTACGACTAATTTGGACAGTAAATCTAATAAGGATCAAGAGTGAAGTACCTTCGGTGAAAAACGATGACAACGAGTGAAGATGCCATCGGTGCAACCTTTCCAGTTCCGAAACCGCTTTTGGGAAGGATACTCGACGAGGGAAAGACCGTCTTCGTCAAGCCCTCGACGCTTAGGCTCAAACCGGGCATGAAGCTGGTCTTTTACGCTTCCCACGAGGATCAGGGCTGGCATGGCGAGGCGGAGGTCGAGAGCGTCGAGCACTTCACGAACGTTGAGGAGATTATTAAAAAATACAGGGAAGAGCTCTTCCTCACCCCCGAGGAGCTCAGGAAATACGAGCGCGACAGGGCAAAGTGGCACTCAAGGGGAAGAAGGCCAAGGCCGTGGATGGTAGTGAAGCTGAAGAATATACGGAAGTACCCGAAAATCGTCAAGCCGAAGAGGTTCATCGCGGTCTCTGGAAGATACATCAAAGAGGGCGAGTACAGGGAGATCTTGAAGAGGACAGGAATCTGAAGCATGCTTACGGTCTTGTGACACTGATGCATTGCTTCAGTAACTTTCAAAAAATTTAAATCAGAGATTGAGCGATTGTCTTAATGTGCCGTTGGTGCGGGTGGAGGGATGTCCCAGGAGTTTCACGACGAGAATGATCTCAAAACCATCGAATACCTCATCTTGCTTATCCTGGGGAAGGCTGGTGGCGAGATTAGCGTTCTCCACCTGCAGAAGATATTCTTTTTCCTCTGGAAGTTCCACCCGGAGGTAAGACGGCTTGTGGAGTTCGTGCCCCATCTGAAAGGGCCGTTCTCTGATGATCTGGACGATGCGATAAAAAATCCCCTTTACGTTGTGGACTGCTGGGAATACCGTCCCCCGAGAAACAAGTCAAAAGCTGAGAAGGCCAAAGGTGGATACCTCGTAATTACAGATAAGGGTAAAAGGGTTTATGGAAAGCTTATTGAAGGGTTGAAAAGAAAGCCTAGGAAGACAAGGATGCTCTCGCCATTCTCTCCGCCGTTGAGCTTATAGTTCCGCTTTACACTAAGCTTTCGTGGGACGAACTCCTTTTCCTGCTTTATACTGACGAGACCAACAAGGAGTATTCGATTAAATCTGAGTTATCTCGCGATGTCTTGAAAAATGCCGAGAGTATCGTTAATCGCCTTGTCAGGAAGGGCATAATAACCGAAGACATGAAGGCGGCCCTCCTCCAAAGAGCAAAGAGTGCAAGGTGGATAATATGAGTCGAAGGGAGTCTGTGGTGGGAGACAGCTCGTTTTACATTGCGTTTTTAGCTGAGAATGAAATCAACGACGGAATGTTCTTAGCAAATCTCCTAAAGGAAATATAACTTCATCATGGGGCGGGTGGTTTATGATGCTGCTTGAGCAGACTCCGAACTTCCTTTGTTATAAACGTTACCCTTGGCTGGCCCGTCTTGGCGACGCTTGGGGGCACCCTGATAAGTCTCTTGTCCAAGTCGATATATGAAAGTGGCAACTTAGTGAGCTCATACACTCTAAGACCGCTCGTCGCCATTATTAAGAGGCCCAGGGCGAGTTTGTTGGCGATTCTTCGTGAGACTTCTTCCCTTTTCGCGAATTGAACCCTGTGTATTATCTTTAGGAGGGTTTGAACGTCCTGCACGGTGATGGCCGTCATGTCCACTCCAACGTATCTCGGGCTCTTGAGGTTGTGCTCAAGCGGAATGTTGGCGATTCTAAAGAGCTTTTTGAGATACGTGATGTGCTTACGGTACATCGAGGGCGAATACTGCTTCTGAAGCTCCTGGAGGTGTGAAATCAGATTTTCAACCGTGAACGACCATTAATCACCGTGTTGGGCTGTTTTGTCCAGGAATTTATGGACCACACGGTTCACGAACTTTAGATGGTATCCTGCAACGTTGTTGGCCTTTAGTTCGAGTAAAAGAATGTCAAGGTGTCTTTTTGTTATTATGTACTGGTTGTCGTCCGCTCGTTATGTACAAATGTTGGCATGGCGACGTTTTGTTCTCCAAATTTTTCTGTCATTTCCGACCTTCTTTTGACGAATAAAGCTCTCTCAGGCTGTGGATCCCCTAGCCCGGGTTCAAATCCCGGCCCCGGCCCCAGAAAAGAACTATTCTGAAGATAAATATTTAGAAGGGCTTCTTCAAGCAATTGAGGCATGTTAATGCCGTTATTCTTCGCAAACTCCACCAAATCAGCCCGAATTCTCAACGTTATTTTCTCTTTTGAAAGCCTCGCCCTTCACGGTGTGGAGGAAATCAGAAGGGAGAAAACTATAAGTAGAATTCAAATTAGCGGCTTTCATTGTGGTGCTCACCATGGATGAGCCAAAGATAACTATCTTTGCATGCTCGGATGACAAATTTGAGGAAAAGAGGATTAAAAGAGTTGAAGACGCCCTTAGATACAAAGACTACAGGGTAGTTTGGGTGAATATAGACGGTATTGGCTATCTCCAAGAACTCAAAGAGACCTTTGGGTTTCATGAGGTGGCCATTAAGTCAATTCTCAGAGCAAAGACCCGGGCAAGAGTTTCCATTTTAAAAGACCACATTTTTGTCCTTCTTCATCAAGTCTACGAGCTAAAAGGGGGCCTGAAAAAAGAAAGGACTGCGGTTTTTCTGAAAGACAACTTTATCATAACAATGCAGGAACGGCCGGGAGACGTGTTCAACACAATCAGGGAAAGCATACGACACGGAGAAGGAATTTTCAGGGAAAAAGGTGCGGATTATCTGCTCTTTGCACTCCTCGATGCTATAGTTGAGAACTACGTCCCAATTCTAGAGAACATCAGCTCGCAAATGGAAGTTATAGAGACCAAAGTTCTAAAGGATGGAAATAAAGAAGTGCTCCGAAAAATACATGGAATAAGGAGAAGAATCCTGTTCGTTAGGAGAACGATATTCCCGCTTTTGGAGGTTTTTAGGAGGTTGAGACTGGAAGGAAAAGAACTCTTCAGTGAAGAGACACAAGGGTACTTAGAGGAGCTCTACAACCATGTGATGGAGGTTCTTGATATAATAGAAAACCAGAGAGAAATGGCCAACGGACTAGTATATACGGAATGAACTCTAACACCCATGTTTCTCCCTACAACATGCCCGAACTCAACTGGTATTATGGCTATCCGGCCACACTTCTGGCTATGCTCATAATAGCTCTCGGAATGCTTTATTACTTCAAAAAGAAAGGATGGTTATAAACCAAGGGCAAGCTTCACGGCTTTCTCAGCCAGTATATCCATGGGATCTACAAGGGGGACGCTTAGATCTTCCGGCTTTAGAGCCACACTTACTTCCGTACAGCCGGCTATTATAGCTTCAACTTCATTTTCAAGTTTTTTTGCGACCTCGAGAAGCAGTTTCCTTCCGGGTTCTATATCCCCGGCCTTTACTCCTTCATAGATAGCTTTCATAACCTTTTCCTGATCCTCCCCCGAGGGAACGAGCGCTTCAATTCCTCTCTTTTCGAGGGCTTTTTGATAGATCCCGCTCACTATTGTTCCGGTTGTTGCAAGGATGCCGACTCTTTTCACGCCCAGTGCCTCTACGTGGGATGCGGTCTCCTCTATCATGTTTATCAGCGGTATTTTGATGGCCTTTTGAATCTCGTCCGCAAAGTAATGAGCGGTATTGCAGGGCATGATTATAAAATCTGCCCCCCATTTCTCAAGTTTTTTTGCGCTGTCAATGAGTTCTGGAAGTGGATTTTCGCCTTTTCCGAGAATGTAGGCAGTTCTGTCTGGAATCTTGGGGTTGTTGTAGATAATTATTCTCGGATGCTCCTGATCTTTCTTTGCGGGAGTTTTCAGTACTATTCTCTTAAAGAGATCCACAGTGGCAAGAGGGCCCATGCCGCCTAAAATCCCTATGACCTTCTCCATGTCAATCACTTTACGTACTTGATCTTCCCTTCTTTAAGCTCAATGTAGCGGGCCATTATAAAGAGCAGATCGCTCAGGCGGTTGAGATATCTCAGAACGTCCTTGGCAGTTCCATATTCCAAAACCACTTTTGAAACTCTCCTTTCGGCCCTTCTCGCAATTGTTCTGCAGACGTCAAGCTTCGCGCTAGCTATTGTTGAGCCCGGAACAACGAATCCTTCGAGCTTTACTTCCCTCTCAAACTTCTCAATGAGTTCCTCCAAATACCTTATTTCCTCTTCTCCAACTTTTTTGTACTCTCCTTTGCTTGCAATTTCAGCCATGAGCGAATAGAGCTCAATCTGGATCTTCTCGAGGATTTCCTTAAATTCTTCATCGAGATAGTGCTTTGCCTCCCCTAAAAAGGAGCTCAGCTCATCGATGGTACCGTTGGCCTCTATTATCGGAGAGAACTTAGCTATTCTCTCTCCAGTGAAAATTCCCGTTGTTCCTTTATCTCCAGTTTTTGTTGTTATCGACATGGCATCACCGCTTAATATTAGCGTTCATCACAATTAAATCTTGTTGCGGGATATTATATTATTGTTCATCGAAGAAAACTTAATAATACTTAGATGCCCTCTTCTATTGGGTGACGCTATGCAAAGGAGAGCCTTGTTTTTGATAGCAATTTTGCTGTTAAGTTTAGCCCCAACAATACCACTAAACTTCGTAAGCGCTGCCCCTTATGTCCCAATACACGACATTCAATATACCACCGACCCAAGTGGGGATTCACCTTACAAAGGACAGACTGTGATTACAAGGGGAGTGGTCACGGCTGTCCAGGGAAGCAAAGGGTTCTTCATACAGAACGGTACTGGCCCTTGGAGCGGTGTCTACGTGTATCTCCGTAATTATCCAATGCCCAATGATCTAACTATTGGAAGTTACGTAGAAGTCAAGGGTAATGTAACGGAGTACCACGGACTCACTGAGCTTTCTATAGACAAAGATAAAGGTAATTACGTGACTGTTCTAGGGACCGCTCCAGTTCCAGAACCCGTTGTGCTTCCAACGGGAAATGTCTCTCAGGAGCAATGGGAAGGGGTACTAATAAAAGTGGAGAAAGTGGAAGTCACGAATGAGAATCTGGGATACGGAGAATGGGAAGTTAATGACGGAAGCGGTCCCGTTAGGATAGATGACCTCATATATAAGTATACTCCCCAAAAAGGACAAAAATTTGAGTACATAATTGGGGTAGTTTACTATTCTTTTGGAAACTTCAAGATAGAGCCAAGAAGTGCAGATGATATAAAAGAGTATATCCCCTCAGTAAAAATAACTACCCTCACAGCACCAATGGTAGCTTATAAAGGCACTTCCATTTTAATCGAAATGGACATTAAAAACGAAGGAAACTTTGATGAGAACGTTACAGCTGTTCTTTCAATAGGGGGGACAATTGTAATCAATAAAACTCTGGAAATCAAAGCCGGAGAAACTGAAACAGTTCAATACGAATGGACACCTCAAAACCTCGGCAGTTATGAGATTAAGGCAGAGATTGTTGGCTATGATACAAAATACCTGTCAATAGAGGTTGTTGAGCATCCCAGAATTGTAATCAACTATCTTTTGAAGTTCTACGATTTTAGGTATACGAGAGGGCTGAGACCGATATTTGAAAAACAATATGCCCAGTATTCAGAAATCCTTACAGAGCTACGAGGTTATGGCGTAGATTTGGGGCCAATTGAAGACAGAATTAACGAAATAAACGAAAAGGTCAAACAGATAGAAGAACACTATTCAAAGTATCTTGAATTAAAGTCAATTTACTGGACTGAATACCCGCTAACGCCAGTGACCCATATCAGGAAAGCATACTTCCTTACAAGGGAAACCGAAGAAAAGATAAAAGAAATACTGCCAATATTGAATGCAACCCTCCAAGAAGTCAGGGAGCTAATTGCCCAACAGGCAAACCAAACCCTACCAACGGAAAATGAAACAACTCCGGGGCCAAGCAACATCACGCAGCCTTCAAACCAAACCATGAATCAAACCCAAATAACGGTCAAAATAGTCAGAGTTCTCATCGATTCAAGCCACGACCAATATTATAATGATCAAAAACTCAGCGGGCTGATAAACAGAATAAAAGAAGAGCTCGGATGGTTGGTCGATGTGAACCATCAAGAAGAACTTAACAGGGAGCTTCTCTCAAAGTATGACGTGCTTATTATAACAAATCCGAGAGAAGACATTACCGAAGAAGAAGCCCAGGCAATCAAAGAGTGGGTAAAAGAGGGTGGAGGATTGCTCATAACCGGGGACTGGTACAGATACGTTTATTACAAGAGCCTCAACAGGGTTACAGAGGAGTTTGGAATTAAATTCAATCCAGATGAGCTTATGGACGATGACCAAAATACAGGACGTCCGTACTTCCCATTAGTTGGTGAATTCAACTTTGATCACCCAGCTACAAAATTCCTTAATGAGACTTCACAGCTCTACTACAACGGAGATACCCTAGAGGTGAGCGGAAACGCTGTATGGGTTATTAGGGGATACCCAACTGCCTACGCGATAGATGGAAGTGAGAAGGTAGTAAAAGAAAAGGGCTCGAAGCCAGTTGTGGCAGCAGCTGTTGAAGTTGGAAAGGGAAGAATGGTAGCCTATGGATCAAGCAAAGCCCTAAGCGATGACTATTACGGAAGATACATAGCCAGCAACTGGCCCTTCTTGAAAGGAGTATTACTATGGCTAGCAGGCGAAATTTAACCCATCTCCCTTTTTTCTCATTTTTGTCATGAATTGATGAATGGTGGGAACATCATTTCTACATTTATCGAAACGAAACGATTTTATACTTCAAGAGAGCACTTTTATATGCATTAACCAGAGGTGATATGCATGCATGAGCTTGTTGAATTTGCCGTTGAAAAGGCCCAGGAGCTGGGTGCAGGTTATGCGGAAGCAAGGTTTGAGGAAAAGAACGGAACGGAGATAGTCATGAAAAACGGCAACCCGGAAGGGCTTGGAATATTGGCCGATAGGGGCATAGGCATCAGGGTTCTTGTGAACGGCGGGATGGGATTTGCTTCTACAAACGTCTTAACAAAGGAAAGCGTGGAAGAGGCTGTTAAAAGAGCTGTGAAGCTTGCGAAAGCTGCGGCAAAGCTAAGAAATAAGCCCATACAGTTCAGTGAGGAAGACTTCCACCAGGTTTTCTACGAAGTGAAGATGAAGAAGGACTTCCGAGACGTTAGTGCTGAAGAAAAGATGGAGTACCTCAAGCTCATCGAGGAAAGGGTAAAAGAGACTGGCGTAAACGTACCAATGCGCTTTTTGAGGTATGGCGACCTCATGTGGCACAAGGTTTTCATGAACAACGAGGGGGCACTCGTTGAGAGCCTTATCCCGAGGGTTTCCATAACATACAACCTTGTTGTCTTTGAGGAAGGACAGATGGAGCAGGCTCCCTTCGTTCAGAGGGCATTTTCAGGCGGGCTTGAGCTTATTGAGAAGGACAAGCCATGGGAGTGGGCTGTTAAGGATGTCAAAGCCCTCCAAAAGCTGATAAAAGAAGGACAAAAGCCGCCGGAGGGAAAAGTTGACGTTGTTATAAGCCCAGAAGTTGCTGGCATAGCAGTTCACGAGAGCGTTGGGCACCCCTATGAGCTTGACAGAATAATGGGAAGAGAAGCTGCTCAGGCTGGAGAGAGCTTTGTGAAGCCCGAAATGCTGGGAGAGAGAATTGGAAGCGAAGCTGTGACGGTTATAGAAGACCCCACGATTCCAAACAGCTGGGGTTTCTACCTATACGATGACGAAGGTGTCAAGGCGAGGCCAAGGTACCTAATTAGAGAAGGCATAATAAACGAGTTTCTCATGAACAGGGAATATGCTGCTTATCTTGGAATGAAATCAAACGCAGCAGCCAGAGCTATAAACTACGACCGCGAGCCAATAGTGAGAATGGCAAACACCTACCTTGCCCCGGGTGATTATTCCTTCGAGGAGCTTATTGAGGACGTCAAGCTCGGCGTCTACATGGTGAGCTTTAATGAGTGGAACATCGACGATAGAAGATTCCAGCAGAGGTATATAGGCAGAGAGGCTTATCTAATCGAGAATGGTGAAATAAAGCACCCTGTGAGGAGACCAATTCTTGAGATAACCACCAGAGGGCTGTGGAGCAGCGTCGATGCCGTTGGAAAGGAAGTGGAATTCTACCCTGGCACGTGTGGAAAAGGTGAACCCGGACAGGGAGTGCCAGTATGGATGGGGGGAGCACATGCGAGGCTTAGGGAAGTTATTTTGAGGAGGTGAAAGAGATGTTTGAGATTAACGAATTAATCCTAAAAAAGGCGAAAGAGCTCGGCTTTGGCGATGTCGTTGTATTGGCTTACGAGCAAAACAGAAGACAGGTGAGGTTTGCTAACAACGAAATAACGGTTGCAAAGAACTGGCACACGCAAAAGGTAAACCTTTTCGTTGAGTACCAGAAGAGATTGGCCTCCACAACTTTAACAGCTCTGGATGAGGGCACAATAGAAAAAACCCTCCAGATGCTGATGAAGAGCGTTAAAAACCTCGCTCCCAAGGAGGACTACTACGGAATAGCCGAGGGGCCTTTTGAGTACAAGGATATTCCAGAGACCTTTGATAGGGCAATAGTTGAGCTTGATGAGCCAGATGAATACGTTGAGAGGGCAATAAATGCTGCACTTGAAGAAGGGGCAAAAAGAACTGCAGGTGTCCTTTACACAGATCACAACAAGCTCTACCTAACTACAAGCAACGGTGTTGAAGCCTTTGACGAGGGAACGGGAATAGAGATAAGCATAAGGGCATTTATAGGCGATGAAGAGAGCGGGCATGGGACCAATTCGGTGAGGGTTCTTAAAAAGTTTGATCCAGAGAGTGCGGGGAGAAAAGCCGGAGAGATAGCAAAGATGGCCGTTAATCCGGTTCAAGGCGAAGCCGGGACTTTTGATGTAATATTCGATCCGCTGGCATTTGCCAACCTGATGAGCTACATGAGCTTCATGGCTTCAGCTTTTGCCGTAGAGGCCGGGTTCAGCTTTTTGGTGGGCAAACTCGGACAGAAGGTGGCAAATGAGAACGTAACAATTAAGGACGTTGGAAACATGCCAAACGCCTATGGCACAAGGAAATTTGACGATGAGGGTGTTCCTACAAGGGAAACCACAATCATCGAGAACGGAACTCTGAACACTTACCTCCTCAACACAAGCTTTGCAAGGAAATACAAGAGGGAAACCACCGCAAATGCTGGTCTATTGATGCCCGAAGCTTGGAACGTCTATGTAGAGCCGGGGGATTATTCAAAGGAGGAGCTCTTCAGCGAGGTGAAGAGGGGAATCTACATAACCAACGTGTGGTACACAAGGTTCCAAAACTATGTTACCGGGGATTTCTCAACAATTCCAAGGGATGGAGCGTTTTTAATTGAAAACGGCGAAATAGTAAAGCCCATAAGAAACATAAGGGTAAGCGATAACTTCCAGCACATACTGGAGAGCATTGCAGCATTAGGAAAAGACCTCTACCACATCCATTGGTGGGAAGTTAACACTCCAGTGTTCACTCCCTACGTTCTCGTAAAGAATGTGGGAATAACGAAGGCTACTAAGTGATCCTTCTCTGGCGAATTTCTTTTTAAATTATTTTTACCAGACCCAAGCTTGGTATGAGGGTCATCAAAATGCTTAAAAGCCCTCCAACTATCAGCGCGGGTATTGTTTTTCTTTTTTCCATCCCAAATATGTAAGCCGCTAAGCTTCCGGTCCATACGCCAGTTCCCGGAAGAGGTATGGCAACAAAGACTATAAGGCCTAAAAACCCCCACTTTTCCACATATGGGTGTGCTTTTCTTCGAACTCTCTCCACATATTTCAAATAGAGCTCCGCAAACTTCCCTAAAGGGGTATCTCCAAGTTTAAGCATAACCCAGTCTATCAGAGGTAAGATAAGGGGCAAAGTTAAGGAGAGGAGCAGCACCCCAAGCGATGCCATTATCAAAGTGCCGGGGAGAGAGTAACCCCTACCGATACCATAAACTATGGCATATCTTCCCTCAAATGTTGGAAGGAGTGAGAGTAAAAACACCTCAAGCAGACCGTTCACTTTTGACACCAAAAACGTAAATGGAGAGAAGTTAAAAAACTTATCTCAAGCCAGCCTTTTGGTTCTCCTTCTTCCACCTCATACCATACACCAGAGAATACTTGCCTTCAACAATCTTCTTCTCCCATTTTTCTACAAGCTCTTTTTCTCTTTCAAAAGCCCACTTTGTGAGTTCTGCAGGGCTTTCGTTCTCTTTAACTTCCCTCGCCCTTCTTATTATCTCCATCTGCAGCTCATCTCTCTCCTCTGAGAATCTTCCAATGTACTTTTGATGGTTGGTCTGGAACAGCCTGTGGAACTTTTCAATTCTCCACCAGTAGTTTTTGGGGTTATAGCGGTTCGTAGGTGTCTCTGACTCTGGAATCCCGCCTTCAAAAGATATCGGCTTGAAGATGCTCAAACATGGAAGCGAAGTCCCCGTAAACCAGTGTACATCCTTCCCAAGCTCTGATATTTGGGATGAGGCTGTTTGAGAGGGCCTCGTTAAACCACCGTAGTGCATGCAGATATCCCTCATGGAGCCTTTTTCTGGAGAATACGGCTCAAATCTGTGAGACCTCAGGATTTCCATCATGTACTCGAGAGTTATTTCGCCTTCTCTTTCTTTGAGTTTCCGATATGTGAAAGCCCTTCTCTCCCTTCCATGGGCAAAATGGGTGTAGAATCTATCGGAGAAATGCTTGGCAAAGCTGAAGTTTGATTTTCTGGCAAGGTTCTCAACGCTTTCTGAGGCTAAATCCCAATCATCGTCTATTGTGAGTGCATTTGAGATTGAGTATACGCCCTCAATTTTCTTTGCAGCCCAGTGTTTACCGGCAGTTTCTAAGACCCATGCCTCTTTTGGGTCTGCAATTATGAATGAGTTGCTGTAGAGCAGTTTGTGCTCGTAGCTACCATTTCCTCCCTGCCCATAGCTCTCGATTACCTCAACCATAAAGTGAAGAGCCTCTTTGGAGGTTTTCGTTCTTTCAAGGGCCAATCTTACTATGTCCATTCCCAAGATGCCTTTATCTGGAATCTTCTCCCTGGTGAAAACGGCAGTATTGCCTATAGCTAGACCAAATTCGTTAACTCCCATCTCAGCTCCCCAAACCCACCAAGGGCGGGAGAGAATTACCGCATAGGTCTCTTTAACCTGGGAAAATTCAACGTAGGTCAGTTTAACGGTCTCTTCCTCATGTTTTTGCCTTGGAATAACCTCCAGAATCTGAGCTTCATTTGGATCCCTGTCGCTGTTTTTCGCAAAAAGCATAACTTTTTCTTCAGTGGCTTTGGGAGTTGCAACGAGAATGTCACACATGTTGGGCACCTAAAAAAATTAGAGGTGGAGGTTTTTTAACAATTTGGAAAAGCATCAAAGCTTCAAGCAGTTAGTTGAGTCCAAGTATCCCCCTTTCTCCTTGTCCCAGTGGGAGTGATAAAACCACTCAGCAGCCTTGCAGTACTCAAAGAGCTCGTCCTCTTTAAAGTAGAGTGCTATTTCCCTTTTTGCGGTTTCCTCGCTGTCTGAGGCATGAACCACGTTATAAATAGCGTCTCCAACATCAAGACCATAGTCGCCCCTTATGGTTCCCGGCTCTGCATCTTTGGGGTCAGTTGCACCGCACATTTTCCTAACGACGCTTATGGCATGTCTGCCTTCGAGAACCATTACTACACTTGGCGCTTTGGTGATATAGTCTATCAAAGGCTCGAAGAAGGGCTTTCCTCTGTGCTCCTCATAGTGCTTCTCCGCTAATTCTCTATCAATGTGGATCATCTTCATTCCAATGATTTTAAGACCCCTCTTCTCGAATCTGCTTATAATTTCGCCTATAAGACCCCTAACAACGGCATCAGGCTTTATAATCACAAGAGTCCTTTCCGTCTTGTTCATTGACAACACCGAAAAGAATAACAGTGAAAGAATTAAAAAGGTTTGCGAACCAAAAGAAAAAAATAAAATACCAAAATAAACAATTTCATGCTCCAATTGTGATGACAACTTTTGGATGTCTCTCATCTTTTGGAATGTTTTCCAATCTTACTGGAATCCCTTTTCCATTAACTTGAACAAGCCATATTTGTCCGTTTGCAGTAGTTATCTCGTATTCAAATTCCCCATCTTTAACACCAAGCCCTATTAGCACTCTATCCACTGCAGAGATTGTTGTTTGTTTAGGAACCACTCTCTGAGGATTTCTTACAACTTTGAGAGGTTCGAACTTTAGCAGTTCATTAGGAAGTACCTTAAGATCATATCCCGTTAGTTGAACTGCATTTTCTTTTGTTAAAACGACTTTGTTTCCATTTTCTTCTTTGTATCCAGCGATAACTTTTCCATTCTCTATCTTGATGTATCCCTTGCTCAAAAGTGTGCCATTTACATAGAATTCTTGAGTATATTCAATGCTCATAGTAGTTAAGTCAACATGTCCCTTCTCGATAAGTTTCCCATGATACAGAAAGACTTCCCTAATCTCCCCATTCTCATCAGGAACAAGTTGATAGTTGTCGAATTCAACAGTTTGTACGTAGGAGTATCGTTGAAGTGCTTTTATTCCTTGTGCCACCATGTTTTCAGTTGGAGCTCTTCCATTCCCATATGCGAGAGCAAAGGTTGAAAACACTAAAAGAACACTAGCTAAAACTACAACAAGCTTTTTCACAATTCTCACCCCCTAATAAGTTTTTTCATAGTGCCATCCCGCCCACATTTCTGCTTCTACATCTGCCGGATAGGGATATGAATAAGATCTACTGAAGCCTGGAGAATAGAAGTAAAAACCTCTATAATATCCTGCCACATTTTCTATTGCAGCGGAACCTTGGGTAAAAGTTAGTATTCCCAACGGCCAGATATAGATATTGTAACATCCTTGTCCACTAATATATGCGTTCTCATATGAGGTTATAGTCCCACTGAGAACAAAGCTGCATGTTCCTACATCTTTCACATCTCTAAAGTAGGGACCCGGGCTATCCCACAGAACTACATCCCAGCTTTGAGCAGAGACTAACAGTGCCTCTGCTATTACACCCACCAAAATAAAGACAACCAATACTTTGCTTTTTTGCATTTGCCCCCCCCAATGTGGGTTTCATTATTCTTTAATGCCATGGAACTATATAAATTTTACTGTTCTAAGGGGCGTGTTTAGTTTCACCTCCCGTTACTTAAATAGTACTTGACTCTGAGGAGGATTTTCAGCGCATAACACATCACACCAAGCAGAATCCTCGTTACAGTAGTTTCTCTCAGAAAACAACGAATCCTACCGCCAAACCAGGTTGTAAAAGCACCCCAGAACCCTTCATGCGGATTCCTGTGCCTGTACTCCTTCTCAGAAAACACTTCATCCCTCTTCTTACTGCCAAAGCCATCCGGAGGATTCTTAGTCTTTTTGACAATCGGCAGATAACCCTTCTCCACCACAGTGTTCAGTACTTTTTTCGAATCATAAGCCCCGTCAGCGTAGAACTTCCCGGAACCTTCTGGCAGGAGTTCAATCAGCTCGTTTTCAGAAGTTGTGATTTTCACGGCGACTGGGTACAGTAAGCCTGGCAGGATTCTTGTTATTGCCTGGACTTTGATTTTTGTCTTTTTTTATTTGTGATGATTGTTGAGTCTGCTTGGGTGCTGGTGTAGGGTAGTTGTTGGAGTTTTTTCAGGAGGTGGTTTGTTAGTTCTTCTAAGTCCAGTTTTTTCTCCCAGTTGTGGAGGGTTGAGTAGTGGATGTTTGCTGCGAAGAGTTTTCTGCCGTAGTGTTGGGCGTCTCTGAGGGGTAGGTTGTAGTATTGTTTGAAGAGGAGTACTGCTATTATTGTTTTTACTGGGAATTTTTTGGATTTTGGTAGGTTTTTCAGTTTTCCTTCTGATTCTAGGTCTGCCAGGACGTCAAGAATTGTAAATGCTACGCTTTCGGGGTCTTTGAGTCTGTGATCCCATCTGGGGATCATGTGATCACCAGAAAAAATTCAGCAAAAACCCTAAATAAAAGTTACTATAAACACGCCCCTGTTCTAAGTAGTCGATATATGTAAATATGATTTAACAAAGAATATTTTACACTTGATGAAATAAATTTGACTTAACACCTATCAAAAAGTACTGGAACGAATAAGAATTGTTCCAAGACAAATCATACCAAACAAACTATAATATCCCGCACAAGGTTTATAACTCATCTCCACCTTTTTTCTCTGGTGAAGAAAATGGAGCTAAGGGAGACGATACTCAAATACGCACTCATCAATGCGATTCAACACGATGGAAAGGCAAATCCAAAGGCTGTCATAGGGAAAATACTCGGCGAGAACCCGGAGCTGAGGCCAAGGGCGAGGGAAATAATTCCCCTTGTAAATGAGGTTGTTCAAGAAGTTAACTCCATGAGCAAGGAGGAGCAGGAGGGAAAACTCAGAGAGATTTACCCGGAGTTCTTTGAGGGGAAGGAGGAGAAAAAAGAAGAAAAGAAAGGTCTCCCACCACTTCCAAAGGCAGAAAAGGGAAAAGTAGTTACGAGGTTTGCACCGAATCCCGACGGAGCCTTTCACCTTGGAAACGCGAGGGCAGCTATCTTAAGCCATGAATATGCGAGGCTTTATGATGGAAAGTTTATTCTAAGGTTTGATGACACCGATCCGAAGGTTAAAAGACCCGAGCCCATATTCTACGAATGGATTATTGAAGATCTAAAATGGCTCGGCTTCCAGATAGATGAAATCCACCACGCAAGCGACAGGTTGGAGGTTTATTATTCCTATGCAGAGAAGCTCCTTGAGATGGGAAAGGCTTACGTCTGCACCTGCGATCCAGAACACTTCAGAAAACTCAGAGACGAGGGAAAAGCCTGTCCCCACAGGGAACTTCCCCCAGAAGTTCAGCTAAGGGAGTGGAAAAAGATGCTCAGCGGAGAGTACAAAGAGGGAGAGGCTGTTGTTAGAATTAAAACCGATCTAAATCACCCAAACCCCGCAGTTAGAGACTGGCCTGCCCTTAGGATAATCGATAATCCCAATCACCCAAGAACCGGAAACAAATACCGCGTATGGCCTCTCTACAACTTCGCCTCCGCTATAGATGACCACGAGCTCGGTGTTACACACATTTTCAGAGGGCAGGAGCATGCCGAAAACGAGACAAGGCAGAGATACATCTACCAATACTTTGGATGGGAATACCCGGAAACAGTTCATCACGGAAGGCTCTCCATCGAAGGGGTAATTCTAAGCAAGTCCAAGACAAGAAAAGGTATTGAAGAGGGCAAATATCTCGGATGGGACGACCCAAGGCTTGGAACAATCAGAGCACTTAGAAGAAGGGGTATTCAGCCGGAAGCCATAAGGGAGCTTATAATCGAGGTCGGGCTCAAGAAGAGCGACACCACAATAAGCTGGGACAACCTAGCTGCAATAAACAGAAAAATAATAGAGCCAATAGCGAACAGATACTTCTTCGTTGCCGACCCGATCCCAATGGAGATTAGAGGTTATGAAGAAGAGTTTACCGCAGAGATACCACTCCATCCAGATTATCCCGAGAGAGGGGTTAGGAGACTCAAGTTCACCCCCGGAAAGCCCATCTACGTCTCAAAGGACGACCTTGAGCTCTTGAAGAGCAACGAATACGTTAGGCTCAAGGACTTATTCAACGTCAGAATAGTTAAGGCAAGCGAAGAAAAAATCATAGCGGAGTTTGACAGCGCTGAATATGAGAAAGCCAGAGAGCACAGATGGAGGATGATCCACTGGGTTCCCGAGGGCAAGCCGTGTGAAGTTCTCGTCCCGGAGGGAGATGAACTTATTGTTAGGAAGGGGCTACTTGAGAGGGATGCTAACTTAAAGGTTGACGATATCGTGCAGTTTGAACGCTTTGGTTTCGTAAGGGTGGACAAAGTTGAGGGAGATAAAGTGATAGCGATATTTGCTCACAAGTGACCCCCTTCTTTTTTCCACCCCAATACCCTCGACTGCAGATGCCTTTTCGGAAAAATCGTGAGAGGATCCACACCTCTTTCCCTTAAAAGATATCTCAGCTCTACTTCATAGTCGGATTTCTCAAGCTTTTCGCTCTCTTTAAGCTCCACCACGAAAAGCTTCTCCGTAAGTTCCCTTATCGTCTTATAGCCCAAACCGAGAAGGGGTCTTATGTACTGAACGTTAAACCTATCCTCAAGACTTCTCGTTTTTCTCTGATCAAGGAAGGGCACTCTGTCATCTCTTCTTGTTCCGTCGCTTATTCTCTCCACATGCCTAAGCTTTGCAACCTCCTCCAGAGCTTTTTCGTGGATAAACTGAATTGCATTGCTGGGATGAGAGTCCCTTATACACATCTCAGCCGCTTCCTCAAGAATTCCCCTGTCAAGGAAGATTACCTCATGGGGAAATCCAAGGGCTTTGGCAGTCTCTTTTGCATATTTCCAGCTGTCGAGGATTCCAAAGTTAACGGTAATGAGTTTTACCTCGTATCCAATCTTTCTCAAAATATAAGCCGCAAGCGAAGAATCTTTCCCTCCGCTGTAGAGGTGATAAACCTCCATGGGGCTCACCGGCAGTTAAAAAAGTTAAAATCATAGGGCACTCCAAAATGGATCCTTTTGGGCCTTCACTTTCGCAGTTTCCTTTAATGCCTTTATGTCGGTCTCATCCAGCATATCTCTGAGCTCCTTCGCGAGTCTTATTGCATCATCCCTGCTTATATCGACGTAAAGTATCTCCCCGGGATGGATGTGCCTCCCGACTATTGCACCCTCAATGGCTATAGCAACCTGATCTCCCTTCTTTGCTTCCTGCAAGAAGTCTTCTTTGGATTTTATTGATTTTATAACTCCAACCATCTCTCCATTCTGCTTCATAAGCGGATATCCCGGTTTTATCCTGCCTTCAATAACCTCTATTCCAACTATTGCTGGATGGCTTCTCCTGAAGATGTAGCGTTCATCTGGGAATATCTTAATTACTCCCGGGAACTTTGTTTGGGCTAAAAGTTCTTTTTTCTTCTTTTCTTCCTCAGCCTTCACCCATGCCTCGTAATCCTCTATGATTTTATAGATAACGTTGCCGACAAATATCGGGATCTTCTTGGCCTTTGCAACTTCCTCTGCGTCTTCATTGACCCTCACGTTAAAACCTATGACAACACCGTAGAGAGGTTCCTCCTCCTTTACGCTCAGTGCCTCCATAACATCCGTTTTGCTTATGTTTCCAACATCTGCCTTTCTTATTGGGACGTTCTTCGCTTGCAGTTCTTTGCTTAGCGCTTCGAGACTTCCTATTGTGTCGGCTTTTACAATAACGCCAACCTTGTCAGTGCTTATAATTACACTCTTTATCTGCTTAAGGATTTCTCTCCTTGCTTTCTCTATTTCTTCTTCAGTTCTCGCCGCTATAACAGGGGAACCTGCGAGAGCTTCCTCCAAGTTTGGGGCGGCTATCTTAATTCCAGCTGCAGCAGAAACCTCTTCCACCTGATCAAAGCGATACCTTGGATCCCTTATCTCATCCAAAGGTTTGGGCTTAAGGAGAGCCCTTATTTTTGTGACTATTGCCTTATCCTTGCCACCCACAACTATTACGTCGTCTTTTCTGAGGGTTCCATCATAGATTATCACGTCTATTGTTGTTCCAAAGCCTACTTCCTCCCTAACTTCCAAAATAGTTCCTCTCGCGGGACCTTCAACCTCTATCTTCAGCCTCTCTTCAAGGTACTTTTGGGCCAAACCCGCTATAAGAACAAGCAATTCTGGAAGGCCTATTCCATATTTGGCTGAAACGGGAACTATGGCGAGTTCCCTTCTGAAGTCCTGAACGCGATCAAACCTATTGGCCTGGAAACCAAGTTCATAGAACTTTCCTATTAGCTCCCAAAGCTTTGTCTCAAGCTCCTGAACTGCCCTTTGATCCTGCTTTTTGATGTTTACCAAGAAAGGCTCGTTTTCAACGATTTTCCATCCCTTAATACGGTCAATTTTATTTGCAGCGACAACAAAGGGCGTTCTGTATTTTCTCAAAATTTCTATGCTCTCGATGGTCTGAGGCTGAAAGCCCTCGTTTATATCAACCACAAGAACTGCCAAATCGGCTAAACTGCCTCCCCTTGCTCTCAAGCTCGTAAAAGCCTCGTGGCCGGGAGTGTCTATAAAGAGCAATCCCGGAAGTTTAATTTCGCCTTTCCACAAACTTAAAAGGGGTCCAGCAAGTTGTTTAACTACTTCAATAGGAACTTCAGTCGCACCGATGTGCTGGGTAATTCCACCCGCTTCTTTCTCAGCTACGCGGGTGTTACGTATTCTATCAAGCATTGTGGTCTTACCGTGATCTACGTGTCCAAGAACCGCTATAATTGGTTGTCTAATTTTTTTCATACTCTCACACTCCACAAAACTTTTGATGAGCGCTGTGGGATTAACTAAAACGCCCGCTTTTTAAAGGTTAGGGGTTAACCTTAAAAATCCCCATGCTTACCACATTTAGTGGTCATCATGGAGAGGAAGAGTATGCAAAAAGGGAAGAACTACTACAAAAAAGGAAAGGTTTTATGGGTTCTAAAATACGAAGAAAAGCTGTTTTCCAAGGTTTTGGGCACTTATCCCTATTATGTAGAAGTCGACTTGGCAAAAAACTCCAGCAGGTGCACCTGTCCTCAAGGAAAAGACTGCAAACACGTTGCCGCCACAATAATGGCCTTTGAAGAGGGATTCTACATAGAAAGTCATGAGCCACTCTCGGAATTTTTCCCCGAGGCAGCTTTAAAGAGATATATGTTCTATAAGAATCCGGAATTGGGACTGGAGATTATTTTAAAGGAGCTTCAATACCAGATAAACAACGATGAGAGCGGGAGTGAAGTAGCCAGACTCTTGGGGGAAGCCTTGAGGTTGTTCAGCCTTAATCCATCTAAAGAAAAAGGTTTTCAAATATTGGAAATTTTCAAGGAATTCGAGAGACTTTTTCCAGATTACAATTTAACCGGAGAGCTGAAAAGGAAGGTCAAAGAAACTCTAGAAGGGTGCTCTCTTTGAGTTTTTTCCTTAAAGAGTCATAAACCTCCTTCCCATCGAGGGTGAAGCTATAACTTACACCGGCTTCATCTAAAAGGACCTTCATTATTTGAAAGGCATATTTTGCCTTGGTGCCCTCCATCTCAACTGAGACAAAATAGTCCTTTCTTTTCCCGAGAATTACATCAAAATTAAGTCTTCCAGCAAGTTCTACGTCAAGAAAGGTTAATTTTTTCTGTGTTTTATATTCCTTCACCATAACGTTTGGGAACTTTCTCCTCAACTTTTCCACTATCTCCTCTACCCTTTTGTACTCTTGTTCACTGAGCTCTGCAGTGAGTTTGAGTTTTTCCACTATCATATGTTTCACCGAAAAGGTCTTCAAAAAAAGTCTTATAAAGTTTGCATCCCCTAAAAGCGCATCGGAAGGTGGTAATATGAAGGCCATATACAGGGGCATGTGTCCTAACTGTGAGGGCAGTATAAGTGATTTGCGTTTATACAGGAAGCATCCTTGTGAGGTCTGCCTGGATGAAGAAATAAAAGCCGAAGTATATTTTGATCTGATAAAAGGAATTAGGGATGCCCTAAAGCTCAGGGGGACTTTAAAGTACTGGGAGGAGTTGTATTCTCTTGAGAAAAAGTTGAACGAGGCTGAAGAGCTTTTCAAGAAAGCTACCGGCTTCACTTTTTGGAGTGCCCAAAAAACTTGGGTCAAGCGTTTGGTGAGGGGAAAAAGCTTCTCCATAATAGCACCTACTGGAATGGGAAAAAGCGTTTTTGGGGCTTTCATGTCGATTTACTACGCAAAACAAGGTAAAAAGTCATATATAATTTTGCCAACAACACCTCTGGTAATTCAGACAATCAAAAGAGTCCAGACATTTGCAGAAAAAGCCGGGGTAAGCGTTAACTTAGCTTACTACCACGGAAACATGAAGAAAAAGGAAAAGGATGAAATGCTACAGAAGATCCAGAGCGGGGATTTTGACATCCTTATAACCTCCACACAGTATTTGGCGAGGAATTTTGAGCTTCTCAAGGATAAAAGGTTTGACTTCATATTTGTAGATGATGTTGATGCTTTCCTAAAGGCTTCAAAGAACATAGACCGCTCCCTTATTCTCCTCGGTTTTACCGAAGAGATAATCCAGAAAGCATGGGAGATTATAAAGCTCAAAAAACAGATGGCAAAATACCTAAACGGCAACAGTAATGGCAAAAATGAGCAGTTAAAAGAGCTGAACAAGCAAATAAACGCAGTTGAGAGGGAGATTATAAAGTTTAAGCGAGAAAACAAAATTGGAGTTCTAATTGTAGCCTCCGCTACCGGAAGTGCAAGGGGAGACAGAATAAAGCTTTACCGTGAGCTTCTCGATTTTGAGGTGGGAAGTGGAAGATCTGCGCTGAGAAACGTCGTGGACAGCTATATCTTCCCCGAAAAACCAATAGAGGAGCACGTCAAAGAGCTGTTAAAAACTTTAGGCCCGGGAGGACTCATATTCGTCCCAATTGATCAGGGAATAGCGTATGCGGAGAAACTAACGAATTACCTGCAGGATTTAGGATTTAAGGTGGAGTTAGTCTCGGCAAGGAACAAAAAGGGGCTTGAAAGATTCGAGAAGGGGGAGGTTGATTATCTAATAGGAGTTGCCACGTATTATGGCTCCATTGTTAGGGGGCTTGATTTGCCCCACCTAATAAGATACGCCATATTTACCGGGGTTCCAAAGTTCCGGTTCAGCATAGACCTTGAACAGCCCACCATATATAGAGTTTTAGGGCTGATGAGTGAGCTCATGGAATTCCTCGAAAATGAAAACAGAAGAAACGCCGAAAAGCTGTATGCCAGGCTAAGGAGGCTCATAAGGAATATCCCACAGTTTGAAATCCTAAAGATAGAGGAGGCATTAGCTGAGGGATTGCCCTTAGAGGGGTTCTCAAATCACGTTCTTGAGGTCTTTAGAGAGGCCGTCGAGTTTCTTAGGAGCGTGTTGAGGAAGCCCGAAGTCCTAAAAAGAATAAAAGAAGATCCTTTTGTCAGCCTTAAGAAAGAGGAAGGAAAGTGGTACATAGAGATTCCCGACGTGAGGACGTACATACAGGCCACGGGAAGGACTTCGAGGCTTTTTGCTGGGGGTATTACAAAGGGGCTTAGCGTTGTGATAGTGGACAACGAGAAGGTTTTCAATGGTCTGAAGAGACAAATGCGCTGGCGCTTTGCAGAGTTTGAGATGAAGCCCTTCACCGAGCTCAGTTTGGAGGAGATACTGAAAGAGATTGACGCCGATAGGGAGAAAGTCAAGCTCATCATGGAGGGCAAGATAGCAGAGAAGACAAAAGATCTTGTAAAATCTGCCCTTATGATAGTGGAATCACCAAACAAGGCCAGAACCATTGCAAGTTTCTTTGGACAGCCAAGCAAGAGGCGTATCGGTGATTTGGTAGCGTATGAAGTAAGCATGGGAGAACTAATGCTCACCATACTGGCAAGCGGAGGGCATATGTTTGATCTCGTTACAAACGAAGGTTACCATGGAGTTCTGATAAAGGAAAACGACGGAAAGCTCTACTTTGTTCCAGTTTACGATACCCTAAAGCGCTGTAGGGAGTGTGGACACCAGTTTGTGGACTGGGAAGAGAAAGGAGTATGTCCCAGATGTGGTTCAAGAGACGTGAGGGATGCCCTCGAAAACGTGATTGCAATGAGGGAAATTGCCCAAGAGGTTGACGAAATATTGATTGGAACGGATCCCGATGTTGAGGGTGAAAAGATAGCATGGGACATAAGAAACGTCCTCTCCCCCTATGCCCCAACCATAAAGAGGATAGAGTTCCATGAGGTTACGAGGCCCGCTATTCTAAAGGCCCTTAAAGAGGCAAGAGATGTGAACGAGGCAAGGGTAAACGCCCAGCTTGTGAGGAGAATAGAGGACAGATGGATAGGGTTTGAGCTCAGCCAGAAGCTTTGGGAGGTCTTTGAGAACACCTATCTCTCAGCTGGAAGAGTCCAAACCCCCGTTCTGGGCTGGGTCATAGAGAGATATAAGGAGTTCGTGGAAAGTGAAACCGACTTCACGAGGCTAACGCTTGAAAACGACTTGGAAGTTACACTGGAGGGAGTTAAGGAAGAAGTTCAAGAAGTTATCGTGGAAGAAGTCCAGCTGGAAGAGAGAGATTTAAATCCCCTCCCACCGTACACCACCGATACAATGCTTCAAGACGCCTCAAGATTCCTAGGATTTTCGACCGACTACACTATGAGACTCGCCCAAGACCTCTTTGAACTCGGTCTGGTAACTTATATAAGAACGGATTCCACCCACGTGAGCAACGTTGGTGTTGAGGTGGCCAAGGAGTACATCACCGAAGAAATTGGCGAAGATTACTTCGCTCCGAGGAAGTGGGGTGAAGAGGGAGCACACGAGTGTATAAGGCCCACAAGACCCATAGACACTGGAAGACTCATGCAGTTGCTGAGGGATGGAATAATAACCCTGGCAAGGGGTCTAACAAGAGACCACTTCAGACTCTATGACATGATATTCAAACGCTTCATGACCTCCCAGATGAAAGCGGCAAAAATACTTTATGAAAAGGCAGTTATTGATGCAAAGGTAGCAAAAGCGGAAGTAGAAGGTTACGTGGAGATACTCTTCGATGGATGGACAAGGATTAGAACCCCACCTCTAAAACAGCTTCCCAAACTTGAAAAAGGACAGAGGATTAAGGTTAAGGACATCAAGAAATGGAGGGCCTCAAAGGTGCCTCTGTTTACTCAGGGAGACATAATTGCCCTTATGAAGGAGCGCAAAATCGGTAGGCCTTCTACGTATGCAAAGATAGTCAAAACTCTCTTAGACAGGCACTACGTTATCGAAACGAAGGGAAGGAAAAAGTTAGTGCCAACAGAACTGGGCACAAAGGTTTACCACTACCTGATCACAAAATACAAGGAGCTTGTGAGTGAGGAAAGAACCAGACAGCTGGAAGAACTCATGGATCTTGTGGAGGAAAACAAGGTAGATTACCAAGAAGTGCTGAACGATATGTACGAGGAGATAAGAAAGTACATTGCCTGATTTCCTTTTTATCAATGAAAAAGAAGAAAAAGGAAATCACTCTTTCTTATGCTTCATTTTCCAGTTGTGCCACCTGTATAAAGCCGCAAGTGACTTAATGGCCCTTTCGGGCTCTGGATATGCCGGAATTCCGTTCTCGTTGAGCATATCAATTGCTTCCTTGGCCTCAACGCCACCAACTATGGCAACCACTATTGGCTTCTTCCTTCCGCTTGCCTCATATTCATTGATGACTATCTTTGCGAGGTCTCTTGGATCGAGAACGGCTGTTTGACAGTAGAGAACGGCTATTGCATGCATCTCCGGATGAGCTAGGGCATCTCTAACTGCACCTTCATAGGCCTCAGCCCCGGCCATACCCGTCAAATCCACTGGATTCTTATAGCTTCCAAATGGCGGCATGTGATTTGCAAAGATCTTAAGCTCCTCAAGGTTGTCATAGAGCTTCAATCCTTCCTCTTCAGCTGCATCGGTTGCCATAACGCCTATTCCACCGCCGTTGGTGAGAATAACGACGTTCTCTCCCTCGGGCTCGGGAAGGTTCGAGAGGGTTCTCGCCCAGTCGAAAGCCTCGCCAATTGTTAAAGCCCTAAGAACGCCGCTCTGCTTGAATGCAGCAGTGTAGATGCTGTCTGCACCAGCAAGTGAACCCGTGTGTGAGGCAGCGGCTTTAGCACCGCGCTCGCTCCTTCCGGCCTTTATGATGATGATCGGCTTCTTCATTGAAACTCTCTTCGCGACTTCCATAAACTTCCTTCCGTCCTTGACGCCCTCCATGTAGATGAGAATAGCACCGGTGTTCTCGTCCTCCTCGAAGTACTCAAGCAGATCGGCATCGTCAAGATCGCTCTTGTTTCCAATGCTGACGACAGCCGAAAGACCGACCTTCTCAAGTATTGTCCATCCCATAAGGGCTATTCCGAGGGCACCGCTCTGGCTGATGAGGGCGAGCTTGCCGGGCATTACATCTGTCGGGCCGAAGGTGGCGTTGAGCTTTGCTGGAGTGTAAACGACACCGAAGATGTTTGGACCCAAAATCCTCATGCCGTACTTGTGGGCTGTCTTAACAAGCTCTTCTTCAACTTTCTTGCCCTCTTCACCCAATTCACCGAAGCCCGAGCTTATGATGGGGAGAACTTTAACGCCTTTTTTTCCGCACTCTTCAACCACAGGGGGAACGAACTTGGCCGGGACAACTATAACGGCCATGTCAACTTCATCAGGAACATCGAGGATGCTTTTGTATACTGGGAACTTTCTCCCGCTTATCTCCATCTCCCCGCCCTTGACGTTGACGGCATAGATTTTGCCCTCGTAGCCGTACTCGATGAGGTTCTTCATAACCGCGTAGCCTATCTTCCCGGGCTTATCAGAAGCGCCTATAACGGCAACGCTCTTTGGTTTGAAAAGTGCTTCTACGCTCATCTCCCCCACCCCATGAACTTTACAAAGGTTAATGCGAAAGAGGAGTTATAACTTTTCTCTTATTCATTTGACGACTTGGATATCGGCGTTTGTTAAAGAAACCAATGGTTTTGAACGATCGTTGGGTGAGAGGAGCCATTCTTATCTCATTGTAATCTCTGAAACAGCAATGAAAATTCTTCCCTTAGATGGACCAATCTCATATTGTTGTTCAGGTTTAAAGTGCTGTGGGTTTTATGGTTCTCGGGAATTTTCCATAAATACAACTTCAATCTCTTCCACCTCAACTTTGCTATTTCTGTTTAAATCCTTCCATCTGATTAGCACAGGCTTTTTGGGTTTTCTTTCTTTGTAATAAAGCAAACAAGCTTTGGTTCCGTATCTATGCGTTCCTACTATGAACCCCCTCCCATTCCCGGGCTGAATTAGACAGTAATCTTCTCTCTTCCAAGCGCTTTTATAAATAATCCCATTAAATTCCATGGTATCTCTTGTAAAGATCGCATTAACAAACTTAGCTGCAGCTTTTCCGAGAACAATCTGGAGATCAGGTGTTTCATTAGAAAACACTTCCCTTGCGATACTCTCATCAATCTCTGTAACAGTTACAAATGGCTTAAATGTGAGAAAAGATATTCCCTGGGAATCCGCTATCACAGCGTCTAGTCCGAAAACTGCAACGTGTTTGACATTAGTTGTATAGCTTCCTAAAATCCCGTTTTTTGAGATGAAATATACTTTGTTAGGAGTTACGGCGAGAGCTAATAGGTCTGACGCCTCAAGAGACGTAATATTCCCATCAAGCTTGAATCTCCAGAAGAGAGTGCCGTTAAGGGAGTAAAGCTCAACTCTATCATCTATGCCAACAAGCACATAGTTTCCAAAGAACCTGACGTTTCCATATATTGGGGAAATGTGTGTATCATATAGGCACTCGTGTATCTTTCCTTCCCTAAACTCAAGATCTTTCATCCATAGTACTTTTGTATTTTCCATCAAAGATAGGGAGCCATTCATCAGCAGGACTGCGAGGAAGTTCCCATGGGCATCAAAACTCTTTGGATAGTTGCATATTGGAAATTTTAAATTGAGTTCTTGTTCATCCAGAAACTTTTGAATAACGCTAATACCCTTAACATAGATGGAGCTGTCTTTTATTAGTATATCAGAGGGATATACCGAGAGGTTAGTTGACAGCAATATTCCATCTCTCCCGAGGACATAGAGTTTTGAATATCCCATGGGTTCAAGGTCAACAAGAGCTATCTGCTTATCTCCTTTAGCAATTAACCACCATGGAAGAGTTTTTTACTTTAACTGTATAGCTCTCTGAGGAATAATTCTGTAAACTTATCCAAACAATGCGGAGAATCTTCAGTCCAATACCATTAATCATTTCAGTAGAATTTGTATCTTCAATTGTTATAAGACCCCCTTCAACAACTCCGGCCCATAATGGAGCTGGTTCCTCTAATATTAAGTTTCCAACTTTGTCAAATACATGAAGGGTATCATTAGAAATTATCAATATAAAATCACTGGAAACATCAATATGTTTTGCTTGTATGCTCAAACTCCACAGAGGGTTTACTGGAGCATTTGTCATAGCAATCCCCGATGACAAGAGGATGATGCCAAGAAACAAAATGGAGATAATTCGGAAAATAGCTCGCATTTTTCTCACCTCTGGTTAGCCTATCATTAACTTGCCTCAAGATTGTTGAACATGTTATCAGTAGCAGTTATTTTTATTGATTTTTCTCTATTTAGAGGGATGAGATATCCAATTTGCCTTTATGGAATTTCTGGTAAAATGAAAACGGGACATTTGGGGCCTTTATCTCCAATTACGCCATTCCACATTTTATTCTCACTCACATAAACCACTTTTATCCGATTATGCCTTAGATCATTGATTATCCCAGCTAAAGATTCATATTTCACAATTTTTGGTTTTGTTTGATTGCCTTTTTCCAGAGCTATAACTAAACTTTTATTTTTGAGATGGATATCTTTAAACTGATATCCATTTGGAGTGTAGATTTCAACGAGTTCTTCCATATCATAGGGTGAAGCACAATAGCTCATTGTCACGAAATCACTTACTCCAAAATACGCTTCAAGCATCTCTCCATTGATAGATACGTAAACATCAGGTACATCCCAAGGACTCTTTCCAAATAGCTTGATTATTCTTTGAAAGGCACGGTTCCTAATAATCTCGTCACTCTTCTCTTTAACCTCAAACTCAAAGATTATTTTGTCTCCCTCAATTTCATAGCCCTTGTACTCAAGTTCTCCTGGATAGTAAACGTTCACTGCAAAGTTTGCAGTTCTCTTTTTCACATAGGAAGGGATATAGAATATGGATATCAATAAAATCAAAAGGAGGAGAAGGAGGAAAAGTCTTTTCAACTCCATGACACCTCCATATTACCAAGTTCTGAAAATATACCATCGATTTCACTGTAATATATTCCATCGTAGTACTTACCGTTTAGGATGCCAACGATACTGATGTCGTTTGTGTAGTATGATTTATAAAAGACCGGAGCACCGCTATCGCCTTCATCACTATCCATACAACAAGTTATACCAACATCAAAGAGCCAATAGTCAGTGTACCCGTCCTTATCTCTGTCAATACCAATTGAACTGTGTGTTTCTGTTATGTACCCACATGTTGTGTATGTAGTTATTCCCATTTTACAAACATAGGCTCCTACGTAACTTTCTGCCGTTCCGATAACATTCCAATTTGAGTAAACCCTGTGATCAATATCTCTTCCCGAAACTTTGACTAACATGCTATCTGTAAGCCTCGAAGGAAAGTTTGAACTTAAGGGTGGATTCTTTATAATGGTTCCGACTTTACGCCATGAACCAATACCCCAGGGTTGATATACGGGTTCTCCAGTTACCCCAAATTCTGCACAATGTGCAGCTGTTACAAAATAATCTTCTCCGTTAATTTTGGATGTAAATCCCAGCGTGCATGATCCTCTGAGAGCAGTTATTTTAATTCCACCAATAAGAGTATCAAATTTGTCCGTTGGTGATAACGTAGGCATGCCTGGCTTTCTTTTCTCTATCTTTACTGCTTCTTTTGGTATTCCTATTTTTTCTAATTCATTTTCAAGGAGTTGCAATTTCTCTGGTGTTACATCTGCTAAACCGATGGTTAAGGTGTTGTGGGCTTCATCGGCGTCGAGCATTGTAACTTCAAGTTCTTTGATTCTAAAAAGTTCTCTTGTCTTTTCTTTCCACTTTAACAGTTCTTCAAAGTTGTATTTACTCTTTAGGAATACTATGTTTACTTTTCCTCTGTATTTTTCTAATGCTTGTTTGATTTTCTCCCTGTCCTTCTCATCCTTCACGTACACGAAAATTAATCCTTTCTCTTCGTTAATAAACATTCCTCCGTAAGAAGGCAAATTGGCGGAGAATTCCCCATGAAGCTCATCAATTCCCATCAAACCAGCCAAATCCCTTACAGCTTGATGTAAAACACCAACATCAGGCCTCTTGAACAATCCGTAGGGCATTTCTCTAAATGCAAAACCCCTAAAACCCTTAACTTTTTCAGGCTCTTGACAGTACCACCAAACTCTGGGCTCACTTTTCTCAACCCACCTCCCATTTTCAAAAACCCAGTACCTCACAAGCCGACAAGCCTTGTCCTTATCACTGTTACCAATTCCCGCACTACCAAAAGAACTCAAAATCAACAAACCAAGTAACAAAACACCAAGCAGTTTCCACCGCATTGACACCACCACAAAGTTTTCATAATCGTTATATCTACCAAACTATTTAACTTTTTTGATTTATAATAGTAAAATAAGCTAAGCTTTGAAGAGATTAAAAATCAAAAATCTTGATGAGTAATCACCTCTGTTGATCCCTAACTTCATGATATGAGCGTTGTCAAGGAGAAACTCCGGGTGATTGTTGAGAAGTTCACTGGTTTTTCTTGTTTTTGGATAAGGGTTTTGGGGCGATTCTGGCCGTGAAGATGAGGGATTGCCTCACGGGTGGTGAGAACTAGGGTTTTTATGTACGTTTACAAGCTATCATTGGTTTCCGGGATCGCTTTGAATGGCATAAATCCCATAATCTAACAAAAAGGAGCAATGCTTTAAAGCCATGAAGAGAAAATAGAAAATGGTGATGACCCTTCCCCTCCCTGAGAGGGTGATGAACACACCGGTAGGCTGATAGAGATGACGAAGATTGAAGATGAAAAAACAGCCCAATATACCCAAATTCATAAGCTTTTCAGAAAAACCTTAGAGATTTCCTTTGATGCAGTTGTTATGGTGTTCCTGTTCTTCATACTCTACCTCACCCTGTACTCCATCTACCTTAACTTTAAGCTAACTTACAAGGTCAACGACCCAAAACTTCTGATTGCGAACATACTCGTGACAATTATCCTGATAGAAACCTACAGAATCTTGATAATCTATTTGAGGCAACACCGTGTGAGCATATCCCACATTCTTGAGGTTGGAATCGTGGCACTTGTCCAAAAGCTCATCGTTGCCTCGGATTTTAGGGAGCTCGATGCATTAAAGCTCTTTGCCGTCGGTGGATTGCTTTTTATACTTGGGCATCTATACATTAGGATAGGTGGTGAGTAATGGGAGTACAGATTGGTGAGCTTTTACCGAGGAAAGAACTTGAGCTTGAAAATTTAAACGGAAGAAAAGTTGCTATAGATGCATTTAACGCTATCTACCAGTTCCTCTCAACGATAAGGCAGCGAGACGGGACTCCTTTAATGGATTCCAAGGGAAGGATAACTTCCCACCTTTCGGGGCTTTTTTACAGGACTATAAACCTAATGGAAGTGGGTATAAAGCCTGCGTATGTATTCGATGGGAAGCCTCCGGAGTTCAAGAAAAAGGAGCTTGAAAAGAGAGCCGAAGCCAGGGAGGAAGCGCAGGAAAAATGGGAAGAGGCCCTGGCAAGAGGTGATATCGAAGAGGCAAAGAAATACGCACAGCGGGCGAGCAAAGTAAATGAGATGCTTATCGAGGAGGCTAAAAAGCTTTTAGAGCTTATGGGAATTCCGTGGGTGCAGGCTCCCAGCGAAGGTGAAGCGCAGGCAGCTTATATGGCATCCAAAGGGCACGTTTGGGCTTCGGCGAGCCAGGATTACGACTCGCTCCTCTTCGGAACACCAAGGCTAGTGAGGAACCTCACCATAACTGGAAAAAGAAAGCTCCCCGGGAAGGACATCTACGTGGAAGTTAAACCGGAGCTCATAGTTCTTGAAGAGGTATTAAAAGAGCTTAAGATAACGAGGGAAAAGCTGATAGAACTTGCAATTCTTGTGGGAACGGACTACAATCCCGGAGGCATAAAAGGGATTGGGCCAAAAACAGCCCTTGAAATAGTCAGATACTCCAAGGATCCCCTGGCAAAGTACCAAAAAATGAGCGACGTTGATCTCTATGCAATAAAAGACTTCTTCCTAAACCCGCCGACAACAGACGAATACAAGCTCGAATGGAAAATGCCCGATGAAGAAGGAATATTAAAGTTCCTCTGTGATGAACACGAGTTCAGTGAAGAAAGAGTTAAAAACGGCTTAGAAAGGCTTAAAAAAACAGTTAAGGCCGGAAAACAGTTTACGCTGGACAGCTGGTTTAAAAAATGATAAAGCAAATTCCCAGATAAGCTCAAAGTGGGAGCTTTAGCCCTAGTTTCTCTACTATTTCTTTGTACCTGTTTCTTACTGTGACCTCTGTTACTCTTGCCACTTCCGCCACTTCCCTCTGAGTTCTCTTCTCTCCTTCGAGAAGACCGGCTATGTAAAGTGCAGCAGCAACAAGGCCAGCAGGGCTTTTACCACTCGTCAAGCCCATCTCGTAAGCCTTTTCAAGGAGCTCTATTGCCCTTCTCTTGGTTTTCTCACTTAAGCCGAGCTCATCGGCAAACTTGTTAACGTAATCAGTCGGCTTCACGAAGAGCTTCTTGGGAGTCAAATTCAAATTCCTCGCAATGAACCTGAAGCTCCTGCCAATTTCTTTCTTGTCGACCTTGGCAATATCTGCAATTTCATCGAGAGTTCTCGGAATCTTCAAGAGTCTGCATGCAGCGTAAACGCAGGCAGCAATAACACTCTCAATCGACCTGCCCCTAATAAGGCCTTTTCTAACGGCCTCCCTGTAAAGCCTCGCAGCCTCTTCTTCAACGTGCTTTGGAAGGTTTAACCTCGCACCAAGTCTGTCGAGCTCACTCAAGGCAAAAGCAAGATTTCTCTCGGCGGCATCGCTAACCCTCAACCTGCTCTGCCACTTCCTGAGACGGTAAATCTTCTCCCTCATCAAGCCCTTAACATTTCTGTCGTAACCAATATCCGTCGAAAGGCCCTTATCGTGCAGCAGAATGCTCTCAGGCGCACCAGTCCTAGAACGCTTCTCCCTTTGAGAAGCGTCAAATGCCCTCCATTCGGGACCCATATCAATAATGTTCTCCTGAATTACAAAACCACAATTTGCACAGATTACCTCTCCCCTTTCGGGGTCATAAACAAACTTCTCGGAACCGCAAACTGGGCAAACCCTATGCTTAGTCACAATTACACCCCCACGGTCAGTAAACTTGTCAATTCCCTTATATAAACCTTAAGTTTTTCCAAACTTTAATATTGAATTTGTTATCCAGTTTACATGCTCTTTTTTAAAGGTGATCTTCTCAAGCACTCTGACATCGTCTTCAAGGACGTTGACATACACCCAAAGGAAAACCGGATCTCTCTCACTTCCAACAACAAGGTTGCGGTAAAGAATATCAAGGGTTCCATCGCTGCTCTTTCTTGCCGATAATGGCTTCCAGATATCCAAACTAACCTCGCCCTTTTCATTTAGTATCCTGATGACGTCTCTAATTCTCACGTTTTTGTCACCATTTAATCCTAAATTCTCTTCTCGTTCTGGCATCTATTTGAGCTAAAATCTTTTTAAGTTTTTCATCCGTGATTCTCTCGGTTATCTGACCGGCTTGGTATAACTGAGCGAGAATCAACTCCACTTGTCTCGCAAGCTCAGGTCTTACGAGTTTAACCCTCGTAAGCCGTTCCCTCGCTTCAGGCGTGAGAATTTGCTTCATTATAGCATTTAGCTGAGCCTCTAACTCCATCTCCTGCCTTACCCTTTCTTCTTCTGCCTTTTGTTGCTCTGCAAGTCTCTTCTGAAGCTCCAAAAGTTTTCTCTTTCTGATTTCCTCTATATCCTCGGCCATCACACCACCCCGGATAAAATGATATTTAAAAGTATCCAAAAACTGATTAAAGCCAAAAAGCAAGAGAACATCAGTACTTCTTAAGCTCTGGAATTACCTCTTCGAGCTCCTTCTTGAGCTCCGTAGCTACCTTGTCAAGGAAGCTTCTTCCCTTTGGTGTAACTACCCTTCCCTCTCCAGGCACCTTTGTGACAAACCCTGCCGCTTCAAGCTGCTGAAGGGCTTTCCTAACTATGCTTCCGCTTCCCTTGTAGAAGTGCTCTGGAGCGTGCCCTCTGTTCTTCCTTCCACCGTACCAAGTCCTTAACCTTTCAATCCCAACTGGTCCGTCAATGTATATCTTTCTCAAGACTGAAGCCACTCTATAATACCACCAATCCTCTTGCTCTGGAAGTCTCTCCTTATGCCTGCCTGTTTTAACGAAGGGTGCCCACTCAGGTGGCTTTATTTCGGGAATCTCTTTCAATTTTTGAGCTACCCTCTCAACGAGCAAATCACCGGGAACGTCATAAACTGTTGCCATTCTTCACTCCCTCCCTTTCTTGAACTTTTTCCTAAATTGAGCAATGTCGAGCTTGACTTTCTTAACGGGTTTTTCCTCCCGTCTCTCTTTCGAGAGTTCCTTAAGCCTGAGCTTCTTTAAATACTTTTCCCATCCTTCTCTGGGACGGAACAATATAAACCTTTTGCCCCTCACATCAATAAGTTCACTATCCGTAAGCTCTGCAACTTTCTCTGCTATCGCTTTTCTGTCCATCTGGGTTGATATTAAAGCACCTTTTTTTATTTCAACCTTTAATATCCCATCTTTCTTAAGCTGAGTATTGATCTCGTCAATAACGCTATCGTCTAACCCTCTCTTACCAATCCACGCTTTAGGTTCAATATCGTAATATTTAGCCCTTATAGCTCTTCTCACCGTTCCAGGTAAGCGCTTTTCCATCTCTCTCACCTCAAGCAATCTCGCCCTTACTCACGGACGCGAAGTTTTTTAGGAGAAGCCCTTTTTAAACCTTGCTTAAAGTGTTGCACACTTTTGACCAAAAACCCTTATTAAGTTTTGGTCTTAACGTTATATTGGTGATAGCAATGAAAGTGCTGTTTTTAAGTGCCGATGGATTCGAGGACTTGGAGTTAATATACCCCCTCCACCGCATAAAAGAGGAGGGGCATGAGGTCTACATAGCGAGTAACAAGAAGGAGACCATAACTGGAAAGCACGGCTACTCTGTAAAGGTTGATCTGCTGTTTGAGGAAGTAGATCCAGAGGAATTCGATGCACTCGTATTGCCTGGTGGAAGAGCTCCAGAGATAGTTAGGATAAACCCAAAGGCCGTTGAAATAGCTAAAAAGATGTTCGAGGCTGGAAAGCCAGTAGCAACAATATGCCACGGCCCGCAGATACTCATCTCTGCTGGAGTTTTAAAGGGGAGAAAAGGAACATGTGTTGTCACAATAAAGGACGATCTCATAAACGCGGGTGCGGAGTACATTGACAAGGAAGTCGTCGTTGATGGCAACTGGATAAGTTCAAGACATCCCGGGGATTTATACGCGTGGATGAGGGAATTCGTAAAGCTCTTGAAGTGAATGCCCCTCCTTTTCTTTTTAGGTTTAAACTTACAAATAGCAATTCCGTTTGGCATGTTTTGAAAAGACAGAAAGAAACATTGATTTCGATGAGTACGGGCAAGAAATCAAATTGAGTGCCCAAAGGATGAACTGAGAACGTGAATCAAAAATAGGAAATTAAAATATCGAAAGGGGTCAGAGGACTCCCCTGTCTCTGTTCTCCCCTCTAGTTAATTCAGCCCTACCTTTGCTGAACATTTCCTCTATTTTCTTGTAGTACTCTATCGTCTCCTTGCCAACACTTGGGCCGACCTTCTTGAGCGCTTCCTCAAAGTCTTTCATTGTAACCTTGACTTTCTGCCTAATCTCGCTTGCCCTTGTGCCGGGCTTGATAATGCCCTCCGCTATTGCCCTTCTCATGGCATTTAATGCCGCCTCTCTCACAACTGCCTCAATGTCAGCACCCGTGTAGCCTTCAGTTCTCTTTGCGAGTTCCTCCAAGCTGACGTCCTCTGCAAGCGGAACATTTCTTGTGTGGACTTTGAAGATCTCAAGCCTTGCCTTTTCATCCGGGGCTGGAACTAAGATAAGCCTATCGAACCTGCCAGGCCTAAGCAAAGCCGGGTCAAGGATATCAGGCCTGTTTGTGGCAGCAATAACCACGACACCGCTGTTCTCCTCAATCCCGTCCATCTCAGTCAAAAGCTGATTAATAAGCCTATCAGTAACCCTATTAACATCTGTACCCCTTCTCGGAGCTATAGCGTCAATCTCGTCAATGAATATTACGGTTGGAGCTGCCTGTCTTGCCTTCCTAAAGATCTCCCTTATGTTCTTCTCGCTCTCACCAACCCACTTGCTAAGCACTTCTGGCCCTCTAATGCCTATAAAGTTGGCCTCGCTTTCCGTTGCCACTGCCTTAGCCAGCAAAGTCTTACCAGTACCTGGGGGACCGTAGAGGAGAATTCCCCTCGGTGGAGTGATTCCCATGGCCATAAATGCCTCCGGATATTTGAGCGGCCACTCCACGGCTTCTCTGAGCTGTTGCTTAACCTCCTCAAGACCTCCAATGTCCTCCCACCTAACGTTGGGGACCTCCAAAAGAACTTCCCTTAGAGCTGAAGGCTCAACCATCTTCAGTGCCTCGTAGAAGTCCCTCCTGGTTACCTTGAGCTCTTCAAGTACTTCCTTCGGAATGCTCTCTGCCTCGAAGTCTATCTTGCCCTCCTCGATGAGTCTTCTCAACGCAGCCATTGCGGCTTCTCTTGCCAATGCCGCCAAGTCGGCACCAACGAATCCATGAGTCTTCTCAGCAAGCTCCTCAAGGAGAAGGTCAATCAAACGATGCCTAACCTCTTCATAGAGTCTTTCGTCAATCTCGCTGAGTAATCTCTTAATGTCCTCGTCCTTGTCCGGTACTGTGTCTATCTTCTCAAGGGCTCTCTCGGCGGATTCTTTGAACCTATCGTCCTGCTTAAGCTCCTCAAGGATTCTCTTAACATCTACCTTTCTGAAGTCTGGCTCAATTGGCATTCCTCTTGTGTGGATTTGGAGTATTTCCTTTCTTCCCTGTTTGTCTGGAACTCCAACCTCAATCTCCCTATCAAACCTGCCCGGCCTCCTAAGAGCCGGATCCACTGCATCAGGCCTATTAGTAGCACCAATAACTATAACCTTCCCCCTACTCTTCAAACCATCCATTAGGGTAAGCAACTGAGCAACAACCCTCTTCTCAACCTCACCCGTAACCTCCTCCCTCTTCGGCGCTATTGCATCAATCTCATCAATGAAGATTATGCTGGGAGCGTTTTCTTCAGCTTCTTTGAAAACTTCTCTTAGTCTTTCTTCGCTTTCTCCGTAGTATTTGCTCATGATCTCCGGCCCATTAATCGCTATGAAGTGAGCATTAGCCTCGTTGGCCACAGCCTTAGCCAACAAAGTCTTACCAGTACCCGGAGGACCATAAAGCAAAACACCCTTAGGCGGCTCAATGCCAAGCTTTTCAAAAACCTCCGGGTGCTTGAGGGGGAGCTCAATCATCTCTCTAATCTTCTGTATAACGTCCTTGAGACCACCAATGTCCTCATAGGTAACCCCCAGAGCCGGTGTCTTTGCGACCTCCTTTACGGGCTTCTCTGAGATCGTGAACTCGGTGAACTCCGTTATCTGGACTACACCGGAAGGTGTTGTCGCCGTGACGACAAACGTAAGCTCCTGTCCAAGGACACCTATTCTAATGTAGTCCCCTCTGACTACAGGTCTCCCAACTAACCTTGAATGAAGCCAGTCAACAAAGTCCTGCCCAAACCTAATGGGCTCTGTAGGAGCCAAAACAACTCTCTGTGCTTCCTTGACCTCTGCCTTTCTTATGGTCACCTCGTCTCCAAGACCAACGCCGGCGTTCTTTCTTATTGTACCGTCCATTCTAATTATGCCGAGCCCCTCATCCTCAGGATATGCGGGCCAAACAACTGCCGCTGTGTTTTTGGCACCGATAATCTCCACTATGTCCCCGGGCTGGACGTCAATCTTTCTCATTGCACTCCTATCAATCCTAACAATCCCCCTACCAACATCCCTCTGGTAAGCGGAAGCAACTTTAAGCCTGGTTTCTCTCTTTTCTGCCATCCATCTCACCTCCATTTTAGTGTGATGATCGTGATACCGCTTATTTAAGCAAAAATTCAAAAATAACGAAAGGAATCACTCAATCTTAACCTCAAATCCTTCTTTTTCTTCCTTCTTTGTCGGGTGCTTCTTGGGAACCCTTATCTCAAGGACACCATTGTTGTACTTGGCCTTTGCCTTCTCTGGGATGACTTCCTCTGGCAATCTGATAACCCTTCTGTAGCCGCTGTAGTATCTCTCTATCCTTACTGCACCTTCTCTCTCAAGTTCTTGTTCTCTCCTGACCTGGGCTTCTATGTAAACTGTATCACTTGTCACCCTTACCTTGATGTCTTCTTTTCTGACTCCTGGAAGCTCAGAGGTGATAACGAACTCTTCACCGGTGTCAAAGATGTCAACGAATGGTTCCCTCCATACGCCCTCGCTTCTCATTTCAAACTCCTCTCTTGGCTCGCCGAATGTTCTGTAGCTCCAGAGTCTGGGACCCCTGAAGAATTCGTTGAATATCTCGTCTATTTCTTCCTGAATCTCTCTCATTATGTCAAACGGATCCCATATGTCTCTCCTCCACCATCTCCTTGCCATCCCCATCACCTCCCCCCACTTTTGGTTACCAATAGTTATTAAAATGGTAACCCTTTATAAACTTTTCGATTTTAGTATAAAAGGGTAAGATTAACCTCACCGCAAGATTTATAAAGCGGATTTAACCTTTTATACTTTGAGTGCGGGGCGGTAGCTCAGCCTGGGAGAGCGCCGGACTGAAGATCCGGGTGTCGGGGGTTCAAATCCCCCTCGCCCCACCACTTCTGCGCTTCTAAGGCAACATAAAAATTTAAAAGTCCCATTCCATAGTGATTTCCGGTGATGATAATGAAGGGCATAGTGTTGAGCTATATGAGAAGTAAAGAGAACCAGCACAACAACCACATGATTATTAAGCCTCTTGGAATCGACAGCAGAGAACAGGCCTCGGGGCTAATAGGAAGGAAAGTAATTTGGAAGAGCCCAACCGGAAAGCTCCTTGTTGGCAAAATCACAAGGGCCCACGGCACAAGGGGGGAAGTAAAGGTAAGGTTCGAGAGGCCCTTGCCCGGCCAAGCTCTAGGAGACTATGTTGAAATAAAGTGAACTCTCTCTCCTCTTTTTTGGAGGCAACTTAATGGAGTTAATCAAACTCAAAGAAGGGAAAGCCGAAATTCTTGTGCCTAAAGCAGAGCGTATTTACGATGCTCCAGTATTTTACAATCCAGTAATGGCACTTAACAGAGACCTGAGCGTTCTTCTCCTAAGGGTTGTAAAGGCGGAGAGAGTTTTAGACGCTTTATCCGCCACAGGTGTTAGGGGAATAAGATACGCCTTGGAAACCGATGTGGATGAAATCTGGCTCAACGATATAAATCCCGAGGCGTTTAAGCTGATAATTGAAAATTTGAAGCTTAATTTTGAAGGAGAAGTAGAGATTAATGAGAAATCCGCAACTTTAAAGGACAAAAAAACGTTAATAGCCAAAAACAAAGATGCAAACCTTTTAATGGCTGAAAAGTTCAGGTACTTTGACTTCCTTGACCTCGATCCTTTTGGCTCTCCAGTGGAGTTCCTCGATTCTTCCCTTAGGAGTGTAAAGAGAAAAGGGGTCATTGCACTGACGGCAACAGATACAGCTCCCCTTTGCGGAGCTCATCCAGAGGCATGCCTGCGAAAGTATAATGCAAAACCAGTAAGGGGAGAATTATGCCACGAAAGCGGTTTGAGGATTTTAATCGGAACTGCTGTGAGGTATGCGGCAAAATATGATCTCGGTGTTGAAGTTCTCTTTGCCTACTACAAAGACCACTACTTCAGAGCGTTCTTAAGGCTAAAAGATGGTGCAAAGGAAGGAGATAAAGCCCTCAAAAACCTCGGGTATCTTTACTTCGACAAAAAGACGGGGAAGTTTAAAGTTGAGAGGGCCTTTCTGCCAAGTAAACCGGACGCCTTTGGACCGCTGTGGCTTGGTCCCCTTAAGAGCCAAGAGATCGTGGAGAAGATGAACGCCGAGGATAAAGGCGAACTGGCCGAGAAAAAGAAAGTCTCCAAATTTTTGAACGTTGTTGTTGAAGAGCTTGACGTTCCATTTTTCTACGATATCCACGCTCTGGCAAGAAGAAACTCCCTTGAGGTAAGAAAGCTTTCAGATATAGCGGCTATGCTCCAAGAAAAGGGATATAGAGTTAGCAGAACGCACTTCTCTCCGACTGCAATAAAAACCGACGCTCCCTTTGAAGAGGTGCTGGAAGCTCTAAAATCTCTCCAGTAGCTACACCTTTATGTACTTCCACTTTCCCCTCTTGAATATCCACCAGAAGAAGAGCGCCGTTGTGAAGGTCTCCAGTGTCATCGCAAGCCATGCCGCAATAACTCCCATTCCCTCGATATGAATTATCCAGAGTGAAATCCCAAAGCCGAGAATGTAGGAAGGTATTATTCTAAACAAGAGCTTGCTTATGGCCGTTACATACATAGGGCTCTTCGTGTCTCCAGCACCCCTGAGGGCACCGCTGAGAACAAAAGTCCACCCAAGCGGAATCTCACTTATTCCCACGATTATGAGGTAGATGCTTGCGAGCCTAAGAACTTCGGCATAGTTCGGGTCGCTCTTTGTGACAAACGGCATGACAAGGTATTTGGGGAAAACCACCAGTATTATTGCCATAACCCCCATGAACACGGAGACCATTTTTAATGCCTCATAGACTACTTTCTCAGCCTTCTCTGGATTCCCTTCTCCAAGGCTCTGACCGACTAAAGCTGATGCAGCAACGTTAAACCCAAATGCGGGCATATAGGCAATGCTCTCCACCCTGAGGCCCACTTGATGGGCCGCCAAGGCTATGGTACCAAAACGCGTGACTATACTGATGTAGAGGAAGTTGTAAAAGCTGAAGATAGCCCTTTCAATGGTTGCAGGGATCCCTATTCTTAAGATTCTCTTTATGGTTTCGAGTTCAGGTTTAAAGGATGGTCTAAACTTTAAAACGAGAGAACCCCTTAGAAAGAGAACCAACCCCACTATAAAGGCAAGGAGAATTGATAAGCCTGAAGCTAACGCCGCTCCAACGACCCCAAGCCTCGGAAGACCGAAGTGCCCGAATATTAAACCGTAGTTTAAGAAAACGTTTGCCCCATTGGTAAGCAAACTAAGCTTCATTGGGGTTTTTGTATCTCCGGCACCTCTAAGGGCACTAAAAGCTGCAAATGCCATAAAATTCACAGGATAAAACAGGAAGAAGACACGGATATACGAGTACCCAAGTCTCACAACCTCTTCACTCGCACCCATTATTCTCAACGCATCATCTCCAAAGAAAAGACCGAACAGCATCACCGGAATGCTCATTATAAATGCCAGATATATGCTCTGCTCAAGCACCTTCTCAGCGGTCTCAATGTCCTTGGCACCTACAAATCTGGCAACCAGTGCAAGGGTTCCAGTAGAGATTGCAAACATGAGCGGCATCATAAACCAAGAAAACTGCCCCCCAAGGCCAACGCTTGCTATGGCCAAAGAGCCGAGCTGTCCCACCATTATCATGTCCACTAGGTTTACCAGCGTCTGGCCTATATTAGCGAGGATGGCAGGCCATGCTAACGCCCATAGCCCTTTTCTTAGTTCGCCGTCCATGGTGCTCACTTAGATTATTGTCTTAACGGTTAGAGACAGAATAAAAAGAAGCATAGGGGGTTAAAAATCTTTTGCTAAAAGGGAATCGAGGTTGAAGACCTTAAGACCAAAGCGCTCTAAGGCTTCTTCTATCTGCTCTTCGCTCAATCTGTAATCAAAAACAAATCCTTTTAGCCCCGCTTTTGCTTCTTCTTTGCTAAATCCAAAGAGGCGAACCATTATCTCCAAAGCTTCTTCCTTCCTTTCCTTTAACCTTTCGGTGTTCTCCTTGTACAACTCCATAAATTCTTTGAAAATCTCCCCGTTAGTTTTTAGGAACTCCCTATTTACTCCCAAAGTACAGCAAGGATAAAGACCAAACTTTTCCGTGTACCTATACACCTTAAACCCTTTCTTTCCCAGCTTGCTCAGATAGGGCTCCCATATGCTCAGACCGTCAATTTCCCCTTCTAAAAATGACTTTATTATCTCCTCCGGCTTCCTGAAGTAGACCACGTTAACCTTGCCAATGAGATCGTGCTTTTCTAAAAAGAGCTTCAGCATCGTTTCCATCGTGGAGAGCTCAGACGAGCCTATGATTATTCCCTCTTTGAGTTCTTTCCTAACAACAAGGCCACTTCCCCCAAAACCACAGCCCGCAGCGATTCTCAAACTCTTGGTCAAAAGTCCAAAAAGTACTTGGGTCACTAATGGTGAACATGCCAGATCGACTTTGCCCAATGCTAAGGCATTGGTAAGCTCCAAAGCGCTGCTGTAAACGATTACCCTAACATCATGCTTTTTTTCAAGATCTCTGGCTGTCAAAAGGGCATGGGGATACTCAGCGGCCTTTAACACCCCAAGCCTGAGAAGTCCCTTAATAGGAAACGGCGCCTCTTCAACAATCCATATCCTATATGCCTTTCTCCCAACTTCTCTTCTCACAATTCTTTTTTCAGATTCGAGGCTTTCAATGGCCTCAGCTATCGTGGATCTGGAGTACCCGAGTTCGTAAAGCTCACTTTGAAGTGCCCCTTCATGGGATTTTTCCCAAAGATACTTCAAAATGTCATCTCTGGCACTCATGAGAAAGGATAAGAACGTAGTGCTTTTATAATTTATCTCCAAAAAAGAAAGAAAATCAGAGGACGTTCTTTGCCTTCTTCCACTTGTGACTCCAGCTGTATTTCCTCATTCTACTGCTTCTTCCAAAACCGCAGGCCGCACAGTAGCCTTTTCTAACGTTAAAGGACTTTCTCCCGCATCTCCTGCACTTTATGTGAGTGGGAGTTCTGTTTCTTTTTCCATGAGGGGCTGTTCCACTTCCCACGAAGCCTCACCTCTCGCTCATTCTATCTCAACCGGGGAGATGGCCAAAACATTGTCCCCTCTAATAACGATCTTGCCATAGTTCTTCTTTGGCTCACCCTCTTCAATAAACTGGGCATCAGCCAAAACAACGTTCAGGTGGATATCATAACCGATGAGTCTTCCCCTAAACTCAGCTCCTCTCTTGAGGATCACCAAAACTTCCTTATCAAGTGACTTGTGTATAACATCGAGTGGTCTTTCCGCCATTTTTCTTCCCTCCTAAATAATCAAAGATAGAGCTCACAGTGATAACGGGAAGTTTGCTTTATAACTCTTTCCCTTCTTGAGCATAAGTCTAATTAAGGGGGAAAGCAAAAGAAGGTTAGGTTGAAAAAATGAAGCTAATCTATGTATCAAGAACGGTCATGGAACGGGTCTCAGGAGTTGAAAAGGAAAAAAGATTTTAATAATAACAACCGTGGAGAGTCTCTTGAAATATCTCTGAGCCTCCTTGAAGCTGCTAAAGAGTACGAGGCAGAGCCCAAAAGGAACTCTAAAGTACGCAGGGAGAGCCGTTATAGAAGCTTACGGCATTAATTAGGAAGAGACAGTAAAAGAACCACTATAGGAGCAAATTACGACAACGATGCTCCAGCTTTGAACCATTACGACTGTCTGTTATGAAAAATGGGGAATTCACAATACTCTGAGGTGATAGCATGGAAATTGGGGTTGTAGGAAAGCCAAACGTGGGGAAGTCCACATTTTTCGCCGCTGCCACGCTTGTGGATGTGCAAATAGCGAATTATCCTTTCACAACAATAGAGGCCAACATAGGAGTTAGCTACGCAACCGCGGAGCATCCATGCAAAGAGCTCAACTGCACTCCAAATCCACAGAACTATCAGTACCAAGACGGAATTGCCCTAATTCCAATAAAGATGATAGACGTTGCTGGATTAGTACCCGGAGCTCATGAGGGGAGGGGTTTGGGGAACAAGTTCTTAGACGACTTAAGGATGGCATCCGCTTTAATACATGTGGTTGATGCAACCGGAAAAACCGATGCCGAAGGACAACCAACTGATTACCACGATCCCGTCGAGGATATAGAATTTTTGGAGAAAGAAATAGACTACTGGATATACGGAATTCTAAGAAAAAACTGGGAGAAGTTTGCCAAGAGGATAAAAATGCAGGGTTTAAAGCTTTCCAAGGCAATAGCTGAGCAGCTTACTGGAATTGGGGTTAGTGAAGATGACGTACTCGGTGCCATGCACAGGGTAAATTTGAGCGATGACCCAACAAAATGGAGCGAGGAAGAGCTCTTTAACTTTGTTAGAGAACTTAGAAAGATAAACAAGCCCATAATCATAGCCGCAAACAAAGCCGACGCTGCCGACGATGAGCAGATAAAACGATTAATAAGAGAAGGTGAGAAAAGGGGATACATAGTAGTGCCTACTTCGGCAGCTGCCGAGCTAACACTCAGAAAAGCCGCTAAAGCAGGGTACATTGACTACATCCCGGGGTCGGGGGATTTTAAAATCTTAAAGCCTTTGAACGAAAAGCAAAAGCACGGGTTGGAGCTAATCAGGGAGAAGGTGCTCAACAGATTCGGATCTACCGGAGTTCAGGAGGTGATAAACAGAGCAGTTTTTGGACTCCTTCAACTAATTCCAGTTTATCCCGTGGAGGATGAGCACAAGCTAACAGATCAATTTGGAAACGTTCTGCCGCATGTGTTCTTAATGAAGAAGGGCTCAACACCGAGAGACCTTGCGTTTAAAGTGCACACCGATTTGGGGAAGACCTTCCTTTATGCCATCAATGCCAAAACCCACAGAAGGATTGGGGAAGATTACCAGCTTGAGTTCAACGACATCATAAAGATAGTTGCCACCGCTAGGTAGATCCCTTTTCTTTTATAAGCTCCTGGTAGAGCCTTGGCTCGACATCTTCCTCTTTTAATTCAAGTTCCCTCGCAACCTCCCATATTTTCCTTTTCGCTTCTTCCACGTCATCGCTTATGACCTCTATATCCAGAAAATCCCCGAGCCCCTCAACCCGATTTAGCTCAAAGGTAACGTTGCCAAGTCTGTACACATGCCGGTGTTTCTTAACCCATACATCCTCTTTGAACCCCAAGCGCCTCAAAATCTCCCTGATTTTGTCAAAATCCTTCACTTCTACCTCTATCTCGTCAAATTCCTCATTTTTCTGGTCTTTGATCTCCTTGTATCCCAGGATTATTTCACCTGTATTTACAATACGCCTAATGCGAAGAAGGTTGGGGAGAGGAATATCAAAGTAGAGATCCTCCTGAACTTCTTCTCTAACCAGTTCAGCCCCCAGTTTCTCTATCTTCTTCTTTGTTTCATCGAAGAGAACCCTGAACTTCACTTCAACTTCCATTTTAAACCCCTAAGAGCAACCCCTTAATTTCCTCTCCCTTTTTGAACTCCTCTATTGGGTAAACTACAATCTCCCGTACGCTCGGTATGCTTTTTATGTTTTCCTCAATGAACTCATTCAACTCCTTTTTTGTTTCTGCTCCAATGAGAGCCACTATCCGCTCATCCTCGGTTTTTGCCACCAAGAGGACATTGGGAAGATTTGCCAGGTTTTTTGATACATACTCAAGGTATCTGCCTAAGAAATCCTCTATTATCGGCTTTTCTATCTCCAAGACTACAAAGGCAACCTCCTTGGGCCTTGCGACTTCACCTAGGACTATCGTGTATTTTTCTATAATCCCTCTCTCAATGAGCTTCTTTATTCTGAAGTGTATAGTAGATTCAGGCTTGCCCAGCCTCTCACTAACCTCGGAGATTGTTAACCGAGCATCTTCCTTGAGCACCTTTAAAATCGCCCTATCTAAATCGTCTAAATACATCATCCTACTCACCCCATCGTTTGTACAAATTATGGGGTATGCTGAGAGCATCTAAAATTTTTCCAATTATAAAATTAACGATGTCGTCTAAATTTTTAGGCTTATGGTAATAACCTGGAGATGCTGGCATAACAATAGCTCCTGCTTGGGTAACCCTCAACATGTTTTGGATATGCACCAAGTTTAAAGGAGTCTCTCTTATCAGCAATACTACCTTCCTTCGTTCTTTTAGAGCAACGTCTGCAGCCCTCGTAATAAGGTTATCGGCATACCCATTAGCTATGGCACTCAGCGTTTTCATTGAACACGGAGCCACAACAAGGGCATCAAACCCATAAGAACCGGAGGCTATTGGTGCAAAGAGGTCATTCTCTCTGAAGTCAGGCTTAAAGTCAACTCCCACTTCATATTTTATAACCTTCAAAGCCGTCTCTGAGGCAACGCTAATGACCTCATGTCCCAACTCTTTTAGAACCTCAATTAACCGAACCCCGTAAATAACCCCACTTGCCCCAGTAATGGCAACCACGATTCTCATAACCCTTCACCGTTTTGAGTGCTTTTACGTTCAGGTACTTAAAAATACTTTGTTGTGAATTTCATAACGGATGCATTGCTTTTCGAAACAATGTTTATAAGGTTGAGTTGTCCATATTTACACTCAGGTGTAAAGATGAAGGGAAATGACTACGCAGAGGTTCTTCTCAAAAAAGCCCTGGAGCTCACGGAGGTTCTGGATATCAAAGCCTTAGTTGTCATAGGCATAGAACTAAAAAAGCCCCCAAAAATAAATATACCAACCCTTTTAGTAGGAAGAGAAACGAGCAAACAACACAGCCTTAAAACCCTCTCTCTTCCCCTCTCAATGGGAACCAAGAATCTCGTGAATTTAGCTTCGAGCTTTATGATAGCCGAGGGAATAATCAAAGAGGGAGAAACGTTCATATACGTGACCCCATCCACACTGGGCATTAGAAAGGCCAAAAAGGCCGTAGAGGTTAAAGACGAGTTTTTTTCCCAAATTGAACATGTTTTCCAAGAGGTTCTTGAGCTTGCCATAGAGCTTAGCCTTGAGGGCAGGGAAGGAAAGCCAATAGGGACTATATTCGTAATAGGGGATACGCAAAACGTTATCAAGCATTCTCACCAGATGGTGCCAAATCCCTTTAAGGGATACAAGATAAACATCTTTGATAAGGGGAGTAAAGAGATCATAAAGGAATTCGCCTTCTTAGATGGAGCTTTTGTCATAAGCAAGTCGGGTAGGGTATTATGCGCAGGAAGGTATTTGGATATTGATTTTAAGAAAGTAAGCGTGAACATTCCTTCCGGATTGGGAAGTAGACACTTAGCAGCGGCGGGAATTTCAAAAGTTACCAAAGCAATAGCAATAACGGTCTCGGAGAGTGGGATAGTGAGGGTCTTCAAAGATGGAAAGATAATCTTCGAGTATAACCCAAGACTGCATTAAATAAAGAATAAAGGGTCAGAAGAGCCACTGGTTTTCTATACACTCATCACATGGTGGCTTTTCCGCTGCTATTGCCTTGAACTTTGAGTATATACACTCTGGTAACCCGAGAGGACACCTTTCTGGAGTAAGCTCTGGCCTTACTTTGGTCGGATCGAGTCTTATCTTTAGGTATGCTTCGTACTCCTCAACTTTCTTCCATGGGAGTACCTTCGCCCCATATATTACGAGATTATCATAAATTCTTGCGTAGTCCCCAATTACTGCGTTCTCTTTTAGGATAACATTTCTGCCAACTACGACACCTTCTCCAAGAATTGAGTCCTTCAGCTCGCTTCTCTCCCTTATTATATCGTGTCCTAGGAGTACTGACCTCTTGAGGTATGCCTTGTCCTCTATAATTGTGTTCGGCCCTATGTAAGTGTAGGCCTTGATTTTGACTCCATGTCCTACTTTGACGCCTCTGTCAATGTACACCGGCCCTTGTATCTCGACGTCCTCTGGCACTTCGGCTCCCTCTTTTACTGTGTAATAACCGTTATTTTTAGCTATCTCATCCAGCGCAACTTGGTGGGCATAGAAGAAATCTTCCGGAGTTCCTAAGTCGACCCAGTAGTTTTCTCTCGGCATCATGTATCCATAAACCTGACCCTGACTTACAAGCCTTGGAAGTACTTCTCTCTCAAAGTATATTTCTTTTCCTTTGGGTATCTCCTTCAAAACATCTTTGTTGACCATGTAAATTCCAGCATCCACAATGTTGCTCTTGGGCTTCAGGGGCTTTTCTTCAAAATCAATTATCTTTCCTTCTTCGTCTGTAACGACCACACCGTATTTTTCTGGATCATAGACCTTTGTAAGTGCCACCGTTACAAGCCCTTCGTTCTCTCTGTGTGCTTTTATGAGCTCTTCAAAGTTGAAGTTAGTAAACACGTCTCCATAAATAACCAAAAACTCCTCGCCTACAAACTCCTCAATGTTCTTAAGGGCCCCTCCTGTCTCTAAGGGCATTGGATCATTGACAAACCTAATATCCTTCGGGTAATCGCTCATCTTGTCCTCTATAAATTCCCTGATCTCTCCCCTCATATAGTGGACCGAAAGGACAACCTCGTCGATCTCCTTTATCTTCTCCAAGCTTTCGAGTATGTACTGGAGATTTGGCTTGCCAAGAACCGGGATCATGGGCTTTGGTCTGGTTGAAGAGAGTGGCCTTAATCTTGTTCCAAAACCACCGGCAAGAATAACCGCTTTCATAGTATCACCAATAATACATTAGGCCATCGCCTTAAATATTTTACGTGGATTAAATATTCCCTCAATGAACGGCTTTTCAGCCTATGTATTCTTTTCGTCATCCTTCTTGAGCTCATAGAGGCTGCCTTTAAACACTACACAACTGCCCGGACAAATTTTCTTTAGGGGACAACTCTGGCACGAAGAACCCATCTCGACTTTTTCCACGTAGCCCAGGCTTTTCAGGATTTTTATTATTCCTTCAACCTCATCAACTGTAAGGTTGAGCCTTTCAGCTATTTCCTTGGATGTTCTTACCCCATTCTTTATCAATTCCAGCACATCATCGAGTTTTCCCATCCGCTTCACCCATCAAAACCCAAGCAAGAGACCAATGTTGTAAACGAGTATGCCGACCAAGCTCGCAAGCAAAAGGTTGTAGAGAGAGGCCACCAAAGCCCACTTACTCCCTCCTTCGGCTCTTATTGCCCCTATTGTGGCTATACACGGAATATACAAAGTGGTCACCAAGGCTAAGACAAACGCTTGTAGGGGAGTCATGGCACTCTGCATCAGCGATATGAGAGCCTCTTCGCTTTCTCCTATGCCATATATTATGCCATATGTTGCAATAACGTTCTCCTTGGCTATTATCCCAAAGATCAAGCTCACGGCTGCTTTCCAGTCGAGACCCATGAGCAGTGTAAAAGGCTCAAAAACCTTTCCAAGCTTTTCTGCATAACTCAAGCCGCTACCTACGGGTTCGGGATAAGTGCTTAGATACCATATCGCCACAGAGCCAAGTAAAATTACTGTACCAGCTTTCCTTAGAAATTCCTTGCTTCTCTCCCATGAATGCACTACCGCAACTTTCCATGATGGAAGAGAATACTCGGGAAGTTCCATTACGAACGGGCTCTCCTCCCCTTTAACAACAAATTTTCCAAGGATTAAAGCCGAAAGTAGAGCGAGAAAGAGGGAAATTGCATATATGCCCACCGCTACGAGGACTTTATGGTCGCCAAAGAATGCCCCGGCTAGGAAAGTTATGACGACCATCCTTGCACTGCAGGGGACAAGTGGATTTACCAGCATGGTTAATATTCTATCCCTTTCGTCTTCTAACGTTCTTGTTGCCATTATAGCTGGAACGTTGCATCCAAATGCCAAAACCATCGGGATAAAGCTCTTTCCCGGAAGACCAAACTTCCTCATTATCCTTTCCATGACGACAGCCGCTCTAGCCATATACCCGCTGTCCTCGAGAACTGACATTGCAATAAACAGCAAGAAAACCAATGGGAAAAAACTCAAAACCGAACCAACACCACCTATGACTCCATCGACAATTAATCCTCTTAATGTTTCATTCCCAATGAATCCAGCAACAAATTCACCGAGTGATGCAAAGGCATTGTCCAGAAACTCCTGCATGGGTGTGCCTATTGTGAACACAAACTTGAACAGAACGTAGAATACCCCCAAAAGTCCCAAAAGTCCATAAACTGGGTGAGTGAGAATTCCATCTATCTGATCACTCAGAGTTTCTTTGACTTCTCCAAAGTGAGTGACGAATTGGTGCATAAGATCATCTATAAACTCGTACTTCTGATTCGCTATCACTACGTCAAGGGAGCGCTTATAATAAACCTCCAGCTCGCTTATATGCTTAAGTATTTCATCCATTTTTCCCGGGCCGAGATAATTCAAGACAAGCTTTATTACTTCTTGGTCTCTAGTGAGGAGCTTTATTGCCAGCCATCTGATGTTGTACATTTCCTCCAACGGAGTTTCTCTCAAAAGGCTGGAGATGTGCTCTATCTCCCTTTCTATTGGTTCTTCATATACGGGTATTACGGGGTTGGCCGTTATTTTTCCCTCTGCCATATTGGCTATGGTTCTTTTCAATTCTTCCAGTCCTTCCCCTTCTTTAGCATTTGTTGGAACCACAGGAACCCCAAGAACTTTTTCCATTTTCTTAACATCAAAGTGAACTCCCCTTTTTCTTGCAATGTCAATCTTATTCAGAGCAATAACAACGTTTTTGACTCCCATTTCAAAAATCTCCATCGTCAAAAAGAGGTTCCTTATAAGACAGGAGGCATCGACTATATCCACAATAACATCCGCATTCCCATTGAGAATAAAATTTCTCGCAATGAGCTCGTCTATAGAATTTGCGGTAAGAGAATACGTTCCCGGAAGGTCTACTACTAAAAATTCCTTCTCCCGGTACTTCATTATTCCCTCTTTCTTTTCAACCGTCACTCCAGGCCAGTTCCCCACGTGCTGTCTAAGACCAGTTAGGGCATTGAAGATCGTAGTTTTCCCAACGTTTGGGTTACCGGCCAGTGCAATGACCTTCAAGCCCTTTTTCTTTTCCACGGGGACTTTCTCAATATTGCAGCAAGAGCTCATCAAAGCTCCCTCCTAACTATGATCTTCTCCGCCACCCCTTTTCCCAGAGCTATGCGGGTATTTCCAATTGCGATTATATAAGGCCCCGGATTGCCTGATTTGACCACAAAAATCTTCGTTCCGGGGGCTATTCCCATCCCCAAGAGCCTCTGCCTAACCCTATGCCCCCCTTGGATGTCAACCACAACGCCTCTCTCCCTATCGCGCATCTGAGTTAACTGCACATACATGAGCATCACCATTAGGCAAACCTAATTTCGTTTATGAGATGTATAGACTGCCTTAAAAAGATTTGGTGAGTCTAAAACTCCAAAAAAGTTTGAACATCAAAGAGAAATGGTTCTAGTATGCCCTCTTAAGGGTGCTATTATTACATATAAAAAAGAACGGTGATTGACATAATATTTGGAGCCATTCCGTTTTTTGGCTGGATACTCGGGTCATTGGTAACACTGGTGGGACTCATCCTATGGATACTCGGCATGGTAAAGGCTTACCAAGGTGAATACTACAAATTCCCAATAGTGGGAGAAATAGCGGAAAAGCAGGTAAAGAGCTTTAACATTTAGCCCTTTCTCTTTTGTTCTTTCCACTCTTCCAGCAGTGTTGAAAGCAAGCCCAGAGCTACGGGGCCAATTATTAAGCCTTTTATCCCAAAGCCCATTATTCCACCAAATATCCCCACCAGAGCAAGAGCAGGATTGATTTTTGCCCCTTCTGCAACAAGTTTTGGCCTAATCGTAATATCCGGGCCGGGGGAAATCAAAATTACACCATATACTGAGAGCATAACCCCCGCAAAGATATTTCCCTGAGTAAATAGATATATGGCCCCGGCTATCCACACTATCCATCCTCCGATAACGGGTAGGAGCTCAAGGATAACACAGAATATTCCAGCCGCAATTGCCCCACTAAGGTTCGTTACTCCAAAGACATAAAAGCCCAAGGTTAGCAGAAAGCCTTTAAAGATGCTCAGCATAAGCCAAGTCCTCAAAATAGCATTTAACGTCTCTTTTCCCTTTTCTATTAGCTCCACACCCAAATCTCTCCTCTCCTCGGGCAGTAATGCGTAAAGCTCTTCAGACAAAGCCCTGGAGTGGACGAGTATTCCATAAAAGACCGCTATGAACACAACAGCTTGAAGAAGTAACTTGGGTATGGATAAGGTGTAGTTGAGAAGGTATTCGCTCATCTTCTCCGAAACCCTTTCAATCAAAATCGCAGCCGATTGTTCTATATCCGGAGGAAGGTTTAAGGACAAAAACCAGCTGAGTGCCTCGTTTATGTATATCACCAACGATCTGGTCACATCCCTAAACCACAGCACTATACCAAATATAAATCCAATCACCAGCAAGGTCATCAGAGCCGATAGCAATATGGCAGACTTTCTGGTATCAAGCTTCTTTGCAAGCCTTTCATGGAGGGGATGAAGAATGTATGCTACCGTTAAGGCATAGATTATCGGGGTGATAAGAGGTTCCACGGTTCTCCATACAATGAAAAGAATCAAAAGAGAGACGGCAATCCAGACTATGTGCTCAGTCTTCATGCAATCATCCCCTAAGGTATTTGAGAATCAAATCCTTAGCCTGGGGCTTGTTAAATACAAACAGGGTTTTTCTAGCTTCATCAAGCAAGAAATTTTTCCCAACGATCAAAAGCCCATCCTTTAGCTTGTATATCTCCGCACTCTTGATGTCAACAAGGCCCTTCACATCCTCTGGAGCCTCTATCTCCTTTAGTAGACTCTCTGCCCTATCAATCAAAGCCTGGTTAACGAACTTGGGCCTGCTCAATCTAAGCTCTTCTGGAACAACCTCGCTGTAATCCATAAAGATTCCCCAGAACTCCTTGGCACATTCAAAGGGATACACGTATTCGCTGCCGTATATGGGCTGATAGAGCTCATAGATAATGGACAGCAGAACTTTTCTCGCATCTCCCCCATAGTATTCAATTCTCAGGTTAAATTTTCCGTCTTCAAAGCCGTTCTCAAATACCTCGAGGTGCTCTTCACACTGCATCCGCATCACCTCCTTATATAGGAGGCGATGTAATTGGGGGGCATGTAAAGTGAAGAGCTCTCATAAATACCAAAGTCTGTCTTTTGGGCATCATAAAGCACAACGTTTGCACTCTTCACGCCGATAATGCCTTCAAGGATTTTTATCGCATAGTCCAGGTCACCGGTGTCGTCGATTAGGATTCCCTTAACATCGCTTGCAAACCAAACCCTTCCGTCGCCGTATTCCCTCGTCATGTTCATGTCAAGCTTTCTCCCCTCGCTAACAACCTGAAGGAAGTACTCAAAGTATGTATATATTGTCCTCTTTATCATTTCTCTTTCCTCATCCGTGAGGTCTCTCCACTCCGCACCCGTGTCTTTGTATTTACCCGTCTTGAACACGTTCACCTTGATGCCGTTTTGAACGTAGTTTTGCTCCAGGTTATAGTGGACGTAAAGAACGCCGATGCTCCCAACCTCCGCAAGGGGGTCGGCTATTATCTTATCAGCGGCACACGCAAGGAAATAACCTCCTGAAGCAGCCATGCCCCCGGTATAAGCAACTATCGGCTTTTCATACGATAATTTTTTCAGCTCTTTGTAAATGGTTATGACCGGCCCTACATAGCCTCCGGGACTTTCAATCCACAGGACAACTCCCCTAATGTTCTCATCCTTCCTTATCTCCCTGATTTTAGAAATCACATCCAGAGCAGTGGTTTCATCAATTGGACCCACAATGGGCAGTATCGCCACGGTTACGTTAGTTTCTTCGCTCACATTTCCTCTCATCTGACTCTTTAGGTATTCAATCTCCCTCCGAAGCTCTTCTATTTTTGCTTGAAGTGCTAAAGTGGCGTTGCTCTCTACCTCCTTTACAGTCTCGTTGTAAACCACTGTAAAATTCTTCTCTTGAAGGACTTTCTGTAATTCAGTGTTTTGGGTGTAGAGTAAAACCCCCGCAACCGTTGCTAAAGCTAGAAGGAGCGTGAGGATGAAGCTGAGATACTTCCATATTTCTCTCTCCATCAGAATCACCTAAAGTGAAATGGCTTTGGAAACTTTTAAATTTGGTGTTCCCATAATCTCTAGCAAAAGCAAAAAGGTGTACGACATGGAGATAGGTGTAAGTATTTATCCCCACTTTGTGAACAAAGGGAAGGGCTTACCTTCCGTTTTGGCAGAGCTGAAGATTAAGGAGTATGATTTCGTCCAGATATTCCCCCATACACTTGGCCTAATAAAAAACGGACAGGTAATAGAGAAAAACCTGCGCTCAATAGAAAATGCTCTAAGGGGGGTTGGAATAAACTACACAATTAGAATGCCCACCTCAGTGAATTTGAGGGACAGCGTATACTACGGCAGACACTTTAAAGTAGCCAAAGCCATAATCGATGTGGCAATAAAGCTCGGCTCAAAGATAGTGGTCATGCAAAGCGGCCGCACAGGGAGGCTCGACTTAGAGATAGAGGCCCTTCAACAGCTGGCTGAGATGGCGAAAAACTTTGGAATTAAGATTGCCCTCGAAAACACCTACAGCGTTAAAGACACACTTTACGTTGTTGAAAGCGTTAACAGGGAAAACGTGGGCTTCGCCCTCGATTTAGGGCATGCTTTTCTAAGTGCCCAGGGGGATGAGAACAGATTTTTAGAAGACGTAAAGCTTGGAACTGAGAAGACGGTAATTCTAATGATTCACGATAACTTCGGAAAGCTCTTCCCACAGGTAGAGTCAGAGGATGCCCTGGCGTATGGCGTTGGGGATCTTCACCTGATGCCTGGAGAAGGAAAAATCCCCTTCGGAAAGGTGCTAAAGCTTTTCGGTGATGTGCCGTTATTGCTCAAAGTCAAAGATCCCGACACCTTCGCAAAGCTTCCCTCAAAGAGAGGATTGATAGAACTCCTTACCAGAATTTAAAGCTCCAGTCTTTCTTTTATTATCTTTAAAAGCTCTCCAAAAGCATTGCCGATTATTTCTTTCTTTCTGGAAGGGTGGAGAACATCTGGAGTAAAATTCTTCTTGAGAATTGATACAGCTTCTTCTATGGTTATTTTCCCCTTAAGCCAAGCGTAGGCTAAAATTGCCTCGGCGATATCGCCCCTTCCATGTTTGTCTGTTCTTGGCGGCACATAGCTTAAGAGCTTGGCCTTCTCAAGAGCGATGCTCAACGATGCGTTTGGCACTCTCCCAGCACTGGGATAGCCGAGGTACTCGCTTAACGCGAGGGAGAATATAAAATTGACAAGCGAATCCCCAAACTTTGAAAGGTTCTTGTCGTTAAAGTTCATTGAATTCTCCATTCCTTACCCTCACAAAATTAAAAAGGAGGTTACTTCTTTATTGCCTTTTCCCAAGCCTCAAGAACTTCCTTTGCCCTATCAAAGATTTTCTGGGCAGCTTCTTCTAAAGCCTTTTCGGGGGTTATTTTTCCATCGGTGGTAACTCTGAACCTCGGCTTTTTTGCCATGAGAACTGGATGCTCTATGGTGTATGCGGCAAATATGACGTGTTTGTTTTCATGAAGCACTTCAGTGAGTAAGTTTGCAAACGTGTGATCTTCCCCCACAAGGTAAAATTCAAGCAGGTTCTCTTCACGCTTTATGACTTCAATCTTCATTTTCCCCACCTGTCAGTTTTTTCAACATTATCTCAAGAGCCTGCTCCTTATTCTTGATGAGTTCATATTTAAATTTATCCTCCCTGTACTCCGCAACCCCCAGTTCAAGGGCTATATCCAAAACCTCCTCCGGCTCAAGTTCAAAAGCTACAGCTATAGGCAACACAACTTCCCTTATCTGCCTCGTAGTCTGTAAAGCTATCTCGCTTAATGCTTCCCCGAGTTTTTTAGTTAGTTCTACAATCTCATTCCACGGAAGGGAGCTTATAACTCTATTGTCCCTAAGCTCAGCTTTTTCCCCAAGAAGCTCAAGGGTCTTTAGGAGAACGGGAACCGAAACGCTTGTCCCGGCTTCCCTGAAAATATCATCGATGTTGTACTGATAAAACCCTCTTCTATCGGGGTACAGACGGGAGCGCACCCTCTGGTGAATCTCTCTAATCTTCTGCATGGCTTCCCTTATCTCGTCCTTGGTTCCCTGGATGTTTATTTTGAGGGAATTCAACCTACCATGGACGTAAACAAAGGCGGGAAGTTCGAGTTTCTGCAGCTCTTTCATGAGTTCCTCCTTTTCAACCTCATCTCTAACATGAATAACCATAACCTTCTTGGCTTTCATTTTCTACACCTTACTCCAGCTTCAGCTTCCTATAGTAGGTTGAAAGCTTTCTTGTCTCTGTTCTCCCGCATTTTGGACATATGAGCACGTTTCCCCTCCTCACTAAAGGAGTCCTGCATGAAGAACAGAGAGCATAAACGACTCCCAGATCAGCGGCTTTTGTGGTGAGCTGTATAGGGCTCTTCCCATTCGTTAATACCCTCGCCCTAACAATGTCCCCAATTTTGAACTCGTTGCTCATTGACTCCACGTATCCATCCCTAACTTGAGAGATATGTATTCCAGCAAGTTTTGACGTTGCTATCTCCCTGTACCCCTTTCTACCCTCAATTTTAAGCAACTGGACTATAGCTGCCTGGGGCTTTACCTCTATAACCCTCGCTATTACAACATCCCCCACCTGTGGGAGGGGTGGGGTATCGGTTAATGGCTCCACGGATATTTCAATCTTCTCGGGGTTTATCCTTACTCTTCCAGCCCTTGCGGCATAGAGCTCCCCATTCTCCTCTATTATACCCTCACCGGGAAGAAACTCCTCAATAACACCAAGATAATCCCCCGGAAGAACTATATCTCCATCTTTTACCCTTTTCTTTTCTTTTTTATCCATCCACCCACCACCACTGAACTTAGCTATTCTGAACTTTTAAGTTTATGGATTGGGAAAGGCTATAAAAAGGTTGATGGCAACTTTTATGTAGTTTTGCCGAGTAGAATGAGGTGGTGGTATAAATGAGAATGCTCCTGATACACAGTGACTACCTTGAGTATGAGGTAAAGGATAAAGCCTTGAAAAAACCCGAGGAGATAAGTGAAGAACAGAAGAAAGGCAGGCTTGATGAAGTTCTTGCTGTCTTTATAAGCGTGGAGAAGGTAGATGAGCAAAATCCGGAGGAAGTTGTTGAAAAGGCTGTTAAAGAGATAGAGGACGTTGCTTCTCAGGTGAAAACAAAGAATATTTTCGTTTATCCCTTCGCCCATCTAAGCAGTGAGCTCGCTTCTCCAGACATCGCATTAAAAATACTCAAGGAGATCGAAGAAAAGCTTAAAGAGAAGGATTACAACGTTAAGAGGGCACCATTTGGCTATTATAAGGCATTTAAGCTCAGTTGTAAAGGCCATCCCCTGGCAGAGCTTTCAAGGACAATTATACCGGGTGAAGCAAAGAAGGAGGAAGAGGTGCCAGAGGCCCTCAAGAAGGAAGAGGAGCTCGTCAGCTACTGGTACATCCTCACACCCGAGGGAGAGCTCGTTGAGGTGGACAAGTTTGACTTCTCTGGCTATGAGAACCTCAAAAAGTTTGCAAACTATGAGATAAGCAAGAGCAGGGTTGCAACGGAAGAGCCTCCCCATGTGAAAATAATGCTCGAACAGGAGCTTGTGGACTATGAAGAGGGCAGCGACCCCGGAAACCTCCGCTACTATCCAAAAGGAAGGCTCATAAAGTCCCTTCTTGAGAACTATGTAACGGAGAAAGTTATTGAATATGGAGCAATGGAAGTTGAAACACCAATTATGTATGACTTTGAGCACCCGGCACTTGAGAAGTACCTCAACAGATTTCCAGCAAGGCAGTACATAGTAAAAAGCGGCGATAAGAAGTTCTTCCTTAGGTTTGCAGCCTGCTTTGGGCAGTTCCTCATAAAGAAGGACGCCACAATCAGCTACCGTCATTTACCGCTTAGAATGTATGAACTTACGAGATATTCATTTAGAAGGGAAAAACGCGGTGAGCTATCCGGCTTGAGAAGGCTTAGGGCATTTACAATGCCCGATATGCACACGGTAGCCAAAGACCTACAGCAAGCAATGGAAGAGTTCAAGAAGCAGTATAAGCTCAGTATGGAAGTCCTCAAGGGAGTTGGATTAACTCCGGAAGACTATGAGGTAGCAATAAGATTCACAGAAGACTTCTGGAATGAGAATAAGGACTTCATAGTAGAGCTCGCAAGGATAATCGGAAAGCCTGTCTTAATCGAGATGTGGAAGCAGAGGTTCTTTTACTTCATCCTCAAGTTCGAGTTCAACTTCGTCGATAACCTCGACAAGGCTGCAGCGCTAAGTACAGTGCAGATAGATGTGGAAAACGCCCAGAGATTTGGTATAACCTACTACGACGAGAACGGGGAAGAAAAGTACCCACTAATACTCCACTGCTCACCGAGCGGTGCAATAGAGAGGGTGATGTACGCTATACTCGAAAAGCAAGCAAGGCTCATGAAGGAGGGCAAAAAGCCCATGTATCCGCTCTGGCTAAGTCCAATTCAGGTTAGGGTTATCCCCGTTAGCGACAAGTACCTCGATTATGCCCTCTACGTTGCTGGAAAGCTCGAAGGGGCAAAGATAAGAGCCGATGTCGACGATAGAAACGAAAGACTTAACAAGAAGATAAGGGAAGCAGAGAAAGAATGGATACCCTACATAGTCGTCGTCGGTGAAAACGAAAAGAGAATGGGGGTAATAACAGTTAGAAGAAGAGAAGGCGAACAACAAGAGATGCACATTGAAGACTTAATAAAAGAGATAAAACAGAAGACGGAAGGGTTCCCCTACAAACCAAGGCCATTGCCTTTGCTTGTAAGCATGAGGCCGAGGTTCAGAGGATGATTCCTCTTCTATTAACTTTATTTTTCAAGTTAAGGAGAGAAAAGAAAAGGTTCACTCCTCTTGAGCTTTTGGTTCACCAAGCATTTCCTTCAGGAAAGCCTGCGATTCTGGAGCAAACTGCTTTTGGGGAACTTCCTCTCCAAATTTGTCGAATACCTTCCCTTCAAGGAAGTTCAGCTCGAATATCTCGTACTCTTCGCTGTCTTTTTCCGCAACATTAATCCCGTGTTTGGCCAGATGTTCGGGGACGCTCTCTATGTCCACATACTTTCCACATTTCTCACACTTGTAGAACTGCCAGAAAACGTAATCCTGGCCGTTGATCATGTTGTTCTTCAAATGCCTAACTAAAAGTCCGCCCAGATATTCGTAAAAATCTTCTTGAACGAGCTTTCCATCCCTCTCGACGACTTTGAATCCTCTCCAGACGACATGGTCGTGGATATCCATTAAAGTAGCTTTTAAAAATCTATCCGAAAGTATGAAAGCGCCGTTCTTTATGTAAAAGGTTCCGTTATCGGGAAGAACCACAATGTCTATTCCATATTCGTTTTTTTCTTCGCTTAACTTCTCGGCCTCTTCCTTGCTCTCTGCAAGTTTTATCCTAACCGGAAGTCTGCTCTTTCTGTGGTAGCCCACTATTTTGTCTTCATAGATGTCCCAGTGGTAATCATCAAGCGTCCTTATTCTTGAATAGACTCCCTTTACCCTGTCACTTAGCTCGCTATATCTCATTCACACCACCGCTAGAACCTCAACCTTAGGATTAATAAGTCTTCCCGGAAAAATTTAAAAAGGGTTGCAGAGGCGAAAAAATCTTTTAAGGCTTAAAGAAAAAAGGAAAGTGGAGTGATACGATGCTTCCCGAAGAAATAGAAGAGCTCCTAAAAGAAATGAGTGAAGAAAAAATCCATGGAGCATCATATCTGGCGAAAATGGGAGCAAAAGCTTACATACTGCTCGCGGAGAGGTTTGAAGGGGAAGAGCTGGTTGAAAAACTCAAGGAACTCGGAGTTGAAATCCTCAACGTGAACCCCACCATGGCATCCCTGTACAATCTGGTGAGGTTCATGCCGATAACCGCAGATCCAGAGTTCGTCAAGGCGAAGGCAGAGGAGTTCATAAAGCTGAGTGAAGAGGCAAAGCGGGAAATCGGAAACATTGGGAGTGAGCTGATAGACCAGAATGAAATAATAATCACTCACTCTTATTCTTCCACAGTCTTTGAGATATTAAAAAAAGCCAAGGAGAAGGGGAAGAACTTCAAAGTAATCCTAACCGAGAGTGAACCAGATTATGAAGGATTATTCCTTGCCAAAAAGCTTGAAGAACTTGAAATACCATTTGAGGTCATAACAGACGCTCAGCTTGGGTTTTTTGCAAAGAGGGCAACTCTGGCCTTGGTTGGAGCTGACAACATAACCAAAGACGGCTACGTTTTCAATAAAGCCGGAACTTACCTGCTTGCACTTGCCTGCCATGACAACAGCGTTCCCTTTTACGTTGCAGCGGAGAGCTTTAAAATACATCCAGAGGCAAAAGCTGAAGAGATTAAGGTCACAGAGAGGAGATTCAAGAGAGACCACACGATAATAAGGAACTACCTCTTTGATGCAACACCCTGGAAATACATAAGGGGAATAATCACAGAGCTGGGAATCTTAGTGCCTCCAAAAGAAATTTAAATTAAAGGGCAGCGTCTATTAAAGCCCTCATATGAACTTCAGCACTGTCTAAGACTTCAACGCTCACATCCCCCGGCTTTATTGCAAGGGGAAGCTCTGTACAGCCGAGTATAACGCCCTCAACATTTTCGCTTTTTGCATATTTCTCAATGAGCTCAAGGAGCCATTTTTTGCTTCTGAGGTTTTCAAACATAAGTTCCTCAAAGATTATCCTGTTGATTTCCTCGATCTCCTCTTCATTAGGGACGATTACCTCAAATCCCTTCTCCTCCAAAGCGTTTTTGTAAAAGGGCATTGTCATCGTGGTTTTTGTTCCCAAGAGAAGGAGTCGCTTGAGGTTTCTCCTTTTTGCTTCTTCAGCGACTGCATCGATTATGCTTACCATTTCAGCGTTTATCTCTTTCTTAACTTCTGGAAAAACAATGTGTGGAGTGTTTGCAGAGATTCCAATAACCTCTGCACCGGCTTTTTCGAGGGCTTTTGCAGCATTTATCAGAATTCTCTTTCTACCCTCCCATCCATCGGGGTTGTCTTTGAAGTCCTTGAAGTTTATGGAGTAGATTATCAGCTCCGGAAAGAAATAGGGCTCGAACTTCTCCCTTGAAATCTCGATGTATTTTCTGTAGTAGTAGAGGGTAGATTCCGGACTTGTGCCACCTATTATTCCAATCTTCTTCATAGCACCACCAAGCAAAAAATAAAAGGAGAGCTTATGAAAGTTTTTGTGAAAAAGAATTCTACTATCTACTCCTGAGGTTTTCCATCTCCTATCTTTTTCACTTTCAACCTTTCGGGGCTTTTCTCCTCGGTAATCCACATGCGATAAACCGTGGGAGTGAAGCCCTCTTCCGGAGATTTCACAAGGTACATCTTCTCCTCAAAGCCTTCATCGAGCTTTGTGGAGGCCACTATAACGTAGTCGCTAACTCCCGCAACCCATCCTATGAACTTTTGTGAGACGACATCCTTATTTATCGGCAATATGAGGATTGAATCCGGCATGTCCTTAGATCTTTGGGCAATCGTTTGGTTTAACAGCTTAAGTGTTTCCATTTCCCCAAGCATTAAAGCAGCGCCATCAAGGGTGTTGATAAGCCTTATAACCCTCCTGCCTCCTATCATGGGCTTGATGTTCTCTGCGTATATCAAATCTATCTTTGGATTTATGAGCTCAGGCGAGACGGAATCGAGATAGAACACGTTTTTCTTTTCATACCTAACGCTGTACTTCGAGCCAAAAACATCGATAACGGCAAGGTTGTCGTTTAAGAGCTCCTTCTCAATATCCAAGCCAACTTGCTTTGCAGCCCTGCACAGACCCTGAAATGGGAAATTGTAGTTGGATATTATTCCAAAGCTCCTCCAGAGTTCTTTTTTAAGTATTGCAAAGCCCAGCATCCATGCAGATGAGTAAGCATCGTACACTATGGTTAAGATGGATCCTCCATATAACTCGCGAAAAATGCTCTCCAAAACCCCACGTTCGCTCTTTGGAGCCATATCTCTCACCCATACTTATAGTAACATTATGTTACTATTACTTAATCTTTAAAAAATTTTCGCACAATATGCACCTCTAAAGAAACGCTTAAAAGTTTATTGAGGGGGTAATAATGAGCAGAACGGGAATTGATTATTTTGATGAGCATATCCTCAAAGATGGCTTTCCGGATGGCTCTTTAGTCTTGGTTGCCGGAGAGCCGGGGGCTGGGAAGACTATATTCTCAGCAACTTTCATATACAACGGTGCCAAGAAATTTGGAGAGAAAGGAATCTATATCTCACTTGCAGAAACCAAGAGCGAGTTCTATGAATCAATGAGACAATTTGGGATGGATTTCGAAGAATTCGAAAATAAGGGGCTGTTCAAATTCGTAGACCTTGTTACTGTAAGCGAGGAAACCATAGAGAACGAAATAGAGCTTTTAATGAATGAGATAGTGAAGTTTCAGCCAAAAAGGATTGTTATTGACCCTATAAGCGTCTTTGCTCAGATATTAGGTGTTGAGAGGACAAGGGTATTCCTTCACACGATGCTCGGGAGATTCATAAAGGCTTACAACTCAACTTGCCTTTTAATTGCTGAAAAACCAATAGGAACCGAAAAAATAGGATATGGCGTTGAGGAATTCGTCGTTGATGGAGTTGTTATACTCCGCTATGAGTCCCTCGGGGAGGTTACAAGAAGGATAATGGAAATCCCAAAAATGAGAAGAAGAAGCGTCGAAAAGCCACAGTATGAGTACGTGATAACCCAGAATGGAATTGAATTCTTAGCAGTTCCCGAGCTCAAGAGAGAAGAGATGGAGTATACATTGGAAAAGATCACAACCGGGATAGAAAAACTCGATGAAATGCTCGATGGGGGAGTATACAAGGGGGCAAACGTCTTAATAGTTGGCATGACGGGAACCGGAAAAACCACATTCTCCCTGCACTTTGCCGATACTGTCAGGATAGCTGTGGCATCACCTCCCGAAGCCACTCAGTAAAATCACCGGGTAACCTTTAAAACCAGAATGAAACCCAACAAAATTATACCAGAAGGCAAACAGAAAAACAAACCTCTGAGCTTTCCAGTCCGTCCCAAACCAGCGCTCAACACAATTCTTTGGCCCGAAAGTCACATGCGGATAGCCCAACCCCAGAAAGCAGACTTATACCACAGCATTAACAAGAAAGACAGGCTGTCCCTCACATGACTTTAAAACAACCAGAATGAAATCCCTGGCGACCTATCAGTTTCTAAGGGTTGTAATCCAGATTGCCAAAACCTCCTTGCTCTCAACGTCAATTGCAGCCCAAAGGAATCTTTTCCCCCGTTGATTTTTGTTATTGTTTCCTCAACTGCAATGAAGTTTCTCTGTTTTTTGACTGCGAGAATTTTTGGCTGGTAGATTGCTTCCGCTATTTTTTGAACTGCTTCGGCTCTTGTGTGACTTATTTCGAGGATTCTGGAGACTTGTCGGTAGCTGAGGCCTTGCAATAATTCTACTGCTCTGACTTTCTTTTCTGGTGGGATTTTGTTGAGGTGAAGGGTTTTAAGGGAGTAAATGGTGAATAATGGTTTCAGCCTTCATGTCCCCCTTCTTTTTAAACCCGACACTCCAATGCTTATCCTGACAGTATCACTTTGCCATAGCCAACGCATTAAAGGGAAGAAGGGCAATCTATCTCGCCTTTGAGGAACCGATAGACCAGATAATAAGAAGCGCCAAAAACTACGGTATGCCAATAGAGGAAGCCCTAAGAGAGAACCTTAAGATAATCACTTGGATCCCAGAAAGCAAAACCCCAGTTTACACCTTCCTAAAAATTAAGGAGATAATAGAAAAGCTCAAACCGGAAGTATTGGTGATAGACAGCTTAACCGCATTGAGACAGCATATGGAAGAGAGAGACCTTGCAAAAATGATTAGGTATCTTAATTTACTGACAAAAGCAAACAGGGTGACCACTTACTTCACGTTAAATGAGGAAACCAACTTTGAGGTTGTGCCGTTTACGGGAGCGAGCACCATGGTTGATGTTATAATAGGGCTTAAATACCAAGTAAAAAACGGGAACATAGAGAGGAAGATGGCAATTGTAAAAGCGAGGGGATCGAATCATTCAAGAAAAATATACAGGTATGAGATCACCGATAAAGGGGTTGAGATTTATGAATAAAGGTGAAGAAATTTTGGCCAAAGCAATTTCTGCAGCCCTTAGAGAGGTAGCTCCGGGGCTGGAGTCGGTTCTGGAGGCCCACCTTAGAGCGACTTTGAATAAAGGCCTCGAGGTGGCATACGAAAATCCAAAGGAATTCAAAAATGCCGTTTCAAAGCTTTTTGGTGAGTACAGCGCTAGGTTACTGGAGATGGTAATCATAAATAAGCTCAAAGGTCGTCTTGGAAAGGAAGGAGAAATCAACTCCTTGGAAGAATTGGTGGAGCAGATACGCAAGATTTACGGTGAATAGAATGGATCCTCTGGAACTAATAACCGAAGCATCAAAAAGGGTAGCCCCAACGCTCCTGAACCATGAGATAGGTAGCGACATCGAGAGCGTGCTTTACCACTTAATAAAGAGGCTGAGAAGAGATTACAAGGAGCTTGTAATAATCTCCTTTCAAGACGCATATGCTTCTGTCTTAAAGTATCTGAAGTCGGTGTACAAAGATGCCAGTGAGGTCTTTGGAGATGCATACCTGATATCCGTGAATCCATTTCTTGAAGAGGAACTAAATCCAAATCTTCTTATCAAAACAAAAGATGCTGAGATTATTATAGGCAGGATCAAGGCAGCTTTGGGCACAAAAAGTAATACCTTATTCCTTGTTTTGGGCCTCGATCTCTACGGAGTCAAATATCCAGAGGAGCTTATCATAGTCATTCCAGCGCTCATTAGGGTTCTCTCGAAAGGTGAAAGTAACAACGTTCTCGTAACCTTCAACGTCAAGATATTCCCTGAAAACGTTGTGGAAATAGTAAACAGTTTCTCCCTCAACCTCTTCAAGTTTGGAATAGAGGTTAAAGAAAACGAAATTAAAAGAAAGCTCACAGTAATTAAAAGTGCCTTCGTCGAGTACACCCTAAGGTCATGGTATTACACAATCACTCCCAACAGGATTGTTCTCTTGCCTGCCACCACGGAGGTTTGATTTTACTTTAAAATTTCCACAATCTTGTCCCATATCTTCTCCGCCAGCTCCCTCTTGCTCATTAGTGGGAATTTCTCATAACCTTTTTTGGTAACCCAGTAGACTTCGTTCACTTCACTTCCAAATGCAACCTCTCCCCTGTTAGCTATCACCACGTCGCTCTTCGCCTTTTCTATTTGCTTTCTCGCCTGCTCGATTAGTTCTTCCTCACTAACTCCATACTCCGCCTTGAAGCCCACAAGAAAGACATCAGGTTGGATTTCCTTGACCCTCTGGATTATCTTCGGCGTTGGGACGAGCTCAAGGATCAAAGGTTGGCCGCTCTTTATCTTTTTTCCCGCTTTCTCTTTGGGGGTAAAATCACTTACAGCCGCTGCCAAAACCACGACATCGTACTTCTTGCTCGAAAGCTCCCGCTCTATTGCCTCGAGCATCTCTCCAACCGTTTCAACTTCAATCTGGTTCTCCACAAAGCTCGGCGCACTTCCCTCGGTTTTTATCAAAGTGACCTCAGCTCCTCTAAAATCGGCCTCTTCAGCAATAGCTACCCCCATCTTTCCACTGCTCCTGTTTGTGATGAACCTTATTGGATCAATGTATTCTCTCGTTGCCCCGGCAGTCACTAAAACTCTCTTTCCGGCAAGATCCTTCTTGTGGAGCTTTTTAATCACACGGTAAACAATCTCATCGATGCTCGCCACTTTAGCTTTCCCTTCTTCAAACCTCGGCCCGATAAATTCAACTCCAAGCTTTTTGAGCTTCTCTATGTTCTCCCTAACTATCGGATGATCGTACATTGTTGAATGCATTGCCGGGGCAATCATTATTGGTGTATGGGCAAAAGCGGTTGTTACCACGGTGGTGACTGGAGTATCGTCAATCCCGCAGGCTATTTTTGATATGGTGTTGGCCGTTGCCGGACAAACAAGAATCAAATCTGCCTTGTTTTCATGCTCTCCGGCAAGCTCAACATGCTCGACAAAACCCGTGATCTCCGTGATAACCCTGTTACCGGTGGCGAACTCCATGGCATAGGGGTGAATTATCTTCTGGGCATTTTCACTCATAACCGCATGAACCTCGGCACCGTGTCTTATGAGCTCTCTCGCAAGCTTGACACACTCCACAGCCGCTATGCTCCCCGGTATGGCAAGTACTATCTTCTTTCCAACAAGCTTCCTGCTTTTCGTTGCGTATATAAGCTTGACGTGATGGAGCATTCCACTCACCGAGAAAGTTTGGAAGGGAGAATATTTAAGGTTGCCGTTTTAGAGAATCTTTTTGAACTCCCTCTGCAGGAGAAAGGCATGCTTTTCTTCTAAGGCTCTTTCATCAACTACAAGGACGAGAACCGAGTTTTTAAGGAGAATTTGGTCCTTTAAATTAACGAGGAATCTAAAAACAGGCTCAAACCCGTTTTCCAAAATAAGGTATTCAACACCATCAAAAATCAAAGCATGCTCATTGGTAATCGTTGTCACAGCCCAGTGAAGAATCTTTTCAAGGTGAGTTGGGCTGACAGCATTCTCCTTTTCCACTTTGCTCAGCCACAGAAGGGGGATTTCATACTTTTCAAAAAGATGGGGATTTCTGGCGACTGCAATTATCTCCCTGTTTCCAAGAACTTCGGTGATGAGATAATCAACGTCCAGTGAAGGGTAGATATACGCACCAGATGGAAGCAATCCTTCACTCCCCTTTTGCTTACCACTTGAAGTGAAAATCCCAAGAAAGTTTTTCAGTATCCCAAAAGCAAAAGGACTATAAAAAAGAGCAAGGTAGGCCCCTTCTTCAATGACATCTTTTGCGAGAGAGAACATTGCAAAATTAATGCTCATCATGGCGGCTTTAGTTACGGTAAAGAGCTTTATAAAATTGTTGTTGATAAAATTTTAATGAACTGAATTAGTAACAAGAATTAAAACGATATACAAACCTACTCTTCCCTTACAGCATCTTCTTCGAACTTTCTTATCTCCTCCTTCGTCCCCACCCATACAACTATAACCGGCTCAACCGTTATCATGCCGTCCTTTATCATCGGCTTTATCTCGTTTATAGCCCTCTCTATCATGTGCCCCCTGTCAACAGCCTCGATTATTATCGGCAGATCCGTAGAAAGCCTTAAAACATCACTCGAGTGAACCTTGCTCTTCTTTCCAAAACCGTGATACCCCTATAAACGGTTGCCCCAGCAAGCCCCATCTCCCTCAGTTTTTCTACTATTGCCTTATAGAGTGGTCTTCCATGCCAGGTATCGCTTTCCCCTATGTAAATTTTCATTCTCAGGGTATTCCAGTGTTCAATCTCTACCATCCTTTCACCTCCTTGCAGGAAGGAATCCCAAAAACACTAAGCTTATGGTCATTATAACGTTTGCCGAGATGTTTAGGAGGGCAAGAAAATGCTCCCTCTCCCTTAAAAGGCTGAAAGTCTCGTATGAAAAATTCGAGAACGTGCTCAAGCCACCGCAGAATCCGGTTCCAAAAAAAGCCCTCCAGTTGGGAGAAACTTCATAACCAAAGAAGATTAGTCCATATAAATAACCAAGCAGGAAGCTGGCTATGCTGTTCACCAATAGAGTTCCCACGGGAAAATCCTTGTAAACCGGGAGTAAACCTGCAATGCTATAGCGCATTATTGCCCCCAGCATTCCACCAACGCCAACTGCCAAGAAGATTTTAGTGTTCATTTCTATACCCCCAAACAGTATTCAAAAGCTCAGAAGGTCATCAAGTGCCCTCAAAGCTCTATAAGTATTTTGGAAGTTTGAAATCCCCATTTCAAGACTCCTTCTGAAGCCACCATTGGGGTTCTGGGGTGCTCTTATAAACTGGATGTGGTCCCTCACATACCGTGGCCCCTGCCTGCGTTACTCCATACCCATCTCCTTTTCTAAAGCTTTCAATGAAGTCCTTTATCCTTCTTCTCTCCTCAGAGGGGACTTTGTAATCTGTTGCTTTAAAAGCCCTGAGCACCCAGTAGGTCGCCTCAAGAGGAGTTGCAGTTCCAAACTCTTCACTGCCACCAAGGCCTACGGCAAACTTGCCTTCGAGGGGTTTATATTTCTCAAAGACCAGTGAAAGTCCCTCTTTTGTGAGGTCTTTTGCCCCTAGAATTGCGAGCCCTTCAATTGCCATAGCTATTGCGACAACAGCCTGTTGGGGTTTTAGTGAATTATAAAGGAACTCTACGGTTTTTTCTTTCTCCGGAAGCCCATAGATTTTAACCGCATAGTAGGTGTCATTTACGTTTCTGAAAGCTATCACTGCAATTATGAAGCCCGTCATTCCCCCGATCCAAAAGTACATAATCTGGGGAGCGTATCTTGTAAACTTCTCGGGGAATGTAAAGAACAGTGCACCAAAGACTGTTGCTGAGAGGATGCTGAGTCCATAACCTTGGAAAAAATCAAAAGACAAAAGAAAAAACAGCAAACAACAAAACAAAGTAAAAAGGACAACAAAATTTATCAGCTGACAAAGAATAGTATCTGTGGTGATGCACATGGTGAAAATCAGGCTTATGGGTGCTTTTGCTCACCTTGCCAAAGCTAGAGAGCTTGAGATAAAGCTTGAGTCACCAAAGACGGTAGATGAGATACTTAGAGAGCTAATCCCGAGGTATGACGAATTCCATGACAAGATAATCTTCATTAACGGCAAGCCCGCAAAGGGGGATGCAGTGGTTGAGGAAGGGGACGAAATAAAGGTCATGCCCGTTCTCAGCGGGGGTTAGAGTATAAGGAGTTGCCGAAGGCGTCTATTCCCACTATAAGCGGAAAGTCCTTAACCTCCAGAACCCAAACCGCCTCGGGAATTCCAAGCTCTTCAAGCCAGTAAACGTCTAAAACCCTCTTTATGCTCCTTGCAGCCAGAGATCCAGCGCCTCCTGTAAATGCAAAGTAAACCGCTTTGTGCTCTCTGAAAGGCCCTACTTCCATCCCTCCTTTTCCTATGATGCCTTTAACGCCCATGCTTAGGATTTTTTCGAGGTATCTGCTCATCCTCGCGCTTGTTGTTGGGCCTGCGGAGACTATCTCATATCCGCTTTCCTTTTTTCGCACTATTGGGCCGCAGTGATAGATAACGGCTCCTCTTAAATCAAAGGGGGCTTTTTCCAGTAGTTTTCTATGGGCGAGATCCCTTGCCGTGTATATCACCCCCGAGAGGTAAACCAAGTCCCCGGCTTTGAGTTTTAGCACGTCCTCCTCGGTTAGCGGTGTTTTTAGCTTTACTGCCATACCCTCACTTCTCCGTTTGCGCTTATTTCTAAGAAAGCCTTCCTATGCGCCCAGCACTGGAAAACAATTCCAACAGGGAACGAAGCCGGATGTCTGTAAGCCATCTCAACCTTGACGTCTATGGCAGTTGTTTTTCCTCCCATCCCCATGGGGCCTATTCCTAAGGAGTTTATCTCTTCAAGCAGCTCCCCCTCGAATTTTGCTATCCTTTTGTCTTTGTGCCTCTCTCCTACGGGTCTTAACAGGGCTTTTTTGGCAAGCTTTAATGCAAAGTCTGCACTCCCCCCAATGCCGATTCCTATTATTACTGGAGGACAGGGCTTTCCTCTACATTCTTTGACTCTCTCAACAACAGCTCTCTTTACACCTTCAAAGCTCTCCGCGGGGGTGAGCATTGCTAAAGCAGAACAGTTCTCGCTTCCCCCTCCTTTTGGCAGAATAGCTATCTTTATTTTATCCCCTTTTGTGAGCTCCCAGTGAATAACCGGAAGGTTTCCAAGGTTTTTGTTCGTGAGGACATCAATGGTGTTTGGCCTTAAAGGGATCTCCTCCGTTGCTCTTTTCAGAGCTGAAGCTATATCCCCCTCTATTTCCCTTAGGTACGGGCTTTCAACTCCAGCTTCTACAAAGAAAGTCACCGTCCCGGTGTCTTGGCACACTGGAATTCCCTCTCGCTTTCCAATTTCAACGGCTTTTAAAATGTTTTCAAGGTTGAACTTTGCAATTGGATTGTTCTCCTTTTCGTAGGCCTCCTGCAAGGATTTAACGACATCACTGGGAATTTTCGTGACGGCAAGCTTTATCGCTTCAAATATTGCTTCTTCCATACACTCACCTCAGTACCTGATAAGGGAGCGAATAAACCTCAAAACGTCTTCAAACCTGAAATGGCCCGTTTCAACCCCATAGATTCTCTCCACCGGAACCTCCTTAACTCTCGCTCCCTTTTTCACGGCTTTTATTAAAATCTCAGTTTCGACTTCATACCTTTTGCTCTCTATTTCCGGCAGGAATTCCCTCTTTATGGCTCTAAATCCGCTCTGGGTGTCCTTAACGTCAATACCCAGCTTGAGCTTTATTAAGCCAGTGCTCAGAAAGTTGCTTATCTTTCTTATAAGCGGTCTTTTTCCTTGTGCCTTTATCAGCCGGGAGCCTATAACAAAGTCCGCCTCGCCTTTCAAAATTGGATCGAGGAGCTTCTCAATTTCCTCTGGGTTGTGCTGGCCATCTGCATCCATAAAAACCACAATATCACCACTTACATGCTCGACCCCTTCTTTCATTGCAGCTCCTTTGCCCTGGTTTTCATCAAGCCGGATTACCTTTGCCCCATAGCTTTTTGCAACTTCAGAAGTGTTGTCTCTGCTCCCATCGTCCACAACGATAACCTCGTCAACAAACTCTGGAATCCTTGAGAGAACCTTTCCAATTCTCTTTGCCTCGTTGTAAGCGGGAATAACAACGCTAATCCTTTTCTCCTTTAACATTTCCTTTCAACTCCAAAAAGCACTTTTCACAGAAGTCTTCTCTTCTTAAGTCCCATTCGGCAATGACCTTTGGGGGGTTCATGACGCAGTCCTCCTGACAGTGATTCAACCCAAAGGCATGGCCAATTTCATGTAAAATCCCTTTGAAGAGTCTATCCTCAAAAAGTTTCTTGTTTTCAGACTCAAAAGGTTTTATCGAAAGAACCATGACTTTCAGTTCGTGGAAATCCTGCTGAATCCCCAAAAATTTCTCATAAAAATCCAAGTAGGGATTTCTCGAGACTATGGGGAAATTCACTATTCCGAATATCTTGTTCATGGTAACCTCCTCTTCGGAACCATTGTTCTTTTCTGCCCTTGCCTTCTTCTTCTCAAAAAGCTCTTCTTGGGCATGTATAAGTTTCGCATGCAAAAGTTCGGTAATTCCCTCCAGGGGGTACCCTTTAATGCTCCCGCCGTCCGTGTGGATGTTAACGAGATATCCGGGGCCCAATTCAAGCTTCCCAAGATAAACAAGCCTTATTGGAAGATTTTTTGATCTAAAATAGTTGTTAACTCTCCTGTAAGCTCCGGTGATTGCTTTTTCGTTGAATGTGTTGCCAACGTGGACGAATCCAACAAGCTCCATGTCTCACCACTCAGTTGTTTACTATCCTATCTTTCCAAAAGAAAAGCTTATAAAATTACCTAAGAATCTGCCGATACTGTCAGGATAGGGTTTCTGACCCACTTCCAATAAAACCACCTTTATTCTAACAGTTATGGTTTTTTGGAGGGAAGTTTTATATATACCTGGGGGGCGAATGAGGAAGAAGTTAAGCTTGCCTGTGGTTTTGTTGTTGGTTGGAGCGTACGCAGCTTACGCAGTAAGCCAGCCAAAGCCCCCCAGAAGTTAAGGGCTGTGTTAATCCGTTTGGGGCACTGTATGCAACTATCATGGCTCAAAGAGAGGTGGTTTAAAATGGGAAACAGAATATTCACCTCCTTCTTATTTTTTACGTTCTTATTCAGCTGGTCATGGTATACAGAGGGAGATAGGGGGTTGATTAAAGGTTCTTTATTAACCATATTGCTATTTCACCGGTGTTGACATCCTACTAAAGAAATCATGATATAAAAAAGAAAAAGGCTCACTCGAGCTTCGTAACCTTTTCAAGCTCCGGGACAACGAACTCAAGGCCAAGTTCCTTGAGAGTCTCTTTCTTTGGAATACCTCTCTCGTCCCAGCCTCTGAGCTTGTAGTATTCTGAAAGTAGAGCATCGTACTTGTCCTTCTCCAAGTGCTGACCCTTATATGGGCCGCTCTTAAGGCCTTCCTTGAACCATCTCTCTGGTGGATAGTCCATTTCTCTGCCCCAGTTGCCGTTGAACTCCCTAACCCAGTAGGCCCTCATGAGGGCGTAAACCCTATCGGCTGCCTTGTAGAGGTCGTCCCAGGTGTACTTGACACCGGTGATCGCTTCGAGAAGCTTTGGATAGTAGTCCAAGCTTAGGCCAACCTCAACCCATGGCAATCTACAGGCAGTGAGCATCTCGAAGAGACCACCTCTAAGTCTCTGGAGCTCAATAACCTTTGCAGCTTTTTCTGGGTCGTAGGTTATCTTGTACTCAACCTTCTTGGCCTTTTCACCTTCAATCGGTGCTGTTCCAATTTCCCACGCAATAACCCACGCTTCCTTGTGGTGGGCACCGATTGCGCTAGTTCCGTACGCCAAAGCCATTGCCGGATAGATGTAACAGTTGTAACCGCTGACCTCAAGACCTTTTACGTGCATTGCAAAGTCCTTTGCACCGAGCTTTTCGCTCATCGCTTTGACGCCCTCGGCTGCAAGGTTTCCGAGCTCTCCTCTTCTATAGGCTATGTCCAAAGCTAATTGCTTGGCCTTCTTGAAGTCTCCAAATTCTGGGGCATTGTCGTCTTTTATTATGCCCTTCTCCTTGGCCTCCATCACGTAGGATATTGAAACTCCAAGCGATATTGTATCGAGACCCATCTCATCTGCAATTCTGTTGAGAACCGAAACTTCGTTAAGCTTTCCTATGCCGAGATTTGAACCCAGCAAAGCAACGTTTTCATAGTCAAGCTCGCTTTCTCTGCCTTCCGCATCAAGAACCACGTTTCCACAAGGCATGTTACAGTATGGACAGCCTCTCTGCTTGACCTTCATTCCCTCCATTGTGTAACCGTCTATCGAGCGGGCGAACTCAAAGCTTCCGTCGCTGAAGTTCCTTGTTGGTAATGCAGAGTTCTCATTCGTCCATTCCACAGCCGCCATAGTTCCCTGTCTGTGCCAGAACGGATAACCGGGGGAGTTGAGAATTGCATTGTAAGCCTCTTGTGAAAGCTCCCTAAGCTTCTCCTTGTCAGCAACCGGGATTTCTTTGGTACCCTTAATGACAACCGCCTTGAGCTTCTTACTACCCATTACCGCACCCATACCGGGCCTTCCGGCTGCCCTTCCTTCTTGAGAGACAACAACGGCATATTTAACGAGGTTCTCTCCACCGGGCCCTATGCTCAGAACACCCACGTTCTTACCGTGTATCTCCTTGAGCTCTTTTTCCGTTTCAAAGGTAGTTTTGCCCCAGAGACCTTCGGCACTGAGAATGCTCACGTTGTCGTCCTCGATGTAGAGATAGACGGGCTTTTTGGCCTTTCCTTCAACGACAAGGGCATCATAACCGGCTTTTCTTAAATGCACGGTGGCCATTGTTCCAAGGTTACCATCGCCGTAACCACCTGTTAGGGGGCTCTTGGCAGCTATAACCATCTTTCCACCGCTTGGTGTTGGGAGACCGTTAAACGGACCACTCGCAAAAACCAACTTGTTTTCCGGTCCAAGAGGATCAACGTTCTTTGCTTCATTCCAAAGAATCCAGGCTGCTAAGCCTCTACCACCAATAAAATTCTTTGCAACTTCCGGAGAATATTCCTGCACCCAGACTTTGTTGTTGGTTAGATCAACCCTTAGGATTCTTCCCCACCAACCTTTCATAGAAGACCACCAAAGTTCATTAATGCTTGAATTTTAATAAAGGTTTTGGGTTCATAAAATAGTTTAATTGACATAAACCAAGAAAACGCTCTTATTTAACAACTATTGCTTAAATAAGCTTTTTTGTTTAGTATAATCTTTCGAAGAATCTTTGAGAAAAGGGAGATGCTATCGAAGGTTAATCATTCAACAAAGGAAGTATTTCAGGGCTACATTCGGAGAGGTTTAAACTTTTAATAGTTCATGTGCTATTATCAATCGATGATCATGTGGTTTAGGCGGGTAGAACTCGATGAAATTAAAAGGGCAAAAGATGCATTACCGCATTATTTTTCAATCTTAAGCGGAGAAGAAAAGCCAAATTTCTTCTATTCAAAGCAGGTAGAGGTTAATTTCGGAGAAGATGAGAATCTTGAGAGTCTGTGGAAAACACACGAAGAAGGGATGGAAAAGCTGAGAGAGAACGATCTAAAAGAAAATCCTGAAAAAAGCCTGCTCGATTTAAAGTCCCTAATAGCCCATAGGATGCTCGAAAGCTGTGAGCTGTGCGAGTTTAAATGCCACGCAAATAGATTTGAAGAGATCGGCTACTGCAGAGTAAAAGAAAGTTTAGTGGCGAGTGATTTTCTCCACATAGGGGAGGAGCCGGAGCTTGTACCGTCTTATACAGTCTTCTTCTCCGGATGCAACTTTAGGTGCGTTTTTTGCCAGAACTGGGACATAAGCCAATACCGCGTAGGCTTGAGGTACTCTCCCAAGGAGATGGCCGTTAAGATAGCGGTAGCCTATGCAGAGGGGGCAAAAAACGTTAACTTCGTTGGCGGCGAGCCAACTCCAAATCTTCCGTTCATTCTTGAGACTCTGAAGTATGTCAAAGTTCCTATTCCGGTGGTATGGAACTCCAACATGTACATGAGCGAAAAAAACATGAAGCTCTTGGACGGGGTTGTTGATGTTTACCTTGGGGACTTCAAGTGGGGCAACGATGAAGATGCGCTTAAATACTCAAAAGCCCCCAGATACTGGGAAACAGTTACAAGGAACTTCTTATTAGCTAAAAAACACTACAGAGCAGAATTTTTGATAAGACATCTTGTAATGCCGGGTCATTTAGAGTGCTGCACAAGGCCAATTTTAGAATGGATAAGCGAAAATCTCGGCAAGAACGTCAGGGTCAACGTAATGTTCCAGTACCGTCCAGAATACAGGGCCCACGAGTACCCAGAGATTAATAGAAGGCTCACAAACGATGAGATGTTTAAAGCGGCTGAACTTGTAAAGGAATTTGGATTAAAGAATGCGCTGGTGGGGTAAATGCAGGTCACCTCTGGAGTTTCCGCAAAATGGGTTTTAATTCTTTTTCTGCTGTTTTTCATTCTCTTCGGCTTGAAAACACTCTTAGAAGAATATTTGGAACAAAAAAGAGGAAGATAGATGCCCATTCCGATTAGAGAAGTTGCTGATAGACAGCTTATAGAAGAAATACTAAGCTTGATAGCGGTTTATCCCACCCCTCGCATCTATACCGGTTGGTACTCTATAGGAAAACGAAAACTGGAGAGCTTTACTAGCCTCCCGCCCTGGACTTCATCAAGACGTTCATGAACTTCTCGATTTCCTCGTTGCTTCCATCAATGATTATCTCCCATCTGGGCATTCCAAAATAAGCCTCGGCTTCTCGTATTTTTATCTCAACCTTAGCTCTGGAAATCTCCCTGATTTTAAGAATCTCATCTGGAGGAATAGCCGTTATCAATTTTCTTCTCATGAAGAAAGTTAAGAGGATGGCTTTAAAATACCTTTCGAATTCCAGAAAAATTAATTAGCTATGAAAGAAAAAGAATAGAAGGGTGAGAAAAATGGAACTTCCCCCTCATAAGACCAAAATAATCGCCACAATCGGGCCTGCCTCCAAGCAGAAGGGAACTATAGAGAAGATGATAAAAGCCGGAATGAGCGTTGCGAGAATAAACTTCTCCCATGGAACTCTTGAAGAGCATGCAAAGACCATTGAGACAGTGAGAGATGTCGCCGAGAAATTGGAAAAAAGGGTTGCAATTCTAGGCGATTTGCCGGGATTAAAAATGCGAGTTGGAAAGATAAAAGGGGACTCGGTGACATTAAAAAAGGGAGACAAAGTTGTGCTCACGACGAGAGACGTCGAAGGTGACGAAACAACCATTCCAGTTGAGTTTAAAGAACTCCCAAAGCTGGTCTCAAAAGGTGATACCATATACCTGGGCGATGGCTATATAATGCTGAGGGTTGAAGAAGTCAGGGAAAACGAGGTCGAATGCCTCGTAGTGAACGGAGGGATACTGTTCTCCCACAAGGGGATAAACATTCCGAAGGCTAACCTTCCGGTAGAGGCAATAACTCCAAGGGACTTTGAGATAATAGAGTTCGCAATTGAACACGGAGTGGATGCCATAGGGCTATCTTTTGTAGGTTCGGTATATGACGTGCTGAAGGTAAAAAGCTTTCTTGAAAAGAAAAATGCAAATCTCTTCGTGATTGCAAAGATAGAGAGACCAGACGCGGTGAGAAACTTCGATGAAATCCTGAACGCTGCTGACGGAATAATGATAGCAAGAGGAGATCTTGGTGTTGAGATGCCGATTGAAAAATTACCCATAATGCAGAAGCAGCTTATAAAAAAGGCCAACTTGGCTGCGAAGCCTGTAATAACTGCCACCCAAATGCTCGTCTCAATGACCACCGAAAGAATACCAAAAAGAGCAGAGGTTACTGACGTGGCAAACGCAATACTCGACGGAACTGATGCGGTGATGCTCTCCGAAGAAACCGCCATAGGAAAGTACCCCGTTGAATCGGTGGAAATGATGGCAAAGATAGCCAAGACAACTGAGGAATATAGGGAATCTCTCGGTTACGCACGGCTTCGGGCCTGGATAGATTCACTGCCAAAGAGGAGCACAATAAAAGAAGCCATCACGAGAAGTGTCATAGACGCTCTCTGTACCATAGACATAAAATACATCCTAACCCCCACAAGGACTGGGCTAACCCCAAGGCTCATTTCCCGCTTCAAGCCAAAACAATGGATCTTAGCTTTTTCAAGCAGTGAGAGGGTCTGCAACAACTTAGCCTTTTCCTATGGCGTTTATCCATTCTGCATGGAAAGTGAATTCAACGAAAAGGACATAATAATGCTGGTAAAGGGATTGGGAATAGCCAAAGAAGACGATACAGTGCTTTTAACCGAGGGGAGGCCCATAGGAAAGACTGCGGGGACAAATACAATGCGTATCTTCCAGATCCCCTAAACCTCTTCAAACCTTATTCCCCTTTCCTCCATGAATTCCTTTGCTCTTTCAATTTCCTCCTCTGACTCTCCGAAGAGGATTATGCCAATGTATTTTCCAAAGCCCTTTGGGGATGAGTGTATCTTTACCCTGAACTTGCTCAACGTTTCATTTAATATTGGAGCAAGCTTAGATTCATCCGTTATCTCGGCAAGGAGCTTCTTCTGAACGAAAACTCTCCTTCCAAGTCTGGGAAGCACTTCGTTTTCAAGCATTGCCTTCATCTCTCTTGGCATTCCGGGGAGGACAAAGATTTTTGTACCCCCATGAATCAAAAACGCTCCCGGGGCTGCGCCAACAGGATTGTTGAGAATCTCAGCGCCCCTTGGAAGGTACGCCATTTTCTTCCGCGCTTCATTAATCTTTGGGTCATCTATGAAGCCCTTCTCATAGAGCTCCAGATAAAACTCTTCGATTCTCCTGAGGGCGTCTTCTCTCAATTCCAGCTCAAGGTTGAGGGCTTTGGCAACCGCAAGCATTGTAACGTCATCATGGGTTGGCCCAAGACCCCCGGCTATTATCAAGACCTCTGGCTTTCGGGAGAGAACCTCTCTGATTACAGTTTTTATGTCCCCAACGTCATCCCCAACGGTTGTTATTCTCTTCACCCAGTAGCCCCTTTCCGTGAGCTTTTGAGCTATAAATGCGGAGTTGCTGTCGATGGTGTTGCCGGTTAAGAGCTCATCCCCTATGGTGATTATCTCTGCAAACATCTTCACCACCATAGTTCAATAGACTCTTCGGAATTTAATCTTTCCCTTTGAACTCCCGCGTTATTCTAATTTCTGATAATCCCGAAAATAGAGCATCTCAGCAGAAACTTTTCAACACCACAGAAACCCTTTAAAAGCCTATCCTCAAACCCATTCATGATGATAAAGGCAGTAAAAGACGACTTCGTTAAGTCCTATCGCCTGCATCAAAGTCTTGAAGCCCTCGAGCGGGTTAGGGGAGAGATTGGTGGAGAAGCTTACGAGAGATTAAAAGCCCTACTCCATTACAGGCTCTACGGAAAAGAGTTTGACCGAAGTAAACTCGAAGAAAAGATTGCCCTGGCATTTTCTATGGGAAGCGACAGCACGGCATCGCTCTTAATCCTTAAATGGGCGGGTTTTGATGTTGTTCCGGTCATGGTAAGGCTCCCGCAGATGAGGGATGTTATCCTAATGAGGGCCCAAGGTTACGGGGCTGTTTTTGTGGAGGTTCCAAATTACATGGAGGTGATAAACTCCCAAATACAGAAAAGGGCTCCAATCTGTGGAAAATGTCATTCAATGATAATGGAAGCTGTAAAAGAGTACGCAAGAAGAGAAGGGATAAAGATAGTAGCCTCCGGAGACCTGCTCAGCTTTGGAAGTATTTCAATTTATAAAGAGGGAGACCTGATAAAGCTGAACCTTCCGGCCTTTTTAGCCCTCGATAAAAGGGAGGCAATAAAAATACTTGGCAGAAAATACGCACTGGGCTTTGGGTGTCCCCTGTGGAAAAGTGCTACCAAAAGTGCGCCGATTTTAAAGCGCTTTGGCATTCAGAGGGTATTGAGGGAGCTCAGGGCGGGAGCAATAGACAAGGAGATAGCAAATGCCCTCATCAGAGACATCCTCAAAAATTGAGGGGGTAAGAACATGAAGCGGGAACGCTCTCTGCTTCAAATCATTAGAGAGCGCACTGTAAAAACCTCAATAAGAAAAAAGAGAAAAAGAAACATTCTTCTCCTGGCAATTTCAATGTTTTTGGCAAATATAAGCTGGGGAATAGCCTTCCCATACCTCGGGGTGTACATGAAGATTCTGGGAGGGTCTCTTTTTCTTGTAGGTCTTCTTAGCGTTGCTTTTAATTTCACATCAAGCATTGCCCAGTATCCCTTTGGGTATCTTTCTGATAGAAGCGGGAGAAGGAAGCCCTTCATAGCGTTTGGAATATTCTCTTCAGGTGTTACGTACCTTTTTATAATATTTGCCACAACCCCTTCTATGCTCCTCGGAATGAGGATTCTTCAGGGAGTTTTGAGTTCCTCAATTTTCCCTGCTCACACGGCCTTTATTTCCGAGCTTTCGGTTCTGGAAAAGGTGGGCTCAACCTTTGGTTTCTTTAACTTCATTGAAAACATAGGATACATGCTGGGAAACTTTTTAGGGAGTGGGATAGTCAAACTCCTCGGCATCAAAAGCGCTTTTGTAATATCTGCTGTAATATCAATTGTTTCAGCCGGGATTGTGATGCTCATAGAGGAAACTCCCCATCAACCTTTAAGTTCCAAGCAACTAATAATTCCGCAAGAAAGCAGAGAGAGCGAAAGGGTAATTTTTGAGGGCAACGCCTTTAAGAATCTTTTAAAGGGAAAGCTGGGCATCTTTTACTTCTCTGTTTTGTTTGCAATGGTGGCATCTGGCCAGGTTTACTCCGTATTATCCGTGTACTTTGAAGAAAGATTTGGGAGTCAGTGGGTTGGAATCCTCTTTGGTGTTGATTCTCTGGCAGCAGCATTGGGTTCCCCGTTCATAGGAAAAGTCATTGATAAAAAGGGTGCGAAAAAGATCTTCATTTTATCACTAGTGGGCTACATGATAGTGTTCTATGGATATGGCACAATTACAGCCATTTATCCAATGATAATCCTATCCATCCTTTCAGGAATAAAATGGTCGGCCTTTATCAGTGCCTCATCCTCTTATGTGGCACTGAATACAGAGGACAAGATAAGGGCACAGGCTATGGGGATGCTAAATACGATGATGAGCATTGGATGGGTTGTCGGGCCTTTAATAGGGGGCTATCTAAGCGGAATAAGCTTTAAACTCAACTTCCTCTCTTCGTTAATACCACTCACCCTGGCACTCATTCTAATTCTCATTCCAAAATCTTAAAAGCCCCTAAAAGAAGGTGTCTACATGCTCTACGTCGAGATACTTGGGAATCTTCCAGAGATGGCTCAAGGGGAAGTTAAGGCACTGCTGGAGATGGCCGGCCCGGAGTTTAGGATCTTAGAGAGGGATTACCTTTTTCTTGCGGTTAAAGGCGACAAAAGGGCCTTTTCCTCCCTCAACAGACTTGGCTTAGCACATGAATTTGGTGAGCTTTTGTTTTCTGCTAAAAGCTTGGAGGAGCTGTATTCAAAAGCAGAAAACGTCAAATGGGAAAACTGCATCAGGGGAACCTTTAAGGTAGATAGAGAGACAATGGCGAACTGTTCCCATTTAGTAGAGAACGTTGAGAGAAAACTGGGGGGGATAATATCAAAAAGAGGGTTCAAAGTTAACCTAAGCTCTCCCGAAACATTAATCAGAGTTTACTGCGGGAAAAAGCTCTGGGTTGGGATTAGAGAGAGATTTTTTAAAGCAAAGCCGTTTAATGAACGAAAAGCTGACCAAAGGCCGTTTTACAAACCTATAGCCTTGCCTCCAAGAGTGGCGAGGGCAATGGTTAATCTGGCAAGGGCAAAAAAAGAAGTTCTTGATCCTTTTATGGGTACTGGTGGAATCCTTATCGAAGCTGGTCTTATGGGGTTGAAGGTCTACGGGGTGGATCTAAGAAAAGATATGGTTGAAGGCGCTAAAAGGAATCTGGAACATTATGGGGTCAAAAACTACGTTTTAAAGCAGGGAGATGCGACAAAACTTAGAGAGCTCTTTCCTGATAAAACTTTTGAGGCCGTTGCGACAGATCCGCCCTACGGAAGCTCTGCAACTCTCGGCGGGAGAAAAAGAGAGGAACTGTATGAAAAAGCCTTATCAAGCATATATGATGTTCTTGACGGGTACTTAAGCATAGCGTTTCCCGCTCAGTTTGATGCAGATAGAGTAGCTGAGAAAATTGGGTTTGAAGTTCTGGAAAAATACTACCAGAGGGTTCACTCTTCCCTGGATAGATTTTTTTACGTTATGCGCACCTGAAGCGTCTCTCTTGAAATCCGTCGCATGTTCTTTTTGCTTTTACAACTTGGTTTTAAATTTCAACAAAATGGTTATAAAGGCTTGGAGGATTTAAAAGGTATAGGTGAAAACATGGAGGGGTACGATATAAGACCTGTAGAGAAGAGTAAAAGGACGTTTACCCTCTTGACGATCTTTGCAATATGGTTTGGAGCAGGAATAAGCATCGCGGAATTCTGGGCAGGGGCGTTGCTAACTCCAGCACTTTCGCTTGGCATGGCGATACTGGTAATAATCACCGGACACGTTCTTGGAAATACGGTAATGGGCCTAATAGCCCTTGAAGGTGAGGAAACAGGGCTGCCAACTATGGTGCTCTCAAGGGCCCCCCTGGGAATTAAAGGTTCGATTTTACCATCGGTCTTGAACTACCTCCAGCTCATAGGATGGACGGCAATAATGCTCATAGTTGGAGCAAACGCAATGAACGCGGTATCAAAAGTCTTCGGTTTTGAAAGCTATGCCCTCTGGGTAATCTTCTTAGGCATCCTCGTTACTGGATGGACGTATATAGGGCCAAAGAACTGGGAAAAGCTCGAAAAAATAGCGGCCTTGCTTTTACTTGCATTAAGCCTGTGGCTAACCTACGTTACGCTCGAGAGGTTCCCTCTGGATGAACTCCTTTCCAAACCCGGAACTGGAGAAATAGGCATTATGCTTGCCTTGGATCTGGTAATAGCGATGCCCCTTTCATGGGCACCGTTAATAGCTGATTACTCAAGGTTTGCCAAGGATAAAAGTCCGGCCTTCTGGGGAACCTACTTGGGTTACTTCATCTCCTCAAGCCTCTTCTACTTCGTTGGAGCACTGACCAATATGGCAACTGGTAAAGGAGATCCAATCGGAATCATAGCAGCTTACGGAATTGGAATTCCAGCTATGCTGATAGTCATATTCTCCACGGTCACCACAACGTTCCTCGATGTTTACTCGGCGGCAATAACCTACAAGAACATCTCACCGAAAGCGGATGCAAAGAAACAGGTGCTCTTGGTTGGTTTCCTTGGAACTCTTTTAGCCCTTGTTTTCCCAATGGAACAGTATGAAAGTTTTCTACTACTTATAGGCGGGGCATTTGTGTCTTTAGCGGCAATAATGGTAACCGACTACTTCCTTGTAAGGAAAACTTACATTCCGGAAGAACTTCTTGATGAAAACGGTTCATTTGCTGGATACAACTTAAAGGCGATAATAATCTGGGCGATAGGGTTTGTGTTCTACATGGGATTAGCAATAGAGGGTCTCTTTGGACTTCACATTCCAGTTTTGAGCGAGCTTGGCTTCAGACTTGGCTCAAGCATTCCGACATTCCTCCTTGTAAGTGCTTTATATTATTTGCTTGGGAGGTGAAAGAAATGGAATGGATTGGTAAGGATTTGGAAAAGCTTAGAGAAAAGAAACCTTTAGTGCACAATATAACCAACTACGTCGTTATGAACACCACCGCGAACGCTCTCTTAGCCGTAGGGGCATCTCCAGTGATGGCCCACGCAATAGAGGAACTTGAAGAGATGATAGCCCTGGCAGACGCGCTGGTAATAAACATTGGAACCCTTGACGAGCATAAGATATACTCCATGCTTAAAGCCGTTGAGATAGCCAAGGAGCTCAAAAAACCTGTAATCCTTGATCCCGTTGGAGCCGGGGCAACAAAGCTGAGAACAAAGACCTCTCTAAAACTGTTGGAGGTAGGAGATATAAGCGTAGTAAGGGGCAATTTTGGGGAGATAGCAGCTCTTTTGGGTGAACACGGCAAAACCAGAGGTGTAGATTCAACAGTTTATGATAAAGAAGCTGCAAAGGACTTAGCGGAGAAAGCGGCTGAAGAATTCAACACAGTGACAGCAGTCACCGGCTCTGTGGATTACGTAAGCGATGGCAAGAGAACTTACGCTATAGAAAACGGAACCCCCATGCTCGGAAAGGTAACGGGAACTGGATGCATGGCTACTGCAATAATAGGAGCATTTTTAGCGGTTGAAGAACCTTTGAAAGCATCTATAGCCGGATTGGTAACATTTGAGATCGCCGCAGAGAGGGCCTTTGAAGAATCCCCGTATCCGGGGAGTTTTCATATGAAGCTCTACGACTGGCTCTACAGGATTGATGGAGAACTCATAAAAGAGAGAGCCAAGGTGAGGGAAGTTGAACCTTAGAAAAAAACTGAGGCTTTATGTAATCACTGATAGAAGGCTAAGGGGAGAGGTGGAAAGCGTCGGAGAGGCATTGGAGGGTGGTGCAACCTCTATTCAACTGAGAATAAAAAACGCCCCGACAAGGGAGATGATAGATATAGGTAAGAAAATAAGGAAGCTCACAGAGGAATACGATGCTCTCTACTTTGTGGACGATAGGTTGGATGTGGCCTTAGCAACAAATGCAGATGGGGTTCAGTTAGGGCCCGAGGACATGCCCATCTCAATTGCCAGAGAGATAGCACCCAATCTAATCATAGGTGCCTCCGTTTACAGTTTGGAGGAGGCCCTGCAAGCGGAAAACGAGGGGGCAGATTATCTGGGAGCGGGTTCTGTCTTTCCAACGCCCACAAAGAGGGATGTTAAGGTTATTGGCATAGAAGGGCTTAGGGGAATAGTGGAGTCGGTAAAAATCCCCGTGGTGGCAATAGGCGGCATAAATCACGAAAACGTTAGAGAGGTTCTCAAAGCCGGAGTGGATGGGATCGCTGTGATATCTGCAATAATGGGGGCAGAAAACGTGAGGGAAGCCACTGAAAAAATGAGAGAGATTATAGAGGAGGTTATCGGATGAAGGCTGAAACAAAGACACAAAAGCTCGCTTATGTAGGCATTTTCACTGCATTGGGAGTTATCCTCGGCACGATTTCTTTTCCAGTTGGTCCAGCGAAAGTCGCTCCCTTTCAGCATTTCATAAACGTAATAACGGGGGTTCTGCTCGGCCCGTGGTGGGCCTCTCTAACGGCCCTCTTTATAGGAATCTTGAGGATGTCCTTAGGGGTGGGCACGATATTCTCAATTCCCGGTGGAATTCCAGGAGCATTTACAGTCGGTTTAGTATATGGGGCGGTAAAAAAGGACTGGGCAGCATTTAGCGAGCCCCTTGCAACTGTATTTATAGGAGGCACTCTGAGCTCCCTCCTCTTTGGGCCCCTCATAAACGTCCACAAAGGGGTTGTGTGGTTTTGGATAGCTTTTGCCCCCAGCACCCTTGTTGGAACGACTCTTGGTTTTCTAACCCTCAAAGCCCTAAGAAAGATGGGGGTGATAGAATGATTAGAAAAGCCCTAACAATTGCCGGCAGTGATAGTGGGGGTGGAGCCGGAATAGAGGCAGATTTGAAGACCTTCTCAGCTTTTGGTGTTCACGGCTTGGTTGCAATTACCTCAGTAACAGCTCAAAACACCAAAGAAGTAAGGGCAATCCACGATATTGAGGCAGAGGTCGTTTCAAAGCAAATAGAGGCCGTTGCTGAGGATATCGGAGTGGATGCCGCAAAGACCGGAATGCTGAGCAACGCCGAGATTATTAAAGCCGTTGCAAAAACGGTGAAAAAATACAGCTTTCCCCTCGTGGTGGATCCGGTAATGATAGCCAAAAGCGGGGCACCGTTGCTGAGGGAAGACGCAATGGACGCTTTGGTTGAGAAGATTATCCCCCTCGCAAAGGTCGTAACTCCAAACAAGCCAGAAGCTGAAAAGCTGAGCGGAATAAGAATTGAAAACCTTGAAGATGCAAAAAAAGCCGCAAAAATCATCGTGGAGGAGCTAGGGGCGGAGGGCGCAATAGTTAAGGGGGGACACCTGGGATTGAGTGAAGCCGTTGATGTGCTTTATTTTAACGGCGAGTTCAAGGAATACAGGGCACCGTTTGTTGATGGCTGCACCCACGGCACCGGATGTTCTTTCTCTGCGGCAATAGCGGCAAATTTAGCCAAAGGAAAGGAGCTCGAAGAAGCTGTAAAAATAGCGAAGGAATTCATCACAATGGGAATTTACTATGGAGCGAGAATCGGCCACGGTCATTGCCCCGTTAATCAAAACGCCTGGATAGAGATTCCAGCTGAAAAATGGAGAGTCCATGAGTCCCTGAGAAATGCCATTAAGGAACTTGTAGCGATTGAAAATCTTCCCCAACACGTTCCAGAGGTGGGCATGAACTTTGTCTACGCACTGCCCAAGCTTTACGCAAAAAGCAAAGACGACGTTGCCGGAGTTAAGGGAAGGATAGTAAAGTTCGGAAGTGCTGTAAAGCCGGTAGGAGGAGTGGAGTTTGGGGCATCAGATCATCTGGCAAGGGCAATCCTAACCTTCATGGAGTTCTTCCCAGAAACCAGAAGTGCGCTAAACCTAAAATACAGCGAGGAGCTGATTAAAAAAGCCTCTAACTTGGGGCTTAGAATATCTTTCTACGATAGAAGGGAAGAGCCGGAGGAGATAAAAGCCCGGGAAGGGGGCACCATTCCCTGGGGAATAAGAACAGCTATTGAGAGGATAAACGGCAAACCCGACATAATTTATCATCTTGGAGACTGGGGCAAAGAAGCGATGATCCTGATATTCGGAGAAACCCCTCAGGTTGTATTGAGAAAACTCAGAATACTTATCGAATAGTTCCGTATCACGTTTAGCTTTTTCTTTTTCGGGTTTTCTTTCTTCTGTTGGGCTGTTTTTGATTTTTAGCCTCCAAGGTTGCTCTGGATGTTTTTAGTAACTGAAGGTTATTATCGGACAAAGAGTCACAAGTTTTTGGGTTTTTGTAACGAAATTTTTTCGGGTTTTTGAGCGAAGGCTTCTCAGGAATTCTTTAACGTTCTCTCCTCGCGGAAATTCGACCATTTTTAGTTTAAAGTGTTTTTATTAGCCTATTTTTAATTTTAGCCTTCGTTCTGTCTCTGGAAGTCTCGTGAACAAGATTGAACATGGGAGAAAAAGAGTAAGTTCAGGCGAGTGAGTGTTTTGGAGTCTTTTCTGAGGGCCCGAATTCGAGCTTTTTGAAGGGAGTTTTATTGACCCTTTGACGAAAAGCTTATAAGATTCAAGCCATCTAATTACTTTGTAAAGGATTTCAAGGAAAATTCACCCCTGTTCCAATAAGACTTCAAAAGAATTGAAAGTTTTGTATGCGTATATCAATCGCCTTATGACGTCATCGTAGGTCGTTCCAATAAGACTTCAAAAGAATTGAAAGGTCGGTCGGAAGAAGGAAGGTGTTCTGGCAATAATTGTTCCAATAAGACTTCAAAAGAATTGAAAGTGGGGGATTTTCGACAGAGACAAGATTAAAGCAAGGTTCCAATAAGACTTCAAAAGAATTGAAAGCTTCCTCTTCGAGTCTACTGAGGAGCTCTTCTATATTGTCCGTTCCAATAAGACTTCAAAAGAATTGAAAGATGTCTGCATAGTAATACCGCACTCCATCGACCTCCTTGTAGTTCCAATAAGACTTCAAAAGAATTGAAAGCTCTTGTTGTAGAGGACTTTGATTTCAGCGTGTCCAGAGTTCCAATAAGACTTCAAAAGAATTGAAAGTCGAGCAGGATTTCCTTCGAGAAGCCACCGGATTCCCTGTTCCAATAAGACTTCAAAAGAATTGAAAGTGTCTCTCTCTTGATGACCTTGACTTCCGTCTTCTCGGTTCCAATAAGACTTCAAAAGAATTGAAAGGTACTTGGGGGCATAATACAGTTAGAAAACATCAACATAGAAAAAGTTCCAATAAGACTTCAAAAGAATTGAAAGTCTACTGATATAACTCTAAAGAATTTGCCAAATGGTTTAGTTCCAATAAGACTTCAAAAAGCTCTTCTGCTGCAATCTCCTGCTCTGTGTCTTAAATGTTTGTCACATAGATTGGAAAAAATTTCTTGTTAATGCCCAATATAGACGGAAAATATTCCGTAAAATTTATATTCTATCGATGAATTTTCGTAATTGAGGTAGTCAAAATGTACGAGCTTATAAACTTGTCTACTGGCGAAATTATTAGGACGGGTGAAAATTTGGAGGAGCTGCTTCAAGACTTGCCAGAAGGCTTTTACGAGATAAAAGAACATGGAGAGTTTGTGAGGTTTTATAGCACAACTAAACCCGAGCACCAGTGCTGGATTTGAGACTTTTTAATTTTTTGAAAAATAACAAAAACTAAAGAACCCTTCTCAGAATTTCCCTCAGATCCTTTAGAAACTCCTCAAGGTGCTCTCTCTTTACATGGGGCATCATAACGATTCTTATGTATCCTCTATGGGCACTTATTCCCCAGCCCCTCGCCTTAAGCTCCGCTTCAATTTTCCCAAGCTTCTTGGAGCCGAAGGAGACTATGTTCAGCATTGGCTCCCTTATCAGGTACACCCCCCTTAGGCTTTTTATCTGCTCTGCAAACCAGCGTGCATTTTCCATGGCTTCCTTGACGACTCTCTTATACCCTTCAAAGCCCAGATGCTTTAAGAGAGCCCAAACGGCTATTGCATTCGCACCCGGTCTGGTGCCCGTTATCGTGGCCTGGAATACCTTCCCACCAGCCAAGTATGGCGCCAGAACGTTTATGGCATCCATGTACTTTTTCCTCCTAAAAACTATCCCACCGGCTGGAATTGGAGCCATTCCCATTTTATGTGGATCTATGGTAACGCTCTGCACACCTTTGAGCTTGAAATCGAAATCTGGTAACTCATAACCCAGAGCTTTTGCAAAGGGTATCACAAACCCACCAAAGGCTGCGTCAACATGAAGGGGAATCCCGTAATCTACGGCAATATCTGAAAGAGCGGGAATGTCATCCACAACACCTAACCCGGTTGTACCGGCAATTCCAACTATCCCAATGGTATTGTCGGTTATCTTGCTCTCAACGTCTTTCACATTAACAGAATAGTCCTCATTGAGTTCAGCCCAGACCAGTTTTACCCCCAGCAGATCGCTTGCCTTTAGAAAAGAGAAGTGGGCGCTTTTTGGGAGAATTAATTCGGGGTTCTCGACATCTGATATATTGCGAAAGGCCCTAACCGCCAGGATATTCGCCTCGGTGCCGCCGCTTACTATGTTACCATAGGCTCTCTTCAGGTGCAAAAGTTCTCCAAGCATCTGAACGGCTTCTTCCTCAATTTCCTTGCTCCCTTTGTGCAGTCCAGGATCTCCTAAGTTTCTGTCTATGTATTTTTGAATTATCTTTTGGGCAAGTGGATGAGGGTAAGTGCACATTGATCCCAAAATCTTACCTGAATTAAAAGTCAAGTCTACTTTAAGCCTTTTTTCAAGTTCAGCGAACACTTCTTCCTCGCTAATTCCTTCCTTTGGAATCATGCTCTCACCAGCCTAGACTTATCGGCATGGCATTTAAGCTTTTGTCACTCTCCTCTTATGCGGGACAAATAAAGCCTGAAGAACTGGGGAGTGGTTATGGCTGTTAGCATCGAGACTATGACAACAGTGGCAAAGAGGTTCTGGTCTATTAGTCCTTCTTCAATCCCGAACTTCAATATGGCAAGCTCCAAGCTGCCTCTTCCACCCATTCCTATGCCCACAAGAATCGCTGACCGCCAGTCAAATCCAAACGCCTTCGTTCCTAATCCACAGCCAAGGAGCTTCCCCAAAACCGCAGCCAGGTAAAGAAGAACTATCAGAGCAATGCTGAGCTCACTGAGGGATGGATTAAACATTAACCCCACGTAAATGAAGAACAGGGGTATGAAGAACTCTGTAAGAACCACCTGAAGGTCTCCAATGAGTTCGTTAAGCTTTATCTTGCTTAGTACAAGCGGATCCCTTCTTTCCCTGAGTCTGCTTATTGTTAAACCTGCAAGATAAGCTCCGATTATCTGGTGCAAGCCAACTCTTTCCGCCACTATTGCCAAGAGAAACGTAAGAATTATTGTGAAGGTGAAGAAGATGTTCAGGTTTCTCAGTATGCTGTAAAACCTTGTAGAACGCTTAAAAATATATTCTGAAAGCAAGAGAACCGCCGTTATGAATATGGCTATTTTAATCGTCAAGATAACAAGGGGAAAGAGTGCAAGCTCGCCTTTTGTCATTGCTGTGATTATCCCGATTAAATAAACTGCCATTATATCATCGGCAAAGGCAGCTCCCATCAATATTGATGAGATTTCCTTCCTAACCCTCGATTTCAGCAATACCCCGCTTGTCACCTCAATTGCGGTATTCCCCAAGGCCACTCCCACAAAGATAGCAGCGGCTAAGCCCTTTCCAAAGAAGTAAACAGTTAAAAAGCCAAAAAGGGATGAAAACGCAACACCTAAACCAGCTACCGAAATTGCTTTTGCTTTGTTGGAGGCAATTGACGAAAAGTTGCTCGTGAGACCCATGTAGAGCATCATCATCAGAAGGCCAAACTCGGATAGAACTTTTAAAGGCTCGGAAGGAGAGACAACGTTGAGAAGAAACGGCCCAAGTACCATCCCGGTAAGTATGTGGGCAATTATAGGGTGAATTTCCTTCTTTTCGAAAAGCCACTCTAAGGTTTTTGCAAAGACCAGAAGAATGGAAAGGTCAAGGATGTACTCCACTTCATACCCTCCTGCTCAGCAAAGCCCCTATTATCCACAGGAGCATTAGAAAGATTGCGAGTACCATTGCCAGAGTGGCTCCTCTGCTCGTTCCAAAGACTATCGGGATGGGGCCAATCATTATCACTCCCCCGCCCTCAACGTCGGCCTCTTCGGCAGATGCCGCCATTAAAGTTCCTATGAAAATCAGCATGAAGCCTATGAATATCAACCCCATCCCCGTTAGCACAAGTAACTCTCCCTTCATGGCCCCTCATGGAAAAACTACGCTTAGAGTTTTTAAGCTTTAACGCTAAAGCTATATAAGGAGAGGTGTTCCATGCTTGTGATTGTTGACCTAGATGATACCCTCTGCAACACATGGGAAGCAGCAAGATGGAGCGTTCTTCGGCTTTTACCCCATTTAATCAGAAAGAGAAAGTTTAAGGCGCTCCTCTACATCCTTACCCAGAGATACAAAGAGCTGGAGCAGTCAAGAGAGCTGCATCTACTTGATTTAGATGAACTCGTTGAGAACTTTATGGAGAGAATCTACCAGAAAATACCGGAAGAGGACTTGAAAGAGATGTTTGAACTGGTCGATAGAACATTTTTCTCAAATTTAAAGCTTTATCCAGATGCCGTTGAGTTCTTAAAGGGGTTAAAGGACATGGGGGCAAAGGTTATACTTGTGACGGATTCCTCCTCTGAGTGGCAAAGGAAAAAACTCGAATACCTCAACCTGAAGCACTACTTTGATCATCTTATAATAAGCGGAGAAACCGGACATAGCAAGCTTGAGCCGTACAATTTTATACTCGCAAAGAGACTGTTCCCAAAGGAAAACGAGATTTATGTGGTGGGGGACAGGGACGATACGGACATGAGGGGAGGAAAAGAGATAGGCGCAACGACAATCCTCGTGAGAAGAGGGTACTTCAAGTCTCTCTTGCCAAAGCATGCCGACTATATAGTCAAGGACCTCAGAGAGGCACTGGAGGTGATAAGGAATGAGCATAAAAAGCGAACTTAAGAGAAAAGCACTGCATCTCACTGGGCTTACCGTCCCCTTGATATATTTGATATTTGGGCAAAAAGCAGCAACAGGATTTGTTGCATTTGCATTAATAATCTTTCTAATTTTGGAGCCTTTTAGGATAGTCGAGGAACTGAGGGACAAAGTAAAAAAGAAGCTCGGGATTTATGTGGGGAATGAAGTGATAGCTCTCGTAGAGCGAGAACTGGACGCAATTTCCAGAGAACATGAGAGACACTCAATTGGAGCACACATATACTTCACAGCTGCAGCGTTAATAATAGTCTGCTTTTTCCCCAAGGAGATAGCCATAGGCGCCATAACTGTTGCAACCCTTGGAGATGCCATTGCAGCGATAGTGGGCAAACCCTTCGGAAAGCACAGGTTTAAAAACGGAAAAAGCGTAGAAGGGAGCTTAGCGTATTTTTTAAGTGCTTTTTTAATACTCTTTCTTTTAGTAGACCTTCCCCATGCTTTTGTGGGAGCATTAGCGGGAATGCTGGCAGAATTTTATGAGTTGCCCCCAGATGACAACTTTTCAAACCAGCTTGCCGTGGCGTTTGCAATATACTTGTTCAGAAAGGCCGTCTTGTAGATAAAAAAGAGTAAAAAGAGGCATCACTCAATGTAAACTTCCGCAAAGGTGCTTATAACGTCTGCATCGCCCCACTCGTTGTCACTGTCGTGTACACTTGGATCGTCTGGGATTGTCGTAACTGCTGAATCCCCTGCGTTGGCTCCAGTAATCCAGGCAACAATATAAATCTTTTCGGGTTTTTCTCCAAAGAGCTCCCATGGAATAGCTATCTCAAGGGTTTGCAATCCTTTTTCGCCACCAGTGTATTTAACCGATGCGTTCTTGAAGAGAGGCAGATAGTTCCACCCAGTTCCACTCCATATTGCAAATTCCGCACTTGTTATTGTGTTTGTTCCAGGTTCGCCAAAGAACGGTCCATTCCAGTAGAGGTAAATTTCCGCATCAACGCCTCTGGCAAATCCGATTTTCCTTCCCCAGGCATCGGTATCTCCGGTGTATCCACCATCTTTGTAGTCAAATGCAAATCCATAGGCAATTCTCCATGATTCCGTATTCTTGGTGCTTAGGGCTATATAGATGTATTCGTCATCGTAATCCACATAGAGGGCATCTAAGTAAGCCCCAGCTCCGGCCCCCGCTTTATTTTGAGCAACCAGCGAAGTTTCATCCCAATCGCTCAATGACCCGTCAATCTTCTTCTTGAACCCCAAGCTTTCCAAAAAGTCTTTTATCTCCCTCTGCAATCTTAGAAGGCGTGAGTACGCTGAGAACATTTTCATTGCCCCTCTCAACTCGTAGTGGGGCTCATAAATGAGGGATTTACCTTCATTGAAGAGTTCTAAGCTTTCATTAAGCCTCAGCTCAAATCCCTTTATGATGTCCTCGTATTTTGAAGGTAAGCCCATGGAGAGGAGATTCTCCACCATTTCTTTCGTCTCTTCGTATTTTGCAGGATAAAGCCTCGGCCATACGTACATGCCGAATCTTACCAATCTGTTCTGCCTTTCTGCAATCTGTCCAACAATGATATCAAGGGTTGCAACGTTGTTGTCCTCGTTGGCCTCATCTATCTCGTTATTTGGATCAACAACGGCCCTTAAGGTGTGAACTCCCCAGGCTTCCGAGTAAGAGTAGAGGTAGGTGAGATTAACCTCGGCATGAGCTGACAGGTTAACTACCCAGCTCTTTAATAGGTCATTTCCATCGTAAAGGTGGACAGTCACATTCTGGGCATCAACTTCCCCTATGTTCTTGACTTTGATCGTTATGTTGGCAGGTTGCCACTGCTCAACATCAAGCACGTTGGAGGAGAGGCTAACTGTGAGCTCCGGTTTTGGAATTGGAATATCAATGATGGCAAAGCTTGAGAGGTAATCCTGGTCTGTCCAGTCACTTCCATCAACTTCGGGATCCAAAGGAACTGTATCAACCGCCGAATCTCCTCCAAAACCACCCGCAACCCATGCTATTATTGCGACCTGTGAGACTCTTCCCCCTATGGCCTCCCATGGGATCGCCATTTCAAGAACTTGAAGACCCAAATTTGGATCAACTTGGGCATCATATGTTACAACTGTTCCAACATCCTGAAAGTCCCATCCCTGTCCATTCCATGTAATAAAGTTTCCTCCACCGATCTTAGCATTTCCTGTGTCCATCCAGAAGTAAATCTCATAATCAACACCTCTACCTATGAAACCTATCTTCCTTCCCCAGGCATCGGTGTCTCCACTGTATCCGCCGTCCTTAACGTCTATTCCAAAGCCATACACTATTCCCCAGTTCGCTGTGTTGTTTGTTGTCAAAGCGAGGTATAAATATTGGTCATCGTATGAGACGTAAAGTTTGTCAAGATCTGCACCATCCGGGCCCTTTAATGTGCTAACACCTACTAATTCATAGCTTGCCCAATCACCCAAGTCCCCATCAATAGTTTTTGGAGCTATTTGTACTTCCGCCAACTCTGTGAAGTAATCACTATCCCCCCATTCATCCCCACTATACCAAGAAGCAAACGGAGAATCCAGGCTTTCCAATGTTGCATCCCACGGAACGGAGCTTACGGCAGAGCTTTCACCCCCGCCTGCAGCCCAAGTTATAAGAGCGAGCTTGTTTGGCTTTCCGCCGAGTGCACTCCAGGGAATCTTGATTTCGAGAACTTGAAGGCCAGTTGAGGTATCGCCCGTGTAAGCAAAGTTCGCGCCGACGTCCGCAAGACTCTTGTAGTCCCATCCACCGCCAGTCCATGTGATAAAGTTGTTAGCACTCATGCCGTTGCCCCAGTCCCACCAGAAGTATATCTCGTAATCAATCGCATAGCCGTTTCCGAATCCTATGCGCCTTCCCCAAGCGTCATTGGGGGAAGAGTCCCCAGTATACCCATTCCCGCTTCCCGGATCAACGTCTATCCCAATTCCATAAGCTATGCTCCAGCTTTGGGTGTTATTGGTTTTTACGGCAATATAGAGGTATTGGTCATCCCACGCAACATACAATTTATCTAGATTTGCTCCTGCCAGACCGTTATCCTTTGCTTGCCCAATAAGGTCCAAGGTTCCCCAATCACCTAGATTTCCATCGATAACTTTTGTCCCGTAGAGGGCACTGGCAAATTCTGCTGCTGGCACTAAGCTGAGAACCATCAAAAAAACAATCCACAGAGACACACTCCTCTTCATCTTTATTCACCCCAAGTGATATTTGTTCACCCTAGTTGATATATGAGCATAAAATATTTATATACCTTTTCCACTATCACTCTTAGTGATAATAAGTTTGCGGGGGTGCAGGAATGGAAAGGATAAACTTCATATTTGGCATTCACAATCATCAGCCGCTGGGCAACTTTGGCTGGGTGTTTGAGGAAGCGTATAACCGCTCTTACAGGCCCTTTATGGAGATTCTGGAAGAGTTTCCAGATATGAAGGTAAACGTTCACTTCAGCGGGCCGCTTTTAGAGTGGATCGAGCAAAACAGACCAGATTATCTTGATCTTCTTAAATCCCTCATAAAAAAGGGTCAGCTCGAGATCGTTGTGGCGGGATTTTATGAGCCGGTGTTAGCGGCCATTCCAAAAGAAGACAGACTGGTTCAGATAGAAATGCTAAAAGATTACGCAAGAAAGCTCGGCTATGAGGCAAAGGGCGTGTGGCTTACGGAGAGGGTATGGCAGCCAGAACTCGTAAAGTCGCTTAGGGAGGCTGGAATCGAGTACGTGGTCGTCGATGATTATCACTTCATGAGTGCCGGATTGAGCAAAGAAGAACTCTTCTGGCCGTATTATACGGAAGATGGAGGAGAGGTCATAGCGGTATTCCCCATAGATGAAAAATTGCGCTATTTGATACCCTTCCGTCCGGTCAAGAAGACCATCGAATATTTAGAGAGTCTTGCAAGTGATGACCCCTCAAAGGTAGCCGTGTTCCACGACGACGGCGAAAAGTTCGGGGTATGGCCGGGCACTTATGAATGGGTCTATGAGAAAGGCTGGCTTAGGGAGTTCTTTGACACAATTACAAGCAACGAAAAGATTAACCTCATGACTTACACAGAATACCTAAGCAAATTCACCCCGAGGGGACTGGTGTACCTTCCAATAGCATCATACTTTGAGATGAGCGAATGGTCTCTGCCAGCAAAGCAGGCAAAACTTTTCGTGGAGTTTGTAGAAGGACTGAAAAAAGAGGGGAAGTTTGAAAAGTACCGCGTCTTTGTCAGAGGGGGCATATGGAAGAACTTCTTCTTTAAGTATCCGGAGAGCAACTTTATGCACAAAAGAATGCTCATGGTAAGCAAAGCCGTGAGAGATAACCCCGAAGCTAGAAAATACGTTCTCAAGGCACAGTGCAATGACGCATACTGGCACGGCGTCTTTGGGGGAATTTATCTGCCTCACTTGAGGAGAACGGTGTGGGAGAACATAATAAAAGCCCAAAGATACCTGAAGCCAGAAAACAAAATCCTTGACGTTGATTTTGACGGAAGGGAAGAGGTTATGCTGGAAAACGATAGCTTTATTGCCACGATAAAGCCCCACTATGGTGGCAGCATTTTTGAACTGAGCTCCAAGAGAAAGGCCGTGAACTACAACGATGTTCTCTCGAGAAGATGGGAACACTATCACGAAGTGCCGGAAGCAGCCACGCCTGAGGAGGAAAGCGAAGAAGGTGTTGCAAGCATACACGAGCTTGGAAAAAAGATTCCAGAGGAGATAAAGCGAGAGCTTGCCTATGACTGGCAGCTGAGGGCTATTCTACAAGACCACTTCATCAAACCAGAGGAAACCCTCGACAACTACCGCCTTGTAAAGTACCGCGAGCTCGGCGACTTTGTGAATCAGCCCTACGGGTATGAAATGATAGAAAACGGAGTAAAGCTGTGGCGTGAAGGAGGGATTTATGCAGAAGAGAAGACTCCTGCAAGGGTGGAGAAGACAATAGAGCTAACGGAAGACGGCTTCATTGCAAAATACAGAGTCTCGCTTGAAAAACCATATAGAGCCCTCTTCGGAGTTGAGATTAACCTGGCAGTACACAGCGTCATGGAGAAGCCAGAAGAATTTGAGACAAAAGAACTTGAAGTGAATGACCCATACGGCATAGGAAAAGTTAGGATAGAACTCGATAGAAAAGCAAAAATCTGGAAGTTCCCGATAAAAACGCTCAGCCAGAGTGAGGCTGGGTGGGACTTCATACAGCAGGGGGTCAGCTATACCATGCTCTTCCCAGTAGAAAAAGAATTAGAGTTAACAGTAAGGTTTAAGGAGCTCTAAATCTTTCTTTTTTTAACTCTACCCCTCAGATAGGAAGGCCCTCATCACCCCTCAGGGCCCGAAAGTCTCTTCATCGGTATCAACCATCCTAAGATTGACAGGTTCTTCCAAGCCCCAGAATCTGCAGAATGAGCATTTTTCTCCTTGAGCAGGCATACCACAGATCTTGCATTCCTTGAGCTCTATCTCCCCAAGTTCAGCCTCAAATAGATGCTTTTTTCTTAAGTAGCCTTTGACGAAGTTTATTTTAGTCCCAGGCCTTTTTTCTTCAAGCTCATTTAAAATTTGCTTGTACTCCAGTGTTGTAGCTCCCCTTGCGTGGGGACATTCGTCGATTATATACTCCAATCCGACTGCAAGGGCATAAGCCACCACTTCCCTCTCGGTAAGCTCATAGAGGGGCTTAACCTTTCTTACAAACTTCCCCTCCCCCGGCAAAAGAGGTCCCTGCTTTGCCAGATACTCGGTGTTCCAGTTCATGAGGTTGGAGAAGATAAAGCTCGCCTCATCGTCCAAGTTGTGGCCGGTTGCAATTGCATCAAAGCCGTTGTCATAGGCAAACTTGTTGAAGATGTATCGCTTTGTGAGGCCACAATAAGAGCAGGCTGGCCTTCTAGTTCTCACTTCCCCAATCCCTGCTCCTAGCAGTTCCTTTACCCTAACTATGTGAAGGGGAACCCCTATAAGCTTACACTGCTCCCTTGCATATTTTTCGCTTTTTTCCGAGTATTCCCCTATGCCAAGGTTTATGTGGAGGCATTCCACATTGTAGCCGAGCTTCTTTAGAACGTAGGCCGTAACGGCAGAATCTTTCCCGCCACTAATGACCACGAGAACTTTCTCATCTGGCTTGAGAAGTTTGTATTTCTCAATCGTCCTCTTAACTTTCCTTTCAAAATATTCCACAAAGTGATCAGCGCAAAGATACATTTTTGGATAATGGAGTTTTATAAACGCTCTCCCCCCACAAACCCTGCACCTCATCCTCTCACCAAAATGAGAAAAGAGGAATAAATTTAAATCTTTGCCTCTAAGCTTCCAAACTCTCAACAACTCTCTTCCAGTTGCCCGGTTTTTTGAAGTCCTTCTCTGTGTACAATCCCTCCTTGATCAATATTCCCCTCGCAGCTAGGAGACCCGTGGCAGCGGCGTTGACTATATCCCTGCTCAACCCGGCCCCATCACCCGCGGCGAATATGTTCTCTATGCTGGTTTCAAGGAGCTCATTAACCTCAACCTGCATTGCATAGTACTTTATCTCCGGAGCGTAGAGTAAGGTGTGGTCGCTCGCAACACCGGGGATTACCTTGTCGAGCTTCTCAAGTCCCTCAATTATGTTCGTCACAACCCTGTGGGGCAACGCCATTGCTATGTCTCCGGGGGTTACGTGTTTCAGCGTCGGCTCAACGTCACTCTTCCTGATTCTGCCCCATGTGCTCCTTCTCCCCCTTCTCAAGTCCCCGAGTCTTTGGAGTATGGGCCTTCCTCCCCCGATGGTAGTGGCAAGCTGTGCTATGCTTTTGCCGTATGCCGTTGTATCCTCAACCGGCTCGGTTAGTTCTATCCTTGTGAGAAACGCAAAGTTTGTATTGTTGCTCTTTCTGTCCCTCATGGAGTGGCCGTTTACACCAACGTAGCCGTCATATTTTTCTTCGACAACAAAGCCGTTTGGATTGGTGCAAAAAGTCCTCACAAAATCATCGTATGTGTCTGTGTATATGTGGAACTTCGGGTCGTGGTTTATCCTTGTTATGGGCTCCATTATTATTGCCGGGACTTCAACTCTAACACCAACATCTATTGGGCCGTGTCTGGCTTTTAGTCCAATTTTTTGGGCAACATCATGGAACCACTCCGCCCCTCCCCTACCGGGGGCGACTATTATGTATCTGGACTTTACCGTGAATTTGTCCTTTCCTCTCTTCGCCACCACCTCTCCTTTTCTAAATCCCTCGACTTTTGTCCACAAGATGAACTTCACTCCTTTGGCTTCCAGATAGTCTTTAATGCTCTTTATGACTTCTTTTGTGTGGTCTGAACCTATATGACGTTGAATTATTGGTATGAACTTCACCCCTGCCTGAGCCGCTCTTCTCTCCCATTCCCTGATTTCGTCTTCATTCCCCTTGTAAACTCCCGCAGGGGCACCATGCCTTAGGAATATCCGGTCGACTTCCCATACAAGCTGCCAGGAATAGTTTTCATCTTTTGTAAGGTCAGTCAAGTTTCCTCCAATGTCGGGTCTTAGATTTATTGTCCCATCGCTTAGACCACCGGCCCCCCCAACGCCGCTCATTATATGGCAAGGCTTACACTCAATGCAGTAGCCAAGTTCGTCCATTGGGCATGTTCTCTGCTCTATGTCTCCACCTTCATCAAAAATTGCAATTTTCAAATCGCTTTTTTCTGCAAGCTCGTAAGCCGCAAAAAGGCCTGCTGGGCCTGCGCCTATTATAACTACATCAAACCTTTCATCAGAATTCATATTTCCCTTACCGATATTTGGGTATGACCACTTTATAAACTTTTGCCTGATACAAGGTTAAGAAGAGCTTTTTCATCTGGATTTTTGCGTTGTATATGTATATAGCAACCACGTGGGGGATATTCTGCTTTACAGCCAGGAGAAAATTTTAAGTGGAGAGCAAACAAAAATTATGGGGGGTAAATGTGGACTACCCTTTCCCAAGCAAACCGAGAGAGGCAAAGAATAAAAAGGTATCAATAATCATCGGCAAAAAACGCCATATTATGCTTCAAAGAAAAGAGGAGCTGAGCCACAACATAAGGTACATCTCTAAGGTTCCGGTCAAGCTTGTTATGGACAGAGAATTCCTAACGGTTCATCCTGAGGATCCTCTAACGGTTCTAATTGGTAAGTTTACAAGTGAAGAAACTTCTGCAGTAGTTGTTGACGAAGAAGGAAAACTCCTTGGATTTATAACGATGAAAGACCTTCTGCACTTTTTTACAATGCCAAGAAGATATTCAGTTGTCGGCTTAGGCCTGCTGAAAAAATACACTTTAACTCGAGCCTCCAAGGTAGAGGACATAATGGTGACGAAGCCCGTAACCATTCATGTTGACGACAACCTCGGGCACGCCATTAAGCTTATGACAGAAACTGGGAAGCACCATCTGCCGGTCATAGACGATAAGAAAAAAGTTCATGGCTTGCTGGAAGTTAAGGACATAATCCGACTTATTAGAATTGTTGCGCTTTAATCAGAGGGGATGAAAGCATGGACGTGTTCCTTGAACTCGCAGTGATCCTGATAGTTGCCAAACTGTTCGGATATCTAGCCACAAAAATCAAAATGCCCGGGGCTTTGGGTCAGCTTATTGGGGGAATGCTTATTGGTCCCTCTCTTCTAAACGTAGTGAGCTATTCTGAAGGGGTTCATTTAATAAGCGAGATGGGAGTAGTTTTGCTCCTCTTCCTTGCCGGCCTTGAAACCGATGTCGAGGAATTCAGGAGCGTTGGAGTGCCAACTTTTCTTATCGCCCTCGGCGGTGTTATTGTTCCTTTTGCGATGGGTTACTACCTATCAGAATGGTTTGGTTACGAAAGAACTGAAGCCCTGTTCCTAGGTGGGATTTTAACGGCTACAAGTGTTGGGTTAACCGCAAGCATATTGATGGAAATGAAAAGGCTCCGCACAAAGGAAGGAACGGCTATTTTAGCCAGTGCTGTCGTTGATGACGTCCTTGGGATTATAGTACTCACAACCCTAATTGCCATGCACAGGAAGGGACATGTTTACATAGAAGACTTGGGAATTTTAGTTGGGGAAATAGCGGTGTTCTTTATAATGAGCTGGCTTGTTGGAAAGCCAGTTGTTAAGAAAGTTCTGCTACTTTCAGAAAGAATTGATTTACCGGAAACCTTAACGGCATTTGCCCTTGCCATAACCCTTATTTTTGCATATATAGCCGAGCAGTTCAGAATAGCGGGGATAACCGGGGCGTATTTGGCGGGAGTGCTGATAGCACAAACAGATGAGGCAAAGAGAATAAGCGACAGAATGATAACCCTCTCTTACTCTCTCTTCGTTCCTGTTTTCCTTGTGGGAATCGGGATAAAAACTGACATAGGGGTTCTCCTCCATGCGGGAATGTTTGCGATTCTGTATTCAATAATTGCCATAATAGGAAAGATCGTAGGCTGTGGAGCGGGTGCATTGATAGCCAGATTCAAACCTAAAGAAGCCCTCAGAGTTGGGATTGGGATGATTCCCAGGATGGAGGTTGCACTGATTATGGCTAACGTCGCCCTTACGGAAGGAGTTTTTGACAAAGGAGTATTTTCGATTCCAGTTACGATGGTAATCCTAACGACATTTATAACTCCCCCACTCTTGAAGTGGGTTTTCTCGAGGGAGTAGCACGGAAACGCTCCTACTGTTGGCACTGATGCTGGCTACCGCAAAGCTCCTCGGATGGATATTTGAAAAACTTGGGCAACCAATTGTTCTCGGTCAGATTCTTTGGGGGACTGATTATAGGGGTTTTTACAGAGAGCAACGAGATAATTAGAGAGTTTTCAAACCTTGGAGTCCTCATACTTCTATTCCTTGCGGGTATAGAAAGTGATCTGCAAGAATTTAAACGAGTGGGAAAGCCAAGCATCTTTGTTGCTGGAGTTGGAGTAGCCTCTATCCTGGGGGCATATTTGGCGGGCTTTGATCTTAAAGCATCTTTGAGAATTGGCATTGGAATGATCCCAAGGCTTGGAGTTGAGCTCGCTATGCTGACTATAGCACTTTCAAGTGGAGTTATTGGGCCGGAGGCATTGACCATAGCAATATTCATGGTATTTGTAACAACTATATCAACACCTCCTTTGCTAAAATGGGCATATAAGTTGTGAAAGCCAATAAACCAATTCCCTTAAAAATTCGAAGAGAAAATTATTTATATTTGAAGAAACTACATAACAGAGTAAGACCAAAAAGTTATTGGGTGAATTTTATGGTGTATGTGCTCGTTGAAGAGACAATATCAAAAGGTAAGCTGATAGATCTGGTGGTGCTTATAGGGGATAAGGAGAGGATAAACAACTTCATTTATGAAAGCCTTAATAAATTTTATAAAGATGGCGGGAGTTTTCTAAAGCGAAAGGAAACAGAAGAGAGGCTTTATGAGGCATGGGAGCTGCATAAACCTGATGGAGAAATCCTTGAGCTACGCTTCTATGTGTTTGGAGACGAAGAGATAGACTCCGTTAAGATAGTTGAATAGAATTTGGTGCGGTGGCCGGGATTTGAACCCGGGTCACCGGCTTGGGAGGCCGGTGTCCTGGACCAGGCTAGACTACCACCGCTCAACAGAAATAATAAGGAAAGGGTTTAAAAGCTTTACTTTAAGCGCTCTAGAATTATAGCGGGGCAAACCTTTGTAACACCGTCAATTTTTCCTATTTTGTTTGACATAATATCCGCTAAATCCTCGCCATCTTTTGCCCAGATTTCTGCCATTATCATGTGATCGCCACTTGAAAGGTAGAGCTCCCTAACAAACTCAAACTCCTTCAGTTTATTTGCAACTTCAAACAGCTTTTCTGGCTTTGTGTCAACTCCGGTTATGCTTATTAAGTTGTACCCAAGTTTTTGGGGGTTTACCTTGATCGTATACTGCTGTATTATGCCCTTCTCTTCTAAAGCCTTAACCCTTTTTCTTACGGCCGTCTCGCTTACACCCAAGACCTTAGCTATTTCCGTGAAAGGTGTCCTCGCATCCTTCGTCAGCATATCAATTATGACCTTATCCCTTTCGTCTAACATAAATCTCACCCCGTGGTTATTTTGTCAAAACATGTATATTAACTTTTTTTGAACTTTAGAGTTCATTCTTCAAACTTAATTTTGCGATGATTTCAACATGAGGGGTATGGGGAAACATATCAAGTCCAATTATGCTTTCTAAGGAGTATCTCCCCTTAAGCTTTTCGATATTTTCAGCAAATGTTTTTGGATTGCAGGAGACATAGACCAGATTAGCTGGTAAATCATTTAAAATCTTTCCTATGAGCCTTGGATGTAAACCAGCTCTTGGGGGGTCTACTATAACCGTATCATAAAGGTTTAGGCTTTCAACATCTTTATCAGCGCCAACTCTAAATTCAGCCTCAACGTTGTTTATTTCCGCATTTCTCTTGGCCATCTCAACCGCAAAGGGGTTTATCTCAACACCCTCTACCTTAAATCCCCTCTTAGCAAGATATATCCCAAAGGTCCCCACTCCCGAATAAAGGTCAAGTACTTTCTCCCCTTCCACAAATTCTGCAACCTTTTTTAGCAAGTTAACCGCCTGATAGGAGTTTGTTTGGAAGAATGAGTTTGGGTGAATCAAGTAGGTTACGCCATCAAGCTTTTCTCTGATGAATTCCATTCCCCAAGCCTTTCTCGGCTCACCGTAGGATACATCGCTTTTGGTCTCGTTGATACTCCAATAAAGAGAATCCGCAAAGTCAAAATACCGGCTGACTTCTTCGGGGAGTTCGCCAGCAGAGGTTACCAAATTTACCATCAGCTCATCCGTGAATTTTCCCTCTCTGAGCACAATGTATCTTAAAAATCCATCACTCTTTTTTAAATCCCAAAGCTGAATTTTAAAATCCTCTATAAATTCCCTCAATGCACCCAATGCTTTTTTGCTATTTTCTCCGAACACTTTACATTCCTCGATCTCAACAACATCCCACCAAGTTCCCCTTCTCCTAAATCCTATCCCACTCGTCGTTGTCGCAACGTCAATTCTGTTTCTATGCCCGTAGATTTTTGGGGATGGGAGTACTTCCACTTCAACATTGAGAAGACGGGCAATTTTCTCTTCTTTAAACTTTACCTGCTCTTTGTAAGGGATATGCTGAAGCAAGCATCCCCCACATCGTCCAAAATACTGGCAAGCTGGCTCTACTCTGTCGGGAGAAAACTCAACTATTTCGTAATCATGAGCCACGAACCTTTTCTTCTCTCTGTGCCATCTCTTGATTTCAACAACGTCACCCGGGGAAGTAAAAGGAAGCAATATGATCTTTTTCCCAACCTTTGCTTCTCCGAATCCTTCCTCACTTAATCTTTCTACCCTTGCCCTCATGTTTCAATGTTTTTGAGATGCATATAAAAAGCTGCCGCCCAAGTTTAGAAAAGCTTTGGCATTATATTGTCACAATGCCAACTTACTGCGGGACAACCCTTATTAATGATAAAGGAGTAAATACCAATGGTGTTTTTGGATGGTTGCTAGAAGGGAAATCATATACAAACTCTTAGCAACCAAGAAAAAAGCTACTTCTCTTCAGAAGTTGAGTGAAGAACTCGAAACTCCCATGCCCCACCTTTTGAATGCTTTAAAGCATTTAGAATCCGAAGGGCTTGTTGAAATATCTTTCGGAGAGGAAAAAGCTGCAATAATGGTAAAGGCAAAGACTATCGAAGATTACTTCTGATCCTTCTCTTGCTTTTCTTTGTATTCAAACAACTCCCCAACGGTCACGAGAGGAATTAACGTGTAGCCTTCTTTCGAGAGTAATTCTTTCGCACCTTCTTCTCTATCGACCACCACCATAATAGCAACCACCTTTGCACCTTCTCCCTCTAAGACTTTTGCAGCCCTTAAGACGCTATTCCCTGTCGTTGTGACATCCTCAACTAAAAGAACCCTGTCTCCCGCTTTTACCACCCCTTCAATCTGCCTCCCTGTTCCATAGCTTTTTTTCTTTTTACGCACTATTAAAATGGGCTTTTCTGTCTCCAAGGCCAAAGAGACAGCTATAGGAACCGCCCCCAACTCTGGCCCAGCTATTTTGTCGTATTCAAGGCCCAGCTCCTCTGTCTTGGCCTTCATAAGGAAGGCAATAAGCCTTAGGGCTTTTGGATTGGTTATCAGTTTTTTGATGTTTATGTAATAGTCACTTTCTTTTCCGGAGCTTAAAATGAAGTGACCGAACTCGACTGCTTCTTCTTTGAAGATCATTTCGATAAGCCGGTCTTTCTTCATTGGCATTTCCATGTAAATCACCTCTTTTTTACTTGGGTATATTAACAAAAAATTTATAAATCTTTGCAGAGTTAATTCGGTCGGGCTTTAATGAGGTTCCAAGACGTTATTAGTATAGACGATTTTAGAAAAGAAGACATAGACTATGTTTTGAGGGTTGCAGAAAGGCTCGAAGAAGAACTTAAAAAAGAAGGGACACTCAAATACGCAAAAGGGAAAGTTCTGGCGACTCTTTTCTTCGAACCGTCGACAAGAACAAGATTGAGCTTTGAAAGTGCAATGCACAGACTCGGTGGAGCAGTTATAGGGTTTGCTGAAGCGTCGAGCACAAGTGTCAAAAAAGGAGAAAGCCTAATGGATACGATAAGAACCGTAGAAAATTATGCTGATGTAATAGTTATAAGGCATCCACGAGAGGGAGCTGCAAGATTGGCTGCCGAGGTTGCAAGAGTCCCGGTAATAAACGCAGGGGATGGAGCAAACCAGCATCCCACACAGACCTTGCTTGATCTTTATACAATTAAAAAGGAATTTGGAAAAATAGATGGCCTTGACATCGCCCTTCTTGGAGATCTTAAGTATGGAAGAACCGTGCATAGCTTAGCAAAAGCTCTCTCTTACTACAACGTCAGGCTTTATTTTGTGGCTCCCAAAGGCTTAGAGATGCCAAGGCACATAGTTGAAGAGATATCAAACAAAGTCGAAATCGTAGAAACCAGTGAACTGGAGGCTGTGATCCCAAAAGTGGATGTTCTTTATGTAACAAGAATTCAGAAAGAGAGGTTCCCTGATCCTGCAGAGTACAATAAAATCAAGGGGTCATATAGAGTGGATTTAAAGGTTCTTGAGAAGGCCAAAGATACGCTAAAGGTTATGCATCCTCTGCCAAGGGTTGATGAAATAGCATATGAGGTGGATAATACCAAGTATTCCGCATATTTCAGACAGGTTTGGAGCGGGATTCCAGTCAGGATGGCTCTTCTCGGCATTGTACTGGGGGTGATAGAATGAAGGAGCTAAAGGTCTCAGCAATTAACAAGGGGACTGTAATAGACCATATCCCTGCCGGCAGAGGGTTGAAAGTTCTTGAAATACTAAACCTGCCCAAGGACAGCACGATACTTGTTGCTGTAAACGTAAGAAGCGGAAAACTTGGAAGAAAAGACATCATAAAAGTTGAAGGGAAAATACTGAACGAAGAAGAAGTCAACAAAATAGCCCTCATAGCTCCAAGTGCCACAGTGAACATAATAGAGAACTGGGAAGTCGTGGAAAAGAGAAAGGTCGAAATACCAAATGAGATAATCGGGATCATAAAATGCGCAAATCCCAATTGTATAACACACTACGAAGAAGTAACGCCAAAGTTTAAGGTTGTCTCAAGGAAACCGCTTAAGTTAAAGTGTCACTACTGTGAAAGGACAATGGAAGAAGACACTGTGCTAAAACATCTGTTGTGAGGGTCAAAATGATAATCAAAGGAGAGATACTCTCAAAGAGTTTCAAGGGGAGGGGGTACATAATAATCAAAGATGGATTAATCAAGAGAGTTCAGCGAAAAAAGCCAGGAGGGGCCGTAGACATCGATGCAGAGGACAAACTCGTCATCCCCGGACTAATAGATATGCATGCCCATTTTCGAGAGCCCGGGTATGAACACAGAGAAACGATAGAAAGCGGGTCAAGAGCGGCTGTTCATGGAGGCGTTACAACCGTTGCCCTCATGCCAAACACTAATCCCGCCATGGACAATATCGAGGTAATAGGATACGTAAAAGAGAAAGCAAGAGAAATAGGACTCGTCGACGTTCTCCCAATCGGAGCAATTACAAAAGGCAGAGAAGGGAAAGAAATCACGGATTTTGGGAAATTAGCAGAACACGTTGTAGGCTTCAGTGATGATGGGACAACCCCTCAAAGCTTCGGGGTATTTTTAGAAGCTGCAAGATACGCAAAAAAAGTAAACAAGCCAATCTTAGACCACGCAGAGATAGGGGAATTATCTGGGGGTAGCATGAGGGAAGGAAAGTTCTCAAGGCTTTATGGCATAAGCGGAATTCCCGACATAGCTGAATCAATAGCCGTTGCAAGGGATGTGGAAGTGGCAAGGTATACCGGAGCGCATATTCACATACAGCACCTCTCAACAAAATCCTCCGTGGATATAGTGAGAGAAGGAAAGAAAAAAGGAGCTCCAGTATCTGCCGAAGTTACTCATCATCACCTCCTTTTTAAGGATGAAGACCTGAAGGATCGTTCTCCGTTTAAAAAAGTTAATCCACCCCTACCAAGAGAAGAAGATCAAGAGGAACTTATAAGAGGGCTCCTTGACGGCACAATAGACATAATAGTCACTGACCATGCCCCGTATTCTCTTGAGGAAAAGAACGTAGACATTGAAGAAGCACCCTTCGGAATAAGCGGTATTGAAACCCTGCTCTCATCTCTGTTTTTAATAGCAGAAAAACACGAGATCAATTTTGAGATCCTTTTAGAAAAGGTCACCTGCAACCCGGCAAATCTCTTCAATCTTCCCCTGAGAGGGGACATAAGTGAAGGATACAGAGCAGATTTGGTCATCTTAGATCCAGATAAAGAGTGGAGAGTCACAGAAAGGAGTTTGTTCTCAAAAGGCAAGAACACCCCCTTCCTTGGGAGAAAACTTCCCGGGGTAGTTGAGATGACCATTAAAGGGGGCAGGATTGTATACTGGAGGGATGACCTTTGATTGAGGCAGAACTTATAGAAAAGAAAACAGCAAAAGATTACGGATTCTTTAAATTTAAACTAAGTGAAAAGTTGGAAAACCCGGATGCCGGACAGTTTGTGATGCTAAAAGCTCTTGATGAGCCGATTCTTGCAAAGCCGTTCTCCATTTATTCCTACAAAAACAAAAACCTCACCCTATTTATAAAGCGTGTTGGAAGGTTGACAGGAAAGATATTCTCAAGCCCCATAGGGGAAGTGTTCTACATAAGAGGGCCCTATGGAACACCGTACATTGAAACTATTAGCAGAGAAAAAAAGTACATACTCATTGGAGGAGGAAGCGGGATAGCACCTTTAAATTTCTTTTCAGAGCTTTATCCCGAGCTTGTTTATAAAAAACTCTATGGGTTCAAGGGAGGGTACATAAGAGAGCTCTTTGAGGAGGAGCAGTCAACCCTTGTAATAGAAGAAGAAAGTGGGAAAACAGTTGTAGACGTACTTGTGGATGTTTATTCAGAGGAAGTAGGGATTTTAGCATGTGGCCCAATCCCAATGCTGAAAAACCTTCCTCATGATTCATACGTTTCCCTTGAGGCTGTAATGGGATGTGGAATAGGAACATGCAAAAGCTGTGCCATAAAGACAAAAGAGGGCATTAAAATGGTATGCAAGGACGGGCCGCTCTTTAGAAAGGGGGAGATACAATGGGAGTGGATTTAAGCGTCGAAATATTTGGGCTAACATTTAAAAATCCGCTTGTGCTTGCTTCTGGACCGGCGGGATTTGGTTTTGAGCTCCAGCAATATTTAGACATCTCAAGGATAGGCGCAATAACCCTAAAAACCATTACCATAATGCCGAGAGAGGGAAATGCCCCTCCAAGGCTTGTTGATACCCATGGGGGAATAATAAACTCCATAGGGCTCCAAAATCCGGGCATCAAAGAGTTCGTGAGAACCATTGCTCCAAGGCTCAAAGACCTTAAGACGATCAAAATTGGAAGCATTGCGGGATTCACCATAGAGGAATGGAAAATTTTGGGGGAAGAAATGGATAAAATCAAAGAGATAAGGGCAATTGAGCTCGACCTCTCGTGTCCCAACGTGGAAGGAAAGGGGATGTGGGCTAAAGACGAGGAACTCACTCAAGAGGCAATAAAGGCAGTAAGAGAATCGACGGATAAGCCAATAATAGCCAAACTTGCCCCCGACGTTACGGATATAGTGAAGGTAGCAAAGAAAGCAATAAATGCAGGTGCCGATGCCCTGAGCATTGGGAACACAATAGAGGCGATGAGAATAAACATAGAAACCGGATTGCCTTTCCTTAAACTCAAAACCGGTGGCTTGAGCGGTCCTGCAATAAAGCCGATTACTCTTGCAAGAGTTTTTAGAGTGGCGGAAGCTTTAAAAGTCCCCATTATAGGTATTGGAGGAGTTATGAACTGGCAGGATGCTTTGGAATATGCAATGGCCGGAGCATCTCTTATCGGAATAGGGACAGCCATTATGGTAGATCCTCAAGCACCGCTTGAAATTTTGCATGGTATTGAGAGCTTTCTAAGGCAAAAAGGGATCGAGAGATTTAAGGACATAATCGGAATAGCCCATAGAGGTGGGTTCTGATGTTTATTAAGAAATATAGGAAGGCGAGAGACAAGAACACGTCAATTTTAGTGGTTGGTCTTGACAGCGACGTCGAAAGGATAAAGGGATTTAAAAGCATGGTGGAGTTCAACGAGCATATCGTGAAAGAAACGGCCGATCTGGTGTGTGGGTATAAAATAAACATCGCGTTTTACGAGAAGCTTGGCTGGAGAGGATATAAAGAGCTTGAAGAAACAATAGAGCTCATAAAAAACGAAACAGGCTTGCCAATAATACTCGACGCCAAGAGGGGAGATATCGGGAACACTGCGAGAGCCTATGCCAAGGCATATTTTGACAAACTTGGAGTGGACTCGGTAACAGTTAACCCTTATATGGGGAGAGATGCCATAATACCGTTTTTGGAGAAGGGACATGCATTTGTTCTGCTCTTGACGAGCAACGAGTCAATTGGAGATGTTGAGCTTCATGTGTATCACAAAGTCCTCGAGCTTGCAAAGGAACTTGAAAAAAGCTATCCGGAAAGAATCGGCATAGTGGTGGGTGCAACAAGGGGAGAGCACATAGCTGAAATAGCAGAAAAAAGTGGAACCCTTTCATGGCTTATCCCGGGCATCGGAGCACAAGGGGGAAGTCCAGAGATTATTAGGGAATTGAAGGGAAGGGACGTTGTTGTTAACGTCTCGAGAGCCATCATATTTGCAGACAATGTGAGAAGAAAAGCGGAAGAGTTCAGAGAGCTGCTGGCAAGACAGTATTTTGATTAGATATATCCAAACTTTTTTAAGATGTGCAAAATTCCTTCAGCAGCGCCCTCGCCATATGGCTTACTTGTTACGTAATCCGCTTCCTTTTTAACACTCTCTGGAGCTTGAGCCACTGCAACTCTGTAGCCAACTACTCTAAAGGCATCAAGATCGTTTTCGCCGTCTCCAATATGAGCAACTTCCTCTGGCCTTATGCCCAAGAGCTCGCATGCTTTTCTTATCCCTTCCCCTTTGTTCACGTGGGGCTGCTTTACATGTATTGCATATCCGCTGTCTACTGCCACAAGATTCAGGCCAAGTTCCCTTATAATCTCCCTAACCGCCTCAACTGGAACCGTTCTTTTTATCACAAGTCCCGCCCTTCTTTCGCCAAATTTCATTGTGTCGCTCATCTCTGCCTGGGGATAGCGTCTTTTGAGCTCGCTCCATAAGATCATGGAATCCCCCATATCTCCAAGAAAAATCCTGTTGTTACGCTTATCCCCTATAACGCCTCCGTCCTCGGCAATAAACGGGCCGCTTGTCCCTATTAAAATGCTCGCTGCATAAGCAAAGCATGCACTGTTTCCCGTAACAAGCATCGCAGGGACTCCAAGGCTTTCCGCTTTTCTAATTGCTTCAAGTGCCTTCTCATGAAGTCTTCTATCGGGATACGTTATTGTGCCGTCAATGTCTATGGATATCGCCCTAATTTTCATTTCCCCCACCTTAATGATCTTTCATAATTTCCCTCAAAACACTTGTGGCATAAACGCCTTTGGGCAAGAAAAACCTGAAAACAAGTCCCTCTTCAAAGGCCTTATATCTGAATTTCTTGGGCTTTATTAACAGCTCTCTTCTCCCGCCAGGCTCTGCCAAAATTTTTAGATGCTTCATTTTAAATTCCTCAAGCGTTATACCTTCCTCTTCCAGCACTTCTCTCTCAATCCTGCCCATTTCCCCACCGGCAAGTCGCGAGGCGAATCCAAAAATAGGTCCCGTAACCATTGCCTCTCCTTTTTTGATTTTTTCATTTACGAAGCGAAGGGTTCTTTCAGTAACTCTGAACGTTTTGCTCCTTATAGGGAGCCCCCTTTTTACCTGACAGACAACATCCCCAGGTAGTGCTTCATTAAGAGGTAATCCTTCCTCGATTCTCCTCGAGAGCACTTTGTTAAAGAGATAAGACTGATAGGAGTGGATGAATATCCTCACTATTGGCCTTGGAAGAACTGCAAAGGCTTTTTTCCAGCTTTTTGTCTCTTTATACTTATAGAGCATGGCCCGTTCATACCTTAAAAAGTTGGGAAACTCTTCCAGAGCTTTTTCAACATCGCCACTTTCCAAAAAGTTCTTTCTTGCTTCATCGCCCATCATATCACCTGTATATTCCCCCAAAAACTTAAACGCTGCTTCTTCAAAATTTCCCTTCAGCAGAAGCTTTCCCACCTCATGATTGATGACCCTTTTCTCACCAAAACGCTGATAGCCAAAATAATTTGGAAAGCCCCCTTTGACTTTTAACTCTGCCAAAATGTCCTTAGTACGTTCCAGAGCGGTGTCAGGATTGATGTCTCTCACGGTTATCTGGAAATAATTCCCGAGAAGCATGCCAAGTTTTAGCCTTTTCCCATATCCCGCAAACTCCAATGAAATGTCCGAAATCTCTAAAGAGTCAAGACGCTTTTTTATTTCTTCCGAGTTTTCAGTGCAGATGCTGATGTACTGATAAGTTACCGCATGCCTATCCTTGGTGCCAGCAAATCCAATCTGCTTGTAATCTATACCAATTCTCTTGGCTATTTCCTTTATAGCAGCCATTGTTTCCCAGTTTCGTTTTTTGAGGAGGTATATCAAGCAATTATCCCCTTTAAAAATGCTCTTTGGAATTTTTTCCTTCACTATAAAATCTTCCGGGCAGGTTTTAATTCTTCCCCCTATTCCCGGAGACGAGCTTAAATATTTGAAATGACTAAAAAATTCCTTATAGTCCATTTTCATCACTCACACAAGTTTTAGGTTTCCAGTAACCTTATCAACTATCTCCTCCGGTGCTGGACCAATTGCCAAACACGTTATCGTCCCCGGCGGAACCTCCGTTAAGCCCGCATCCCTTATTAATGCCGTTGGAATCCCTAGATTCTCTGCTTGAGCCTTTAGCTCAAAAAGCTCTCTTTCGTTCTCCGCCTTTACGACAACTTTCTTCTGCCCCTCGTTGAACCAGGCTTTAAACCATTCTGGCTTTTCTTTGTAAGCTTTAAAAGCTGCTGTAACTGCCCCATGAGCCACTTGAACTGCTAATTTGCCCTTACTGAGCTTTAAATCTGCTCTAACTACCATAACTTGCTTGTACTTGAACATCTCCCATCCCAAGAATAACAAACAAAAAGGATATATAAAGGTTTAAGAAGAAGAAGTTCAAGTTTGTGTCTCTTCAACAGCCTTTTCTTCGACTTTTAATGTCTCCTCTTTCTTTGGAAGCCCTCCGGGTCTTCTCTTCCTCCTTCCAAGCTCTTTAAGGGCTTTCTCGTATTTGGATTTGAGATCTATGTAGCCGTAAGCCAAGAGCGCCGAAGCTACAAGGAAGAGGACGGTCAAGATCGGCCACCAGTTGATGCCTTTTTCTGATGGCGGTAGATAGGAAATGGTTATGTTATTGAGCTTCTCCGCAAGCGCTTCCCTTGTTTTGTTGTCCAACTTTGCCAATGTCGAGTTCACGTATTGCGGAAGCTCCTCTGGAGATGGGTAAACCTTGACTTCCTTAATCTCCACTGCAGGTGGGAGGGAATTCACTATCACAAGGTTTCCAAAGTTCTCTTCATGCCACTTGCCCAAGGGATCTTGGTAAACTAGCATTGCACTTATTATGGCATTATCCGGCTTTAAGATTGCATACTCACTTTCTAAAGTTTTGGTTTCTCTGGCTTTAAGATCCCCAATAAAAAGCTCCGTCTCCCCATCGAGGCTGTCCGGGAGAAGTAATTTAATCGTGGCATTCCTTATGAACTCGTATTTTGCATCTTTACCTTCGGCAGAGACTGTAAACTTAAGCTTGACGGTCTTTTCTTGTGTGTGGACATAAGAGCTCCAAGTTCCGTTGAAGGCTTCTCCACTCAAAGAGAGTTTTGGCAAGCCATAAACGATGATCTGATTGATTGTATTTGATTTTACGACCTTCCTTTCTCCTGCTTCATTGTAATACTGAACGTTTACTGTATCAAGCTTATAACTCCCCACCTGAGTGGGTTTTAGGGTGTAAACCAAAACCGGCATTTTTGTGAAGGCATCGAGCATTTTTAGGCTCCAGGTTCCAATTCCGCTTCTGAGCTCAAAGCCGCTTGGTATCGGGGCAACAACGTTAACATCAAACGCCTTGCCTCTTCCTTGATTTTCAACGTTGACAAATACTATAAGTTCATCTCCATCGAGTAGAATACTGGTCGTGCTGACGCTTAATTCAACTTTTATGTTTGCTTCTCTAACAATTGGCTGAACTTCAGAACCTTCAGGAGCATACAATCTAACTTTTGTGCGATTATAGTCCAAATCTTCAATGGTCGGAAGAATCTCTACTCTGATGGGCACCTGGGATAACTGATATCCTGAGTCTTCTTTCACGGTAAACGTCTTTATTGGTGTGTTGTTCTCATCAAAGACGCTAAAGCTTGAATAATAATATCCGACAGAGTTGAGTCTCAGTTTGTAAGTAGTTTGGTTAATACTAAAGGTCAATATTTCCCCAACATAAAGGATGTCGTTGTAGATAAGTTCCGTAGGCTCGGCAACTACTTGTTGGGGTGTCTCTTCGCTAACCTGTGCTCTCTTTACCTGAAGTGAAGTTGTTGCATACTCCGGAATGTATATATCAAAATTGACATCCCCGTTGTTTGTGGAACTCTTGAGATATATATAGAGGTATGGGTGGTAAGATATCGTTTTCCCTGAAATCTCGGTGAGTTTATAGGGAACACCATATCCATTGCCCTCTTCGATAGGCTGGGTGATGGTCTCATAGGGGAGGATTATCTCGAACTTAGCACTGGTATCATCTGCTTCCACCACTTTTATCTTGATCTCCGGCAGCCAAGGGGGCAATTGATAGGTTTCTCCTTCACTTAGGGTCTTGCTTTCCAGTTTTTTTAGGGGAGACTCAATTCTAAGATATATTGTCTTTGCATCCGACTTTATCCAGGCAATTTTGACATAAAATAGCGGATTGTTCTCAGTAGGGAATGGATAACTCTCCCCAACCCCGAGTACAGGGGTGACACTGGGTGTAGTTTTGCCTTTTTCATAGATGTGTATGTTCACCTTAGTCCAGGAAGGATTAACATCCGCAAACTTGATTTCATAGTTGCCAAAAATTACTGAATCTCCAAGGCCAAGCTCTATTAGGGTTACTTGGGCAGTTGAGGGCACCGCTGATTTTACAAGGGGTACAACGGACAAAATCAATACTCCAACAATGAGTATGGCGACTTTTCTCATCATTTTCTCCTCCAGCAAATTGTTTCCTAAAATCATAAAAAGACAAAATGATATAAAGCTCTTATGGTTCCAACCTTCTTCTGTCCCTTGGGAATAGTATAACTTCTCGGATATTGCTCAAGTTAAGCATCTGCTTGAGCAACCTCTCTGCCCCGAGACCAAATCCCCCGTGAGGCGGCATACCGTAGCGGAATGCTTTAAGATAGAACTCAAAGCTTTCCACATTCAAGCCTTTCTCTGCAATTTGGGCCTTTAGTTTTTCATAGCGGTGTTCTCTCTGACCTCCAGAGGTTATCTCCACACCCCTATACTCCAGGTCAAATGCCCTTGAGATTTCTGGCTTATCATCGTATTTCATTATGTAGAAGGGCTTTGCTTCACTCGGGTATTGGTAGATAAAGTAGAGATCCTCATCATAGGTCTCTTTGATATATTGTCCCAGCAGCTTTTCCCCTTCTGTATCGATGTCCTCTCCCCAGGGGATTTCTTTTCCAAGGTCTTTAAGTATTTCGAGGGCTTGCGTATATGTAACCCTTCTAAAGGGAAGCTTTGGTTCTTCAAGCTCAAAGT